>JAHITR010000106.1 GCA_018817505.1 Candidatus Bipolaricaulota bacterium | reverse complement strand
TGACTCGGAGAACCCGAACCATCGAGTCCTAGCAAGAAGCCCAGGGAGGTCCCCTGGGCTTCTTGTTAGGGCGGAAGGATTCGTGAACCTGCGAACGCGAAGCGTTCGTCTTGAGTCAGCTTTGCTGACTCGGAGAACCGAACCATCGGGACCGAACAAACAGCCCAAGGGAATTATCCCCTGGGCTGTTTATTAGGGCGGAAGGATTCTTGAACCTGGGAACTGCTCACACAACGAGCAGTTCCTTGGAGTTTCGCGGTGCGAAACTCGGAAAGATCTCAGCTTCTTCCCTAAGAAACAGGCCAAGGACATAGTCCCTGGCCTATTTATTAGGGCGGAGAAGGATGGCAACTGAACCGATCCCAGATTGTTCAGTTGCTTGGAGTTTGCCTCGCTTGGCGGCTGCAAACTCTGTCCTACGGGCAAAGGTTCTCATCCCTCCAAATGCCGAAGCCACCAGGGTTTCAGAGCCCCTGGTGGCTTCGCTATTAGGGCGGAAGGATTCGAACCTTCGATCACGGCGCCAAAGGCCGCTGCCTTGCCGCTTGGCTACGCCCTAAAATGTCACGTCTTCGGTCTGAAGATTAGACGAAACGAGCATTTGCTGCTCACTCATGAGGCTATGATACTCATCCAAAATTCGAGATTCCATGGTCATCCTAAATTCGTTGTCAATGGGATGCGCTGTGTCGCGGAACAAGCCGTCCTTCACTTCGCGGCTTGGCATGGCAACAAACAGCGATTCCTTGCCTTGAATGATCTTCACGCTGTGAACAATAAATACGTCATCAAAGACGACCGAACAGAACGCCTTGAGATTGCCCTCGTCCCGCATGGGCCGGATTTCAATCTTTGTGATGTTCAATTCTCGCGACCTCTTTAGAATCGGCGGATGCTGGACAATGGTAGCTGAATGACCAAACCCATGCAATCGCCTAGCTACTCTCAGCAATTTCAAGCTCAGTGACGCCGTCGCCTCCCAAATTCGGCGGTGCAAATCCATAGGATGCGACAAATCGACACGAGCCCAGATAGGACTGCACGGCATCTCGCAGTGCGCCTGTCCCCTTGCCGTGAAGAATGCGAGCCTTGCGAATATCGGCCAATAACAGTTGGTCGAGATATTCTTCGACAAGTCGCAAGGCTTCGTTGACAGTCAAGCCCATCACATTGAGTTCAAGAGGAATCTGCTTGCCCTGCAATCGCTTGGGATGGGGCTGCACGCGCTTCTTGGGGCTTAGGTTTGTCTTGTTGGATCGATTGCGCGGAGCAATGAGATCTGTGGGAACGGTCTGTACGCGGATGCCATCCATATCGATGGTCACTTTGCCCTTGGGCGTCAGCTGGACGATGCGCCCGTCTGAAGCCAGACTGCGAACGTGCACGGTCTTTCCGATCTCCAATTCGTCGGTACTCAGTGAATCGGAGTGACGCAACTGCTGCGCTTCCTCTTGGCGCTTCCGCGTCTCTTCCCGCAGCTGACTGATTTCTCGCAGGTGTTCGCGCCGCGCGTCGTCTGACTCGCTGTGTTGTGTTGAGGCAAGCAATGTCTCCAGCCGTCGCTGGCTGTCGCGCAAAAAGACATCCAGTGCTCGGAATCGATCGGAGAGGGCAGCTTCTTTCTCTTGTTCAAAGGCAATCAGTCGACGTTCGTATGTCTCTCTCAAGGCGGTCGCCTCCGAGCGGTCATGATCTGCTGCCTGCCGTTGCGCACGCATGGCTTGCCGCTCGCGTTCAAGTTCATCAAGGATATCTTCGGCTCGTATTTCCCCTTGAGACAGGAACGAACGCGCCCGTTCGATACGCTCGAGGGGGAAACCGAGCCGTTGCGCGATGATGAAGGCGTTGCTGCGTCCTGGCACGCCTTCAACCACGCGGAACGTCGGAGAAAGCGTCTTGATGTCGAACTCCATCGACGCGGTCTTCACTTCGGGGTGCCGGATGGCGAAGTACTTGAGCGGCGTAAGGTGCGTCGATACGAATACCAAGGCATTGGACTCAAGCAAGGCCTCAATGACAGAAAGTCCAAGGGCGGCTCCTTCTTGAGGATCCGTCCCTGCGCCCAACTCGTCGAGCAACACGAGTGTGTCCACGTCAGCGTCGGCGAGGACGGACACAATATTGGTCATGTGTGCAGAGAACGTTGACAGGTTCTGCGAAATCGATTGCTCGTCGCCAATGTCCGTTCGGATACTGCGAAACAGCGGCAATTCGGAATCAGGTGACGCGGGAATTGGAATGGCAGCCTGGGTCATCAATGCCAGCAATCCGATTGTCTTGAGACTTACGGTCTTGCCGCCAGTATTGGGTCCCGTGAGAACCATCATCCGTGATCGTTCGCCCAAGGAAAGCGTGACGGGAACCACGGCGTCGGCATCGATCAGCGGATGTCGCGCCTGTCGGAGCTTGATCACAGAGCCAATCTCTGGGAAGTCACAACGCGCTTGAATGGCGTAGTCCGCCCTGGCAAAGCTCGAATCCAAATGCGAGAGGATGGCGCGATCCCGCAAAAACGCGGTCTCGGCTTCGAGAAATTCGTGGGTCAGCGCACGCAGGATGCGGCGAATCTCCTCACGAATGTCGTTGTCCAATTGGCTGACTTGGTTGTTCTCAGGCACAAAGCCAGGGGGTTCGACATACAACGTCTGCCCGGTGGCGGATCGATCATGGACTATGAATTCCATGGATCCGACGGCACCGCTCCGAATGGAGATGACCAGCCGCCCGCGTCGACGCGAGATCACAGGCTCAGAGATCAGTTCTGGATTGCGGTCGATGAAATGCTGCAGCTTCGATTCAATGCGACCTTCGATGGTTCGGCGCTTGCGTGTCAACTGGCTCAGCTCGGGCGTTGCATCGTCGCGAATGCCTCCGCGTTCGTCAATCGCTTGATGAATATTGCGTCGGATTGAGGGCCCGCCAGCTGTCAATCGCTCAGCAATCCTTGAAAGGAGGGGACCTTCCGCATTCTCAATCAGCGTTTCTCGCACTTGCAGCGTGCCTTCAATGGTCGCCGCAATCACGGCAAACGCCTCGCCATTCAATGCCGAGCTTTCCCTGGCCCGGGTCACGAGCGGTGCCAAGTCGCGGACCCCGCCCAATGAGAATCGTCCATGCACACTGAGAAAGCGCATCGCTTCGCGAATCTCATCCATGGCAGAAGCAATGGCCTGCGCATCACTAATCGGTACCAGAGCGTCGACGGCCTCTTCTCCAAGAGAGCAGGACGCGTGCTGACGAACGATCGACTTCACGCGATCAAACTCCAGGTCTCGAAGGGTCTTGTCGATGGCGACGACTGAGGGGAACACGGCTCCTCCAAACACGGGATCAGATTTGGTGCGACATGATACCGCAATCGTCACCCATTGGGCATGCAGTTGCGCGCTTTCCCGATCCAACGCACAATCCACGGCAGTTGGCAAATGCGCGACGCTATGCGCCGATAGTCTGCACAACGAAAGAGGAAGCCCATGAAATCATCGTCCTTGGTTCGCGTGTATGGCGCCCTGATTTCAGCCATGATCATTTGGGGGCTTTCTTTCCTGGCCATCAAAGACGTCATCGGGACGATCCCCATTTTTTCACTCTTGTTTACACGCTTCCTGATGGCCACCATTTTGCTGGGAGTTTTTGGCATCGCGCGAAACTCGCTTCGTTTGCCCAAACGCGATCTGCTAACGCTGGCGGGATTGTCTCTACTCAGCCCCGTCGGCTACTTCTTGTTTGAGACCTACGGTGTTCTCTACACGCAGCCAAGCCACGTATCGGTCATCATCGCGACCATCCCCATTGCCGTTTACTTGATTGCCTTTGCTCGCAAGCAAGAGCGACTGACCTGGCGCAGGTCCGCTGGCATTGTGATCGCCTACATGGGGATCCTGGTGATCATCGGCTGGGGCAGAAACGAGGCCGGTGCGAGTCTGCTCGGTGATCTACTCGTTATAGGGGCCGTGCTGTGTGCGGCAATTCGCACGACGTTGATCAAGGACGCGCTGCGCCGCGTGACGCCTCTCCAGTTGACGTTCTATCAATTCTTCTTCTCGCTGTTTGTGTTTGGGCCACTGGCCCTCACAGAAGGTGTGTCCTGGATCGGCCAGGTGGACGCACTTACCTTGCTTGAGCTGCTCTTTCTTGGGGTGCTGTGTTCGGCCGTTGCGTTTCTGTTCATGCACTATGCCCTGTCCCATTTGTCGGCCACGCAAGTGGCGGTGTCCGCCAATCTGGTTCCCGTCATCACGTTGATTGCCGAGATCAGTATCCTGGGAGCAGCCATCACCCTTCCCAAGACCCTAGGCATCGCCATCACATTGTTTGGCGTGTTGCTGACCCAGTTGGATCGTGCGTCGAAGGCGATTCCGCGAATCGACTACGAGTCGGCTGTTCTGAAGAAATAGCCATTGCGCAAGGCCGTCTACCAAGCGAGAATGGGGGCCGCGTTCCAGCATCCGATATCCATTTTGCTTTCGATCAGCCAGCAGCCTGCATCACTGAGGAGAAAACATGTCCGCCATCAGCGAGCGTTTCGGGAAGTGTGTCTCGACATGGCTCCCCCACACTTCGCTTTCCAAGGACGTGCTGCGACTGGCAACGCCCGTGACTTTGGGAATGCTTACGTTCACGTTGCTGTCCATTGTCGATACGGCCATGCTGGGAAGGTTGGGGGCGCTTCCGCTGGCGGCAGCCGGCGTCGCTGGAGTCTTGTACTTCGCCATCGTCTTTCCCATTTCCTCCATGAGTGTGGGCACGCAATCCCTGGTTGCCCGTCGATTTGGAGAAGGCAATGAGACTCAGTGCGGTCCCATTCTCAATACGGGATTGATGCTTTGCCTTTTCCTGGGCCTCCCGTTGGTATTCGCCACACCCTGGCTAGCACGGATGATCGCACCGCTGTCTTCGAATGATCCTCAGGTCATTGAAGCAAGCGGCATCTACCTTTGGTATCGCCTGTTGGGGTCACCCTTTATGCTGATCAATTCCGTCAGCAGTGGGTTCTTTGCCGGAATCGGCAAGACCAAGCACCAGATGGTCAGCTCGATCCTGATCACGGTGACGAACATCGTGCTCGATTATGCGCTTATCTTTGGACATGCCGGGTTCCCCCAACTGGGCATCAAGGGCGCTTCCATCGCCTCGTCGATCGCATTGGCCGCAGGGTCGATCTATTACATCGCCGTCCTCATACTCCCCGGATATCGATCTCGGTACGGTGTCTTCGGTCGTCCGTGGTTCACTACGAGATGGCTTCGTCCGATGGTGAGGTTATCCAGTCCGATCCTCGCGCAGCGAGTTCTCTCCAATGGTGCATGGGCCATCTTCTTCGCCATCATCGCTCGTATTGGAACCGTGGAGCTGGCAGCCACCAATGTCATCCGCTCGATCTTTCATCTTTCAATCATGAGCGCGGTCGGGTTGGGCACGGCGTCCGCAGCCCTTCTCGGTCAGAATTTAGGGGCAAATCGCCCGAAAAGGGCAGAGCAACTGGCGTGGGAATCAGTCAAACTGGCCACTTATGCCATGATCGTCGTTGGATTGTTGTTCGTTGTCGCTCCTGGATTTGTCTTCCGAATCTACACGTCCGAACTCTCGGTCATCGCTGCCGGCCGCTTGCCGCTCATGCTTCTGGGGCCCGTCCAGGTGTTTGCTGGATTTGCATTGGTGTTGTCTCTCTCACTTCAAGGAGCGGGGAACACCCGCTTTGTGATGGGAGTCGAGTTCTTGTGCGTGCTGCTGTACTTGCCCACCGTCTATTTCCTCGGTTTGCATACGTCGCTGGGATTGCTCGGTGCTTGGACCGGAGAATACATCTACTGGGCCGTCTTGTCAGTGGCAATGATTTGGAAATTCAGGACGGGGTCGTGGAAGACGATCAAGCTATAGGCGCCCCAAGAATCAGCACGAGGTCAGCCACATTTGTGTTCGTTGGCCCCGTCCACAGCAGATCGTGGGTCGCAGCCAAGACACAATGGCTGTCATTTCGATCGATCGCGTCTGCGGGGTCAATCCCCCGTTCCCGCGCCAACGCGGCCGTGTCACCGTCAATCAGCGCACCCGCGGCAGACGTCGGCCCGTCGGTGCCGTCTGTGGCCAGTGTAGCCACGGATAACCCTGTCACACCCTCAAGTTGAAGGGCTGCAGCGAGAGCCAGCTCCTGATTGCGTCCGCCCAACCCTTCGCCGCGAACAGCCACTGTGGTCTCCCCGCCTCCGACAAGCGCCCATTTCGTCGTTGCACGGGCACGCAGTTCTTTGGCTTGGTCCGCGAGGCGGCATCCGATGTCTCGAGCTTCTCCTGTCAACGGCTCGCAACAACTATGAACTTCGAAACCTCTCTCGGATGCCCTAGCAGCCAAGGCATCGACAGCGGTCTGATTGTTGCCGATCAAAAAGGTATGCGCTGTCTCAAAGATGGGATCCCCGCATTTGGGCGTGTCAGACACCTTCAAGGCCACTCCCGATAGCAGATGGTTGCGAATGGAATACGGAATGCGATCGAACAACATCGCACGCTCCAACACAGCGCACGCATCAGCGAACGATGTTGGATCGGGCACCGTTGGACCTGACGCAATCGATTCCAGTCGATCGCCAATGACGTCGGACAGAATCAATGTGATCACCGTCGCTGGGTAGAGGAGGGCCATCAGTTGCCCGCCCTGCAATCGAGACATATGGCGGCGTACCGTATTCATTTGATCGATTGTGACGCCTGAATGAAGCAGCAGCTCTGTCGTACGGGCAACATCTGCGAGCCGTACGCCCATGGGCGGGCAGGCCAGCAGAGCAGATCCTCCGCCTGACAGCAAACACACCACGACATCGTCAGGCTTCACCTGACTTGCGATGTCAATGACTGCATCGGCTCCGTCTGTTCCTTGGGGAAGTGGGTGACCGGCCTCGATCACCCGGACACAATCCGTCGGCCCGCCATAACCCGTTCGTGTAACCGCCACACCCCCGGCAATGCGTTCGCGTCCCAGGATACGTCCTGCAGCATTGGCCATGGGAACGCTGGCCTTGCCAATGGCCAGGATCCAGATGCGCCGCCCTGCCAACGAGAAACTCAGCTCACCGACGCACAGCTCGTCCTGCACAACAGACAAGAAGGCGGCAACCCTCGTTGCCGGATCAATGGCCGCCAGTCCAGCCTCAAGGATTTCGATGGCATCATCACCGAAAGGATGAGCGCGCAGGCCGTCTCTGTTGATTGAGATCACGACAGCTCCTCCTGAGAATTGGCGAATGGGCATCGCGTCAGCAGTGGGCAAGAATCACACGCAGGCCGCGCACGGCAATGCACCTTTCCGTGATGAACAATCAACGCGTGAAACTCACCATACACAGTCACATTCTTGGGCAGTGACGCTTCAAACAGCGCTTGAATCATCGCGTAAGTCTCTCTTCCCTCGATCCATCCCAACCGCTCCAGCACTCTGCGAGTATAGGCGTCCACAACAAAACTCGCCTTCGCTGCAGCATAAACCAGAATGGCATCCGCTGTCTCATCGCCGATTCCTCGCATTGAAAGAAGCTCAGAACGCAACGCTTTCTTGGGCATGGCGAATAGCTGAGACACTCCCCCCGCCTTTCCGGCGCGCTCGCAAAACACCTTGAGTGTCGCTGCTTTGGCACGATAGAAGCCCGCGGGTCGAATGAGTTGCTCCAGGTCCATTTTCTCAAGTCGGCAGATCGCCTCGGGCGTCATGGCGTCTGCTTGATGGAGGGCATCCACAGCCATGGCCGCATTCGTCCAGGTCGTTCGTTGCGTCAGAATCGCCCCTACAACCACTGCAAACGGATTCTCACGACCCGGCCACCATTTCTGAGGACCGTATGCGTCCATGAGGACGTCATAAAGATTGGCCCAGTCCGCAATGTCAGCGTTCATACGTGGCAGGATACTGAGTCAAGAGTTCCTGTCAATGGATGGGTGAGGGGCAGCTTGTATTGCAAATGAGAATCGTTATCATTTGGTCATCATGATGCTATCCCAGCTTCCATTCGGAGAGTTTGGCCGTGTTACTCAGATCGAAGGAGGACACGGTGTTTTGCGTAATCTCAATCAATTGGGAATCCATGTCGGCGATGTGGTCACCTTGGCGAGCCGCGGCGCATTCCGAGGTCCCTATTTGTTGCTTGTCCATGGGATGCAAGTGGCCCTCGGCCGCGGCGTGGTCGCTCAGGTTCACGTCAGTCCCATTGTTGCCCCTGGAAGGGAGGCAGCGCATGGATAACCTGGCCCGGCTGGATCGAGTGTCTTTGCTTCGCGGCTCAGGAAGGCGGATTACGCCGGAGAGGAAACTGCTCTTACGAATCATCGAGGACAACGCCCATCTTGATGCCGAGGAGATCTACCGAATCGCACAGAAGGAACGTCCGCAGATTGGTTTGGCGACAGTCTATCGCACACTGACCTTGCTCAAGGAACTGGGCATGATTCGCACGACAGATCTGGGTGAGAATCACGGGCATTACGAGCTCCGCTCCGACGAACACATTCACCTCGTTTGTTCGCATTGCGGACGGGTCACAGACATCGCTGCACCGAACGCGCTGTACAAGGCCGCTCGCCAGCAGGGATTTTCCGTACTGCGAACGCATTTCGAGATGTTCGGGACGTGCCAATCATGCACTTCCAAGGACCCCTTGCCTCCAGAGGAATCGTATGGTTAGGAACGGGGCAACCCTCAAAATTGCCCTCATCGGTCAACCCAATTGCGGGAAGAGCACGCTGTTCAATCATCTGGTGGGATACAAGGCCAATACATCCAACCTGCCCGGAACGACTGTGGAATACTTGCGATCTGAGGCCGTGGTTGCGGGGCATCACCTAGAACTCATCGACCTTCCAGGCACCTACTCGCTCGTTCCACTCGATGAGGCAGAGGCAGAGACACGCAACTTCCTCGTCTCCGAATCGATCGATGCCGTGCTCAATGTCGTTGACGCATCTCTGTTGTCCCGAAGCCTTGAGCTGACGCTGCAGATGTTGGAACTCGATGTGCCCGTCGTCCTGTGTCTCAATATGATGGACGAGGCACGGCGCAAGGGCATCAACATTGATGTCGACGCGCTATCGAGGCGATTGGGAATCCCCGTCGTGGCGACGGTGGCCGTCCGGGGGACAGGAGTCCAAGAAGCGGTTGCACAGACAATCCGCGCAGCTCAGAACGCGCGAACGCCCACTCCCGTGCCGTACAGCGCGGACATCGAGGCCGCCATTCGCCGGGTTGCCAAGCTGATTGCCACCGACAGTGCACGGCTGCTCGCCATCAAGCTCATTGAAGGGGATCCCTATTTTCGTCGCCTCGCCGGACAACAGTTGCCCGGTCTGGAGGCGGCGATCCAGGCATCGCAGCAGGCCATTCAGAGCACGCGTGGTCGCCCGGCAGATCAAGTGATCTCGGCAGAACGCCACGCACAAGCAATGGAGGTTTTTGAATCCGCAGCAACGGTCGGAGCCCCGATTCGCACCCTGCGAGATCGCGTGGATCGGGTGCTCATGCATCGTACATTCGGACTGATCGCGCTCGCAGGCATCCTATACAGCTTGTTCTTCTTTGTATTCAAGATCGGAACAGCGATCGAGACACCGCTTTATGGCCTGTTTTTCCGACTCGTCGCCTGGCTTGGAGGCGTTCTCCCAGCTGACGGACTTGCGTTCGCTGCACTGCGAGGACTGCTGGAAGGCGTCGGCGGAGGGTTGGCGATTGTTTTGCCCTACTTGGTGCCCTTCTTGTTTGGATTGGCGTTGTTGGAAGATATCGGCTATCTCCCACGTGCCGGCTATCTAGCAGACGGACTGATGCACCGGATCGGATTGCACGGCAAGTCGATTATCCCCTTCATCTTGGGATATGGCTGCAGTGTCCCGGCAGTGATGGCCACGCGAATCTTGGAGAACAAGCGGGATCGGTTTATTACGGCCATGCTGGCCATCATGGTGCCCTGCGTGGCGCGCACGACCGTCATCTACGGCTTGGTCGGCTACTTCATTGGCCCGCATCTCGCATTCGCGTTGTATGTGATCAATATCCTCGTCATTGCCATCACTGGCAGGATCCTGACCAAGTTGCTTCCCAGTGTGACCCCAGGGTTGATTCTGGAAATTCCATCCTACAAGGTGCCCTCGTTGCGCGTAATGGGTGCCAAGATGTGGATGCGCATTCGCGAATTTCTGCGCTACGCCATGCCCATCCTTGTGCTGGGCTCGATTGTGATGAGTGTTCTGGAGTACTTCGACGTATCTCGATTTCTCAACGCACTCGTACTCCCAATCACCTGGTCACTCGGGCTGCCGATGGCAGTCGGCGTTCCTTTGGTATTCGGTATTTTCCGCAAAGAGCTGTCGCTGGTGATGCTGTTTTCTGCCTTGGGGACGATGCAGGTAGCGTCTGTGCTGTCCTCTGGCCAGATGTTCGTGTTCGCATTGTTCACGCTGTTCTATATTCCGTGCGTGGCCACCATCGCCGTACTACATCGAGAATTTGGAACAGCACGAACTGCCACCGTGATTGGCGCGACCACGGGAACGGCGCTCATCGTCGGGCTGATCGCACGAGGCGTTTGGGCGCTGTTCTAGTTTGTCGAATCAGCACCCGCTTCAGCCGAACTCCTAGAAGACGCGATGGCTTCTCGGCGATGGCACGATCCGCATGGGTGCGATATCGTTCACCCTCTGGAGGTCAACATGACGCAATTCGACACGATCGTGGAACAGATTGACGGACCCAGGAGCACGGCTTCCTACTCAGGCGAAACATCGCCTGAAGAAATCCGGCGAAAGCTGCTGGATGTGATTGCCCGATCTGCATTCAACAACCTCCGCGCGTATTCCAATTGCTGTCGCTCCACGTTGTGGGCCATTCAGACGCATCTACGATTGCCAGACACAGCGACTCTCCGGGCCAGTTCGACGCTTGCAGGAGGAATTGCCGGCACGGGAGAGACCTGTGGCGCGGTTCTCGGTGCCCTGATGGCGATTGGCCAAGCGATGGGATCGGATGGCTACCATGAGGCCGAACGCGACCTTCAGGCAAGAGCTGCCGCCAAGACCTTCGTCGACTCGTTCACAGAAGCGATCGGAAGCACGCGATGTCCTGGGATTCAGCAATCGATCATCGGATGGGTTTGCGATGACCCATCCAAGACCCAAGCATGGCATGAAGCCAACGGCCCCATCGGATGCGCTGCCGCCTGCGGACTGGCCGCTCGCCTTGCGGCCGAGCAAATTCTCCTACACAGCGATACGCTGAATGGCTGATCCCAAGACGCGTATGCTCACTTCTTCGCCGCACGCCGCTCTAGCACTTTTCGATCGTGCTGCGCTCTGAGTTCTCGCGCATGGTTGGCCAAGCAGTCAGTTTGCTCTTCAGCCGAAAGCAGCGGATCTAGGCATTGACGCATGACCGCCTCAATCGACGGGGCAACAGAAACCCGATGGTGATGCAAGTGCCAGGTCTCGCAATGAACCTCGACAGACCATCCCGCTTGGTAGCCAATTCGCACCTGCACATAAGCCGGCACGTGATCGCAAGGCGACCCCCAAGACACGGCCTCAACAATCCCGATTCCCCATCTGGCATCCGTGTGCTGAACCTGTCGTCCAAGCAATTGCCGCCATCGATCTAAATCTGCCTCAGCATAGCGAGCAAAGTCTTCGCTTGAAACCCAGATCCCTTGATCGTCGCCGTTGTTGATGCTCTCACTTTTCTCCACGTTGATCCTTCCCCCATGTCACAGAATCATACCGTGCGGAGGGACAAACCATTGTGTCTGATGATGAACGGACTCGTGTCTGGAACGAGACCGTGACAACGTTCGCCTCCTCATCGCGCCCAAGGGGTCACAGCTGATGCCAGCAGGAACTAGGATGGAGACATCATGAAAGGACCACGCTGTCGTTCGCTGCTTGTCTGTGGGCTAATCGCACTGTTGGGTGGATGTTCGTGGCTCATTCCGGATCGTGCGCCTGTTGCCGTCATTACTGCCAACCCAATGACTGGCAAGGCCCCTCTGGTCGTCCAACTATCTGGAGCGCTGTCAGACGATGATTCAGGACTAGTTGCCTACGATTGGGAGCTACCCAACCAGGAGCCCAATCGGCTCAGCGGCATCCAGACCCAGCAAAGCTTTCGGCTTTCCGGTGACTACCTTGTTCGTTTGACGGTGACGGATAGCGCGGGCCAATCCAATTCCGCCGAGGCCATCATCCATGTGGAGAACACAGCTCCCATCGCCAGTTGTCGGTTCTCCAACGATGCGCCCATCCCCAAGGAGAGCGTGCTGTTCGATGCGTCTTCTTCCTTCGACTCAGATGGCCAATTGGTCGACTTTATCTGGGATTTTGGCGACGGAGAGACGCAGCGAGGAACTCGCGTCAGTCACAGCTACGAAGATCTCGGTTTGTATACCATCCGGCTCACTGTTGTGGACAACGAGGGCGCTCTCTCGACGATCTCGCACACGATGACCGTCCACACCCAATCCGTTGGCGGCGGTTGCGGTCGCTGACGCTGAAGCTGAAGCTGAAGTTGAGACGCTTCCTTCGTTAGCCGGTAAGCGAGATCGTCTACACGCCGCTTTTCGCCATTCAGTCTACTGGAGCGAAGGGCATCTGATCCTCAGTTTCCTGCCGCAGCTAACGCTTACCGACGCCTGCCAAATAGACAACCCACCGATCCGTGCCATCCAAGGCGAGCAG
>JAHITR010000105.1 GCA_018817505.1 Candidatus Bipolaricaulota bacterium | reverse complement strand
TCACTATCGAAGCCTACAAGATCGAGAATCGGCGACTTCCCTTCTCCCTGTTTGTTGGCAATGGGTGGTACCTGACTGCGGGACAGCTCACGACACGTGTTGGGTATCGATTGTAGCCAGCGACTTGGGATAACTTACGGAGAGAGCAATGGACGTCTTTTTGCATATGCCGTAAAGTGCATGAAACGGTCCGAATTACACAAGAAGATCTATTCTTCCCCTGTTTGACATAGTTTGCCAAATCTGCTAGGCTGCCTCTTACCGCTGCTCAGGGCAACGCACTCCAGTTGGTGCGGCGCAAAGCTACGGGCCGCCACGCAAGACACGTGTGGTACGGCGAATTCATAGGATTCGCAAAGGAACTCCCAAGAGTTCCCGGTCGCCGGGCTGCCAGTGGTGAGGACAGTGTGGGCATATGAGCAGTGAGCTTCTTCACGTCGTGCGTACGTCGACCTTTTGCAGTTCTCCCTTCGTACAAATGCCCTATTTCATTGGTACACAAAGCAGCATTGGAGGTCTATGCAGTTAATCGGCATTCAATAGAGGAAGGGGCGTCGACACGCCATGTACGATCTGAGCGGATCACTGGAAATGCCTTACCCCATCCTCGATAGATAGCGTATGGGGTTTCAATCCATACATCAAGTCATCGAGGACCCCAGCGGGCGACATCTGTCACTCGCCATGACGCCCATTCCTTGGAATCACTTCAGCACGCTGATGGAGTATTGCAAGGAGGCTACAATGCGGAGGCGAAGCGATGGGGATTGGCATGCTCTTCTGGGGAGAAGGCACTGCCAGTCGTCACTGACGGCGGTGTTCTGGCTACTGTTCACTCTGGTGATAGCCGGTGTTACGGCCCAAGGAAGCGTGGTTGGGATCTCGGGACAATACGGGCTTGATGTACAGGCTATTCCGATACCTGCCACACTGGTCAATGAGATACAGCTCGAATCGCCAGCGAAGTTCACAGTGTTCAAATTCGGGCTTGACTCCATTCTTGATCTCAATCTCGATTATGGGGATTTCACCACTCACCTCAACGGAGCCATGAGCGTCGCAGGTTTGGAGCGATGCATCTTGGAGGCTTCTGTACCCCTGGGTGGTTTCGTTTTCAAGCCGGAAATATGGTTTGCTGCCCCATTCGAAAGCGTTGTCGACATTAATCATTTCTCCAATTGGGTGGCTATCCCCCCAGGCGGAGATTTGATGTTCGTTACTGCTCGATGCACGATGTCGGTGCAGCTCGGCGGGTTGGACATCAACAATCTGTTCATGATTCAGGATGTAAACTTCCCGAATCCCGGGGCAGATTTTGCTCCCCTGACCTATTCCGTACAGAGCCAGTCCTTCCACGTGGGTGACATTCTGACCGTCTCTGCAGAAGTGGTTCCCGGTGTGACCCTCCGAAGCGTCACCCATTTCTTCGCCAATTCTGCTTCCACCAGTGTGATGGGTTGGTCAGGTCGAGGCAGTGTTGACAAGGACGCCAGCCTGTGCGATGACTTCGGGTTCAGGGAAACGCTCACCCTATCTGGGATCGAATACTGCGGCGTCTCGCTCTGGCTCAGCCTAGCCGTGGATCCCTGTGATCCGGAACCCCTGGTGGCAACAGGTGGCGGAACGATTAGTGGAATGTGGGACTTGGATGTTTCAGGCTCATTTTCCCTCTTCCCCATTGGCATCTCTGGGTTTTCCTTCTCAACGTCGCTATGCGACATGATCACCATGCGCGTTCAGTTGTCGGATACATTTGAAGTCGAGAGTGCATCGTTCAACTGCCGAGCCCAGATTGATACGGGCATCATGCAGGGCAGTGTCAGCGCGAATTGCTCATTCACTGCTGCCGATGGATTCAGCTTCCTCTCGCTCGGCAGCCAATTGACGCATGGAACGATTTCTGGCGGGTTGGCATGCGGTATTGGCAAGGAGAACAATTCGCTTCGGCTCATTTCCGTGTCGCCCTCTCTGTCTTTCAGATTCGCTCCGGTCACGGCCACCGTGTCTGCTCGTTTCGGCCGTAGCGGATTGGTACAAGGCCTCATGAGCCTAAGGTTGGTGTTCTAGCTATGAGACGAACAAAGAAAAGAGGTTTCGATTTTCACGCATTGTGGCCTGAAGCGGGAGGAAGGGCAGAGGACCGTTCTTCGATGGAGGCTCGCAAGGCAGACAGAATCGTGCGCAAGAAGAGACTTGCTGCGTATCGAGGGATGATCCTGGTTTTAAGTATAATGGGATGCATCCTGCTCTCGTCCTTGGCCGCATTGGCCCAAGTTGCCCCGACGGTTCAACTCACTCTACCCTCGGTTGATGCCCTCATTTACGAGCAGGTCGCATGCCAGGTTACGGTCTCAGGCGGGAGTGGGACTCCAACGGGAACCGTCACTTTCTCCGACGGCACTGCGAACGGCACGTTCCCGTCTGGTGCCACTGCAACGCTCAATGCCGGAGCGGCCAGCGTGGACTATGTTCCTGGCGCGAATGACGCGGGAACAACGACGATTACTGCAACCTACAATGGGGATGGGACCTACCTCGCGGGATCCGCAAGCGGACCCCTAAACGTCGTGCTTCGCCCTACTCAAACCATTGTCGAGAGTCTGACCTCGAGTGGCGACGCAGGCGTCTTGCTTGTCAATGAAACAGGGTCGATCAATGTAACAGTCAAGGACTTGACATGTGGATGGACTGTGTATGCTCCCCCAGGGACCCTATGTGCTCCTCCTGGTACACTGACGCTGTCACAATCTCTGACTGCTGGCGTCGTCGTGATCACACCCTGGAGTGCGTTCACTCCAGGACCGTCCGGCTCCTCAACTGCCGAATACAGGTATGCGTGTACGGCCTTGGATCTCGATGGAGACGTTGACACGATTAGTGCGACCTACAATCCAAACGATGGGATTCATGCAGAGAGTACTGGCGCTTTTGGACAAAGCGTGCAGCGGCGGCCGACCGAGTCGAGTATCGACTGCACAGCCACAGCCGCCGGCTGCGACTGCCAGATGACGACCCATGAGGAGGCAGGCCTTCCCGGTGTTGCAACCTCCCCTGTGGGCCAGGTCATCGATACGGCGACGAGTGATGTCCTCGTTGGCATGTATACCGGCGGGCCGAGTCCCGTTTCTGTCTCTGCACCAGACAGTATTTTCGTGCCAGTAAATGTCAAGTACGATCCGACGGATCGGGTTCACGTCCACTCGTTTGCCTCAGCTTCAGTGACAAGGGACAACCCGGCATGGCTTCCCTCTGGGGGAGATTGCGGGGACCTAAATGTTCAGGCGATCCTGTATGGCTTGAATGCGGGCGTATTCGCGACCGATGTCGCAGCACTTGCACTGAGTCTCACGGGAATTATTTGTGACATGATTCCTGATATCGTCGTAGGGGCCGGCTTTGGGGTGATATCAGGCACGACGATTCCGGTAAGTGATATCGCATCCGCTGCGATTGGATTTGTTACGCTTACGATGGATACCTATGTGCTCATTGCGACGACGGATCTAGATCTTGACGGGCTTCCAGGTATTGTCGAGGCCATCATGGGCACAAGTGATTTTGACCCAGACTGGGACAATGATGGTTTGAGTGATGCGCTAGAAGTTGATCAGGCCGACGGCTATTTCAGCTACGATGGTGGATGGGAATGTGCCTGTCCGAATCCCAAGGACGAGGATACCGATGACGACGGGTTGGGTGACGGGGACGAACTGCTGATTTACTTTACTGACCCCTGCAACCCCGACACAGACGGTGATGGTGTCATCGACGGCGTGGAGGTTGCCACGTGGCAGTCAGCAGACGATCGTGACCATGCGGATCCGCTGGTGAAAGACTCGGACGGCGATGGAATCAGCGATTTCTGGGAGATGCCGCTGGGTTGCCTTGGAACGCCCGATCCACGCGATGGCTTCGTCAACTCATCTGATTCGGACGGCGATGGGCTGAGGGATAATCTGGACGCATACGCGGACCTCCCGGATGACCCAACCTATGCGTTCCCTGGCGCACTGTACGTCGTCAAAGTGGCGGGGAGTGGCGATAACTTGGAGCTACTGCCTGACAGCCTTCCTAGCATTGCCGACGAGGATTCGGACGGTGATGGAATTCTCGACGGGTTCGAGCACATGAGGAGCATGGACTTCCTCGATTGGGACGGAGACGACGACGGCCGCTGCGATGGCCATGAAGTGCTAGGTTTAGGCCCGGTTCCGACGGATCCATTCGATGATGACACAGACGACGACGGCGTGCTGGACTCCGCCGAACTCTGGGGCAGCAATCCGACCAATCCAGTCATGCCCGACACGGATGGAGATGGCCTGTGTGACGGTGGCGCCAACACGCCTTCGGGGACAGGGGTTAATCCTCTGTGCTCGTGCACAACGGGAAGTGCAAGTGGGATCGGGGATCACCCGAATCCGAACGGGTTGGGAGAGGACGAGAACGGCAACGGATCGTGGGACGTCGGCGAGACCGACCCGAACCGATACGACACCGACGGTGACGGGATTGGCGACGGTATCGAGAAGCTCGGCTTCTCTACGTCACGACAATGGATGATCCCTTCGATCGACATGTTGGGTCGCGCGATCAATGTGACCTATCCTGCTTGTGGGTGCCTTGACCCGCTCAATGAGGACACCGATGGGGATGGACTTACGGATGGCTACGAAGATGCCAACGCCAACGGCAATTTCGATTTCCTGCCCAGCGACTTCGACTATACGGATCCGCTGCCGGGTCCATCGATGCCTGATCCGGCAGAAACCAATCCGTGCGATCCAGATACGGACAATGATGGGCTGAGTGATTACGCGGAGCGCTTCCAGCCAAATCCGTCAACGTTCTACTCGTTCAACCGCACCAATCCTCTGGATCACGACACAGACAACGATTGGCTGTTCGACAACGAGGAGATCATGTGGTCTTGTGCTGCTCCCGGCTTTGATCTCGATCCTGATCGCGACGGAGTGGACGAGTACTACATGATGGGATCTATCTGTGATGTTCTTGATCCTACGAATCGAGACTCCGATTCAGATGGCATCATCGATGGTCTCGACTCCAACCCGTGTTATGGGGACATCCTTCCCTATGCGGGGCCGGTCGCAGATACTCGCGTCGATACCGACGGGGATGGATTCCCTGATGTGATCGAAATCGAGGCAGGCACGAGTCCTGATGAGCCGAACAGCCATCCGCCAATCTTGGAAGCGGATCTCGAACCTCCGTTGCAAGCAGCCACGGTTGACACAGATGGAGATGGATTCTCGGATGCAGCTGAGTTGGCAGCGGGAACCAATCCTGACGATCCGGACGACTACTCGATTGCTTTTGCGCTTGAGCTCGATCTGGATGAAGGAACAACAGACCAGCTGTGGCTTGAGGATGTCGACGGAGACGGAATCGCTGAGAGCGTTGCCCTAGATATCGAGAGCAACGGAGTCGTCGATATCCGGCTCGGGATTGTGTCTCCTGCGGACGCTTTCTTCGGAGATATCGATGCAGATGGTACTGCGGACGACGCCCAATACACGGTGCGATATGCAGTTGCCAATTCTCGGTTCTACCATGCATGGAGAGTTCTCGTCATCACTGACTTGGATGGTGACATCATCGTGAACTCAGCCTGGTTCGGAGAATAGCAGCGAAAGGTACCACCGCTTCCGCCTGTTTCGCACCAAGGGGGCGGTGGTACGCTCATTCTGACGGTGGATCTGCACATGTGTTTCTTCGCAAATGCTTGTGTCGGCCCCGCCGTGATGAGTTCTGATGACCGTTCACCTGGTGACTCGGCCGATGGGTGTACTCTGGATATTTGCATTAGGACCGCGCTGATAAGTGCCGCGTTCACATGGGGGCTCATCATCTCGTTTGCAGCAGATCCGGCGATGCGTGCTGGCTATCTTCTTGATTTGAAGTCAGCTGCTGGATCCCGAACAGCGGTTGTGTCGGCTCGTTTGCTTGCCGTTGCCAGCCAAGTGATTAGACATGGATTGGATTGCCAAGTTGTGATCAGACAAGAAGGACAACCTCAAATTGCTCTTCATTGATGAAGGGCAAAGCCCGATGTCTCTGCCTGGAAGCAACAGGATGCGATAGGGTGCCCGCGATTTGACTTTTCTCAGGAGATTCCACTAGATTGGTACTACTGTTGCTCAAGGCACCGCATGGGAACATGCGACGACAAGCTACGGACCGCCACGTGATAAGCGTGCGGAGGGGACCCCAGAGCGGATCTCTGATCACCGAGCTGCCAACAGTTGGAGGGGGGAGTGCATGGGCAACGTGAGGTTGATGCGATCTTCTTGTGCGTGCGCACGCATTCTCCAGAACACTATTCAAAAAATTCGGTTAGATCATTGGATTGAATGGAGGGAATCGTCGAAATAATAAGCAGGAGGGGCGTCGACTCATCATGGACGATCTGGCTGGATCACGTAGACGCGTCTTATCCCCTCCTTAATGAACAGACTACTTGGGAGTAATGCCTGGTTTCTGGTCATCGAGGAGTGTTTGACACGACATCTGTCTCCCAATGAGAAGATGCCTCTTGCTGAGATTGCGAAGCGTTCATTGCAGTTGGCAAGGAGGCAGGAATGCAGGATGGGGGGAGGGTTCATCGATGTTGGATGAGGGCAGGATGCCCTCGCTGCCGAGTTCGAGGTGTTTGGCTATTGCTCGTAGCGATCATGTTGGCAAGCTTCGGGCAACAAGCCGCAGGGAAGCTTCTCGATGTGTCAGGGCAATACACGCTTGGAACCATCATGATGCCTGTGCCCGTCACATTGGAGGGCGGATTACAGCTGGACACTCCGGGCGAGATGACTCTGCTGAAATTCGGCATCAAATCCGAACTAGACTTCACGGCGACGATTTGGGATGCAGCCTTTCACCTTAATTCAGCGATCAATATTGCGGGCCTTGAGCGGGTCATTCTAGATTTTGCTGCGACTCTCGGCCCCTTTGATAGCAAATTTGAGATTTGGAACGCCGTGCCGTTTGAAACCGTGACCGACGTCAATCATTTCACCAACTGGGTCGTCATTCCACCGGCTGACCTCATGTTCGTCAAATCGCGATTCGAAATCGAGACGGAGTTCAGTGGGGTTACCTTCCACAATCTGATGATGCTTGAGGACGTGACGTTCCCCAATCCGAGCACGAACTTTGTCCCGCTGCTCTATTCAGTTCAGAGCCAATCGTTCCACGTGGGCGACATTTTGACCCTCTCATTCTCACCATACCCGGGTGTGAATGTCCGAAGTGTCACCAATATTTGCGCTGATGGCGGATCGAGGCCGGTCAAGGGCTATTCCGCGCCTGGCCGTGTCAGTGAAGATTGCTCAATGTGTGGACTTGCTGCATGGGATGAAACCTTGACTATCACTGGATTGGAGTATTGCGGCATTCCATTTTGGCTGAGCCTCAACGTGAATCCCTGTGGGGATGAAATCCTCAGACTCAGCGGAGGTGGGAGCTTCTCGAAGTTGGGCGGCATGGAGCTTTCTGGCTCGTTCTCCCTGTTTCCACTCCTGATTGGCGGCTACTCATTCAGCTTCTCTTGGTGTGATCAAATGAGCGCCAGTGTGAGTCTATCCAACCATTTCGAGTTTCGATCGGCCAGCGTGCGCTGCAACATTGATCTCCCGTTGGGGAGCATGACGGGCAGGTTCACCACGAGTGCGGCCTTTGGCAGCGATCTGGAGGCCTCAAGTATTTCGATGGGCGCGAATGTGTCACAAGGCTTGTTCTCGGGCGGGCTGAGCGTCGGTATCTCGCAGCAACAAGACACACTTCGTCTTTCATCTGTTTCCACCAATCTGGGCATGACGTTTTCTCCGGCACGTGTCACATTCTCCATCTTGTTCGGAAGAACGGGCTTACGCCAAGCGACGCTGGATGTGGGGGTGACGTTCTAATGAGACACACAAGAACAGCGTCGCGACCGTCAGATCGAAGTGCAACTGCGACGCGAAATGGGGAAGGAGAGAATGTCATGAAACGGATAGGGGAGAATCACTCGTGCCTTAGGAAGGGAACGACCTTCGGTCGACTTCAATTATCCAAAATGGTCGTTCTTCTGCTTGTCATGATTGGTTCGCTGCTGCTGATTGGCTTCGCCGGCTCTGCGCAGATCCCTGTGACGGTGACCATCACATCCTTCGACACTGAGCCGTCCGTGGTTGGTGAAGGGTACTACGTCAGGTTCGAGGTCGTTCGGGCCGCAGCCAACCCCGATGATCTCTACCTGTACGGCACGATGACACTAGACGACGGCGAGGGGAATACGTGCAGTCGCTTGACAGATTCCGGGGGCTATGTTAACGGCTGGTCCTGGGGCTGTACACTGACTACATACACAGCGGGCGTGAAGACGATCACCGCAACGTTCACACCGCTAAACCCAGCTGACTTTGGTTCTGGATCGGACACGGCATCGCATACCGTCAACAAGGCGGATACGTCGCTGGCGCTTGCTGCCACGCCCGACCCCTCTGTGGTCGGAGAGACAGTAACCTTGACCGCGAGCGTGACGACAAGCGCTCCTGGCGGCGGAAGCCCCACGGGAACGGTTACATTTAAGCGCGGAGCGACCGCCATCGGCGCGGCCAATCTCGTCAGTACAGGGGCGAATTCAAGCCAAGCCGTGCTGGCGACTTCGTCCCTTCCAGCAGGAACGTACGACATTACTGCCAATTATGGTGGGAGTGAAAACTACACTGGAAGCAGCGACACCGAAGAGCAAACTGTGAACAAGCGAACAACGACCACGCTTGTCATGGGATCGGACACTGCGCTCGTCGTGAACGACACGGCGACGTGTACCGTCATTGTCGAAGACACATCACCAGGGGAATTCGTGCCTGTGACTGGAACTGTGACCATCAGCGTCAGCCCGACGGGCGAAGGATCGTTGACTCACGCTTCACACACGCTCTCGGCGAGTGACGCAGGCCAGTTTACATTCACCTATACGCCAAGCGGTGCAACGACCACGCCGCACACCTTCACAGCCACCTACGCTGGGGACAGCGCCCACGAGGGAAGCAGTGGGACCTTCGAACAGGAGATCCAAAAACGTGCACTGGATATGGAGATGACGATCGCTCCGACCACAGCGTACGTCCTGCAGCCGGTGAGCATTACCGTCCATATGGAGGACGACACCACGGAAGGTACGCCGGACTCGCTCAGCGGCCTGGAGATTGTGCTGGATAACGATGGCAAGACTGGCACGTTCTCCGACGACACCCCGACGCTGAACTCGAATGGCGACTGCACGGTGACGTACACGCCGGGAGCGGGAGATGCTGGAAGCAGCTCAGCGATAACGGTGATCACGGCAAGCTACGAAGGGTCTGAAGTCTATGCTGCCAAACAACTAAGCCAACAGCTCACCGTCGAGCTTCGCCCTACGCTGACGACCGTTGAATTCAACAAGACAGAAGGCATCTATGTCTATGAGCCGGCAACGTTCACTGTGACGGTTGTCGATACTGCAGGAACTGCCACTGATCCCGTCAATCCGGAGGGGAGCATCACTCTCTCGGCAGAGAAGACTTTCTATGGTGGCACGCGTGTGATCAACGAGCTCTCGGATAGTACGTCTGGCAACGACACCCATGTGTGGAACTACGACTACCTGTGGACGGCCCTGATCGCGGAGGGAGCGGACTACGACGTGGTCACCGCCACCTATGATCCCGACGATGGGATCCATCTTCCCAGCGAAGGCAGCTATGGCAAGGGCGTTAATCGCCGCCCCACAGAAGTGACGATCACGTGCGTCGCCGGAACACCTACCGGGTTTACAGTGTTGGCTCAGGTAACAGAGAAGGCTGGAACGCCTGGCCTGCCCTCGATCCCGTTGGGAAACTTCGTGATGCTTGAAGGCGACGACCTATCAGAAGTTGTCGTCGGCGTCGCCCCGGTCGCGTCGATTGACATTGTGACGGAGTTGCCGATGGTCAGTCCCACGATTCTGTACTCACCAAACAACTTCATTCATGTCAAGTCGCCGGGAACACCTGCGGAACCATGCACCAAGATCATTGACACAAGCGGCGGAGGAGACGGCACGACAGGAGGCGCCTGCGCGGACGGCTGTGGCAGCGGTGGCGTCAATATCGACTCGATGATCTGGACTCTGAACGCCGAATCGACTCTCCTTCACGCGGTGCAGATGGGACTGAGTGCGACCACCATCGTCACCAGTTTCATCCCCAATCCCGTCTGGGCAGCAGGGCTTGGCTTCTCATCAGGGACGGACATCCCGATCAAGGAGATCGTGGAAGCGATCCTCAATGGGACAAGCCTCGCTCTCGAAGTGGCGATTGTCGCGATGCAAGCCGACATGGACGGCGATGGTATCCCCGACGTCATCGAGCGAAACGTGACAGGCACCGACCCTGACATTGTTGACACGGATGCCGATGCGATGTCGGATGCGGACGAGATCGGCTACTGCGCCGGGTACTACGGCGGCACGTTGCGTCCGAACCCCAACATCCCCGACAGCGACAGCGACGGCCTCCTTGACGGCTATGAACTGGCTCCGTTTGCCACCGATGTGTGCGTTGCAGACACGGATTGCGACACCCTCCCCGATGGCGTGGAGGTCGCGTGTAGGACACTGCCGGCTGCGGGGAGCGGGTTTGACATGACGACGTTTGCTGCACTGGGGTACTCTGCGTACACCTTCCCGTTCGCCGACTTGAGGGATCATCCCGATCCGCGAGAGGGCGACACCGACGGCGATGGGCTCAACGACTTTGTCGAGTTCGGTCCTGGCGATCTGGCGACGTCAACGTCGGACTCGACGTACTCTCCCTATGTCAACGATTCTGATTCCGACGGCGACGGGATTCTCGATGGGAACGAATCCACGGATGGCAATGCGACGTGGGACTACGTGCAAATCGGCGGTACCGGAACAACGGGAAGCGGCGAAACGCACCTGTGTTTGGCCGATACGGATGGCGATGGGTTGTCTGACGGGGAAGAGGAGGCTCTGTTTGGACGTGGCCCCATCGAGGTTCACAGCACGTTGGGGACGATCACGACCCCTGCACTAGACGACGATTCTGATGACGATGGCTTGTCCGATTACGAGGAGCAGGTTGTTACACACACTGATCCATTGAACTGGGATTCGGACGGCGATTCACTGTCTGACTCCAACGAAATGTTGGCATTGAGCGGCGCTTGGCCAATGCGGACGTTTGCTCAGGTCTCCGATCCACTCGATCCAGACACTGATGATGACGGGCTCCGCGACGACATCGAATACACAGGAACTGGTTTGGGAACAACCCGAGGGCTCGGCGGCAGCGGCGACGAGATCTGTCCTTACGTCAATGACGACGATTCCGATGATGACGGGCTGCAGGATGGGGCAGAGAGCTGGGACGGCAACGGGACGATTACTCTCGGTATCATGGGCGATTCGACGACGCAGGCTCAGATCAATCCGTCGGGGGAGACCGACTTCTGTAACCCCGACACCGATGGCGACGGACTGACCGACGGTGAGGAAGTCGCGCTGCTGGGTGGCTTGCTGATCGATGGGGTCAATGGATTCACACCGGTTATCGCCGAAGGCGTATCCACCGTCTTTGGACTGGCGGGCGCGCCGCTGACGGGGACGGTTCCGCCGTTGGATGACGATTCGGATAACGACGGGCTGTCTGATTACGAGGAGATCGTTGTTACGGGCACCGATCCGCTGGATCAAGACAGCGACAACGACACGTTGAGCGATGCGAATGAATTGATCGCGATCGCTGGAACGTGGCCGCACCGCTCGTTCATTCAAGTGTCGGATCCGCTCGACCCAGACACGGATGACGACGATATTCCCGATCAGAATGAATATCCCGGGTCTGGTTTGGGTACGTCGCGGGGTCTAGGAGGCACGCCAGATACTGACTGCCCCTACGTCAACGACGACGATTCCGACAATGATGGTCTCCAGGACGGGGTCGAAGACGCCAACCACGACGGCACCTGGGGCGTGGCCGGAGCCGGTATCGTGATTGGATCGTTCGGCACGCAGTCGAGCAAGACGGTCACGTACTGGGAAACGGATCCCTGCAATCCGGATACGGATGGCGATGGCATTCGCGATGGCGAAGAAGCCAACCTCATCGGCGGCGGACCGACAGGCGGACGACCGGTCACTCCGCCCGGGTTCAACACGGTGGTTCCGGAAGGACGTTCGACCGTCACACCGGTGGGACCCGACTACAGCGGCGGTCCGCTGTTCACCTTTGTACCGACTTCAGGTCCAGCGATTGGTGAAACTGTCCCTGCTCTGGATGTGGACTCAGACAATGATGGACTGTCGGACTATGAAGAGGTGATGGTCACTGGAACGGATCCGCTCGACGCAGACAGCGATAACGATACCTTGCTGGATGCTGATGAGCTGATCGCTACCGGCGGTACGCCGGGGGCGACGCCACAGCGTACCTTCGATCAGGAATCTGACCCATTGGACATCAACACCGACGATGACCACTTGTTCGATCCCGTCGAGGGAGAGTGTGGCGACGTGGTCAACCACGGTACAGGATTGAGCGCTTTGGTCGGACAACTGGGCGGAAATCGAGACACGAGCTGCCCTTACATCAATGACGATGACTCCGACAACGACGGCGTCCAAGATGGTGCGGTCATCCCCATCTCCCGACAAGGTCCGGGGATTGCCTATAGCTACATCTTCATCGAAGGATTCGCTGATGTGGCAGCTGCGGATATTCAAGCGCCGGGGACTGTGCGGACTGTCGTGACTGCGGCCACAGGAGAACAGGACGATGACGCCTTGTGCAACGTGTGCGATGCTGACTCGGACGGCGATGGACTGACTGACGGGGAAGAGGTGGGATTGGGGACCGATCCCCAAGACTGGGACACGGATGACGACGGCCGCAATGATTGGCATGAGATGACCGGTGGCGGTCCGATTCCAACGGATCCATTCGATCCGGACACCGATGACGACGGACTGCTCGACTCGGCCGAGGTGTTCGGTGCCAACACGACCAACCCGGTTAACGCCGATACCGACGGTGACGGGCTGTGCGACGGCGGCGCCGGAACCCCGTACATGACGAGTGGCCATCCAACTGTGGTGGTGAATCCCGTCTGTAAGTCCTGCAGCCAACCAGGAAACGCTCCCTGTGGTCCATCCATCCGGACCGGGAGCCCCGATGGGATTGGGGATCATCCCAACCCGATGGGCCTCGGGGAAGACGAGAATGGAAACGGAAATTGGGATGGCGGAGAGACCGATCCAAATCAATTTGACACAGACGGCGATGCGGATGGCGACGGAATCGAAAAACTGGGATTCTCTACATCACGCCAGTCGACGATTCCGTCTACGGACATGCTGGGGCAGGCAATCAACGTACTGTATCCAGACTGTGGCTGCCTCGATCCACTGAATCCCGACACCGATGGCGATGGAATCAGCGATGGTGTTGAAGATCTCAACCATGATGGCAACTTTGACTTCAACCCGAGCGACTTTGATTTTCAGGACCTGCTAGATGGCGCGCCGCAGCCGGATCCCGAGGAAACCAATCCCTGCGATCCAGATACGGATAACGATGGGCTGAATGACTATCTTGAACGAAATCAGCCCAATCCATCGGTGTTCTATCCTTACAATCCGACCAATCCGCTCGATCACGACACAGACAACGACTACTTGTTTGACGGAGAAGAGGTCTTCTGGATCTGTATCGATCCAGGCTTCAATCTCGATCCCAATCTGGATGGTATTGACGACTACTTCGTCATGACTGTACTTGGAGACGTGCTCGATCCGACCAATCGGGATTCAGACTCGGATGGGTTTATTGATGGATTGGATCCCAACCCATGCTACTCGTGGCTGATTCCAATTGGCAAGACACCGGACGACGAATTAATTGACGAGGATGGAGACGGGTTCTCGGATGCCGATGAATTGGCCGCGGGAACGGATCCAAACAGCGCTGACGATTTTCCCGCAGCATTTGTCGAGGACTTCGATCGCGACTTGAGTTTCGATGATGCCATCTGGTTCGAGGACTTCAATGGCGACGGAGTTGTGGACAGTATTGCCATTGATCTCGATCAGGACTATCTGGTCGATGCCCGCATTCGATTGGTTCCGCTTCGCGACATCAGAACCGGAGACTTCGATGAGGATGGCGAGGCGGATGATCTTCAAATCGTCATCGAGTATGCGTTTTCAAATGGTCGATATCTGCACCCTCGCACGATTCTCACGATGAGCGATTTTAACAGTGACTTTGTGATTGATGAGGTGCTATTCGCTGAATAATGCGCGTCGCTGCGCCAGGCATCTCTTGCTTGGCGCAGCATTTCAGTTCGATGGCAACCTGGCTTTATGGGATTGCGAATGTGGCGATAATCGGCCAGTGATCAGACACTGTGCGTGCCGCGTAGCCTGCATGATCGATGCGGACGTCGATGAGAGTATCTGCCAGTCCCTGTGTCACAAACATGTGGTCGATCATGGAGTGTTCTTCGGCACCGTCGTCAATGCCATTGCGGTTGATGTCGTACCAGTAGCTGTATCGCTCGTCTTGCGGAAGTGATGCTGCGATATTGACGAGCTCGTCGCCTTCAATTTCGGGATCGATGTCTTTAAGAAGCTCATCGACGCATGAGATGGGCTCGTTGCCTGCAGCATCACAAACGAATGAATCAAAATCATTGATATCTCCCAGGATGACGACTTGATGGCCCGCATTGAGGAAGTCTTTGGCGAGATTGCCAATGATGAGTGCCTGAGCTTCTCTCCGCACAGCGCGCTGCAAGTCGTCGGGATAGGCAAGGAGATGCACGCCAATGAAGGTGATCGTCTCTGACCCTAGCTCGATGGATGCCCAATAATTCTTGGCGACATCCTCTGTTCCCATGGGCGCACGGAAGCTGGACCCAGGAATCGGGTAGCGCTGGGTTGCCGCGCTACGCCCCATGGCGACAACAGGCACACGTGACAGGGCGGCCACGTCCTGTCCCGTGGAATCATCTGTTCCCTCAACAAAGATTTCATGATACTGGCCGCCTAGTTTCACATTGAGGCGATGTAGCATGGCCGCAGACTCGATTTCTTCGATGGCTATGAAATCGGCATCCACGGTGCCTAAATAGGTCGCCACTTTCGTGAGGTGATCCTCGGCATCCTCCTCACACTGAGGCGCTGTATAGAATGCCTCTTCGCCGATGCCGTCAAACAACCAGCATGCATTGAGTGCAAGCACGGTGAAACCAGCAGTGCCGAGTGATGAGTGGCTCTCTCCAACCGACAAGCCGGAGAGCAGGATGAGGACGAGAGCGACAAGACCGACTAGCAGAGTTTCTGTGCGCATAAGGGGACGAGTATATCAAAACTGGCGTCGCTTGGACTCTCGCTTCGATCATTGCGGAAGGCGCCATCGTCCACTGATGCTGTTGACGACTCCCTATTGGGTTCGATTCGACGTGCGTTTGCGATCCCGAACTGCCGACACGATCAGCAACAATGACGTATCTGTCGATGGGCGCTGACTGAGCGAAACTTGATATGCGCTAATTAAAGTGCATAATGACTCGTTGATCCATGATGAATAACAACCACTATGTAAGTGAACCCTTTCCTCATCGATGGTCTCCCAAGACGCGGATCCCGGATTTGTCCAGCGTGGATCGCCCGCGAGAGAAATTGATTGCCAAGGGCGGGGCGGCGTTGTGCGATGCCGAGCTTCTTTCGATTCTCCTTGGGAGTGGAACCAAAAAGCTGAGTGTGCTCGACTTGTCGAGCACGATTCTGAGCGCTGTTCAGGGGAATCTGGCATCGGTCGATGTACAGACTTTGCTCAAGATTCACGGTGTAGGCAGAGCCAAGGCCTGTCAACTGGTGGCAGCCATGGAATTGGGACGCCGCCATTTGTCGCGGAAACGGGGAGTTATCAGAGATGCCGAGGATGCCATTCCCTATCTGTCAGCCATTCGCGCCGAGAAACAGGAGCATTTCGTATGCCTCTCACTCAACGGAGCCAATGAAGTATTGGCGACGCGCGTTGTCACTGTGGGATTGCTCGACTCAAATCAAGTGCATCCGCGAGAAGTGTATGCAGATCCGATCACGGATCGCGCGGCCTCAATTCTGTGCGCTCATAATCATCCCTCGGGAACTCTGGAAGCCAGTCCAGAGGACCTGGCGATGACGCGACGATTGGTGAAGGCGGGCGAGGTGTTGGGAATTCGCGTGCTCGATCATCTCATTGTGACCAAGGACGGATTCCTGTCTCTCAAGCAAACAGGTCAATTGTAGATGCTCCCGCCAAGGCGCGAGGATGGTCTCTTACTTCCAAGGGTTCTTTCGCAACGCAATCGCGTGCAACCGTTCCGTACTCCCAGGAGCGTACTCGATCAGTCCAATTGCTCGTGCGTGTTCAGGGTGCTGCCCACCCACGATGAAGAGTCTGTTTTGAGTGGACTCCACAGAAAGACTCCAAGACAATTCTGAGATCTCGTCAACGATTTCTGATGTGATTGTGGGACCGGATACGGCAATTGAGACGACTTCATTGAGCGAGAGCGTGGATTTCCCGCCTAGGGCGAGCAGCCGATCCTCCCATGCGACGAGATTGACGAGATATCTGCCCGTTGGCAAGTGGCCGACTCGAACAACCTGCCGCGCTACTGGATCGAACTCGACGATTTCGTCCAAGCACTTCAATTCCGCGTCTTCTCCTCCGACGAAGTAGATCAGACCTCCCTGTTGGGCGGCTGCGATGAAGCGGCGAGGTGAAGCGAAGTGAGCGACAACTGAAGTCTCACCAGAATCGAGATCGAATTGGATGATCTCATCGAGCATCCCGTCGCGGTCACAGCCTCCTGCATAGAACAGGGAATTACCCACTCCGACGCCTGCTCCATAGCCTCGGGGGGTCGGCAGGTCGCCAATTGACTCTGTTCTCCCGTTCGTGATCTTCAGTATTTCTGATCGATAGTCATCTCCATCATAGCCGCCCACGATGTACAGAGTTCCATGACTCACAGCTAGTTCGGGTCGATAACACGCATACGGAAGACGTCCTACGAATCGAAGGCGAGCTTCATAGGGATTGATTTCCCAGATGTCGGCAAGTAATTCACCCGTCACCGATGACTGGCCGCCGACAATATAAAGCGCGTCGCCGATCACGGCTGTGCCCATATGCGTACGCGCTGTCCATGGCTGGTTAATGACTCCTTGGCTGAAGAGGTAGCCGCCGACGAAGAGGAGAGCGAAGATTGTGCCATAGGTGATCCATAATCGGATTTGCTCCCCTCGAGTCACATCGTATAGGCCTTTCATTGCGCCTCCTTCCAGAACGGCTGATGAGATCCAGATGTCTTGTTCGAATGGTTTGACGTCACAATTGGGGTTCCGTTTCTGTTCCCAGCGGGGTTTGGTAACCCAACTTCTGAAGACGTTCGCCTTCGGCCTCAAGATTCATGATTGACTTGGAGGATAGCGATCCAAAGGCCACGATCAGATAGGCAATCCCTCCGATGAGAAACCAGATTCGCATGCCGTAACGATCACACAAGGGACCCGCAAGCGCCAGTCCCAAGGGTACGACAGCTTGTGTGGCGCTGCCGAGGAGGGCGAACACTCGGCCTTGCATGTCCTTGGGCACAGAGGCCTGCATGGTGGCGACGAATGATCCGTTGGCGATGGGTTCCATCAGTCCGGTGAAGAACAGGGCTGCACCAGCCATTACGAACCATCCGCGCGGCGTGAGTCCCATCACCACAATGGCGATACCCATCACCGCCACAGCGAGTACGGCCGTGAGGATTCGCCTCCTGAAACCTCCCCAAACTGAAAGCAGCACGCCGCCGAGGATGAATCCGATGCCAAACAAAGCTTGCATGCTACCGAAAAGAATGACATCTCCATTGAGAACGCGGGTCACGTAGAGGGGCATCAAAGAGAAGGCAGGATTGA
>JAHITR010000104.1 GCA_018817505.1 Candidatus Bipolaricaulota bacterium | reverse complement strand
CTCCATGCCATCGGCATCCAGCATGCTGATCTCGGCAAACGCGTCCTTGTATGTCAGCAGCTTGGAGAGCATCGTCTTCTGCTCATCTGGGGGCAGTTTCTCCACGCCAGAGATTCGAGCCGCTACACGAAGGTCGCTTTCTATCTCGTTGACGACATATTCGGCAAACCGCTCAGCGACGCGAATGGCCATCTCACCCTGCAAGGCGATCGCTTCATCCAATGCGGCATTGTACCGTAGCCATGTCTCAAGCCCGCCAAAGGCAAGCAGTGGAATCACAGCAAGACCGATCAAGGCGAGACGAAGTCGACGGCGAATCTTGCTGCGCAGAGGGCGCGCCGTTTTGTGGCCCCTTTTATGCCCTGTGTTTTCAGCGGGCAATGAAATCCGCCTGATCCAAGATGTCGTCATCAATCATCAGCCCAATTGCATCGGCAGTGGCCAAATTGATCCCTAAGTAGAAGGTTGCCGTTTCGACTGGAAGCTCTGAAGGCAATGCGCCGTGGAAGATCTGGTGTACGAGGCGAGCCGCTTGTACGCCGTCCTGATGCCAGTCATGACCATAGGAAAGCAATACGCCACTATCGATGCATGCGCAAACAGACGCAAGTGGCAGCCTATTCTCAAGCGAACTACGAACATAAGCATCGATCTGAGCATTTAACCATCCTGAACCATTAAGGAACAGAGCATCGATACCCTCTGGCAAGATGGCAAGGGACTCAAGAAGTGCTTCAGTCGTCGTCACTACCGGGACAATCAATTCGATCCCGAGTTTGTCGGCAGCCGGTACCAATTCCGCCATGCCCGTCACAGCGCCGCCATCATTGGGATTGTGGGGTACGTACAGCCGTCTCACATGGGGGGCCACCTGCAACAGCCACTCCAACTCTTTGGCGATTCCTCCGCCTGAGCGAACGCCTGTAAGATTAGCACCTGGGTTGGTGAGATTCGCGACAAAACCCGATTCGACAGGGTCCGTGACTACGGCAAAAACCACAGGAATGCCGTTGATCTTTGTCGCTTCGAGTGCTGCTGCTGTGGCAGGCGTTGTTATTGCGAACAAAACATTGGCGTTTGCAGCAATCAGACGCTGCGCTTCGGCCAACATGCCTTCCAGTGGCGTTGGCCCGTTGAACAAATAGGTCACGCTGGCATCCGGAGCATGGCTCACGTAGTCATCCAGTGCGGCCATGAAACCATCGACAGTGGGCTGCATCGTTTCGCTCAATGTGATGATGCCAACGACAAACGACTGCCCGATCGCCAGCCCGCCAAGTGAAAACAGCAAGCCGACCAAAACGATCGCAATTCCGCGCGCCCGCCCTATCCTGACCATACCTCGCCTCCTAGTAGGCTGCAATCTAAGCTATTCGCATAATCACTGGTGTATTCTGCTGCTAGAATGCGTTCAAGAATGGGAATTAGGTCACGCCCCATGGTTCGCTTGGTCACGTAGGCTGATGCACCGACACGCATTGAATCGGCCTTGTACTGCTCCTCTTCGTGAATACTCAGCATAATGACGGGCAGATGAGGAAAAACCTGCTTGATCTGACGCGTTGCCTCGATTCCTGAGATTCCTGGCAGTCCAATATCCATGACCACGGCGACAACCGGCGTTTTGGTCACCGCACCTACCGCTTCCTCGCCACGCTCAACAGTTTTTACTTGGTAATCGGGAAGCGCGGTAGAAATCGCAGACGCTACCAATTGGCGAACCGATGGATGATCGTCCACCACAAGGATCGTTGTCTGTTCCCGCTTGCAGCTTGGCATGGCACATTCATCTCCTTGGCCCCCGGGCCCATCCTACTAGGATGCAACAGAAGCCAGCTTATTTGGAGGGGGAAGACATGGTTGTTGCTGTGGGGAAATCTTGATTGAATACGGCTTGTCCGGTGAAGGCAACCAGAAAAGGAGGGCGCGGCCTTGCCATCACAAGAGAAGCACGGGGGGGCTAATCCAGTGTCGTTAGCCCATGCCGTAAAGCCAACTTGACCAAGCTCGGAACATCTGTGACTTCCAGCTTGGCCATCAATCGGCTTCGATAGCTATCTACAGTCTTGGACGAAAGGTACAGTGTTTCCCCGATCTCGGCGCTGGTCTTTCCCTCGACGACGAGTGTCAGCACTTGAAGCTCGCGAGGCGTCAGTCGTGCAATGCGGTTTTCGCCTGCGTCTGGGCGCGCCAGGCGCTCCCCGAGCGCATCGAGAATAACTTGACTGAGAAATCGATGCCCGCTGGAAGCGGCACGCACAGCGTCTACCAGCTCCTGTCCGGGTGCCCCCTTGACAATGAACCCGATTGCGCCTGCCTCCATTGCCCGTTGCGCATAATGTGCGTTCGCATGCATCGACAAGATGATGCAGCGCGTCTCGGGATAGTCTCGCTTGATCCGGCGTGCAACCTCAATGCCGTCCAGTTCTGGCATGGACACATCGAGCAGGACCACGTCAGGACACGTCTCTTTGACGAGGCGCAGCGCTGCACGGCCGTCACTTGCTTCGCCCACGACCTCGATGTCCTGCTGACTCTCCAACAGCAGACGCAAACCATCCCGAACCAGAATGTGATCCTCGGCAAGCACGACAGAGATCATTGTCGAGGAACCTCCGCACACACTTCACAGCCTTCACCTGGAGACGATTTAATCGTTACCGCGCCGCCGACGGCTTCCGCCCTTTCTCGCATGATCAGTTGCCCCCAATGGGCACTGTCGCCTGCGGGAGTCGCCATGTCAAAACCGATGCCATCATCCGCTATGCACATCAGAACCTGTCCTTCGAGTTCGCGCAGATAAATGCGCGCCTCGCTGGCATGAGCATGCTTATTCACGTTGGCCAATGCTTCTTGCGCAATCCGAAACAGGGCTGTTTCCAACCGAAGAGAAAGCCTCGGGTTCAATGGTGCGACATCGACCAGAATCCGCAGATTTTCAGTCGGATTGAACCACGAATCATACGATGACAGGGCAGCCGCCAGACCATAGTCGTCGAGGATGGATGGGCGCAGATTGGCCATCAAATCTCGAATGGTGCGGATGCACTCATCAACCAATTTCTGAGATCCCTCCAAGTAGGTAAGCGCGGTACCCCGACCACTACGAAGTGCTTCCAACGTCCCGTCAATCCTCATGGCGAGGGCTGTGAGGTTCTGTCCCACTTGATCATGAAGCTCGCGAGAGAGGCTCCGGCGCTCCTCTTCTTGTACATTCTCAAGTTGAGAGGCCAGTGCACGAAGTCGCTTCGCATTCGCCTCAAGCGCTAGTTCCGTTTCTTTGCGTTTGGAAATATCAGAGAAGACCCCGGCAGTTCCTACAATGCGCCCATCTTCGATTCTCGGCCGCGAAGAAGCGCGAGACCAGCGCTTTGTTCCATCTTTCAATAGGAAACGAAACTCAATCCGCTCAGGTTTCCCCGTCAAGACAGAAGCCACGCTCTGTTCGACAGCAGACAAGTCTTCTGGAGCAATCACCTCGCGGAACGACAGGCCAACCAACTCATCGGTAGCATATCCTGTCAGTTCTTCTGCCACAGGACTTACGTAGACGATCTGTCCGCTCGTATCAAGAACAAACAGGGCATCGTTGAGGTTCT
>JAHITR010000016.1 GCA_018817505.1 Candidatus Bipolaricaulota bacterium | reverse complement strand
ACGTGAAACGTTGAGTTCCCGCCCGCAAATACGCCCTGAGCGCTAAACGGATCAACTACCAACTGTTTCCCATTGTCTAGACTTCACGGCACTGCGAGTTCGAATCCTCTTGGGTGTACCTCACGCCAGTCGAGCGCACACGGTCTAGTCATTCACGACTCGCCTGGCGTAGCGCATGAATTGCGGCTGCGCGATCGGGTTTGCCGAAGATGGCTGATCCTGCCACAGCGATGTCCGCGCCTGCTTGCGCCACAGAACGGATGGTAGTTTCGTTGATGCCGCCGTCGATGGAGATCTCGATGTCACGGGCGCCGATCAGTTGTCGAAGCTCACGCACGCGCGTCAACGCCTCGGGCATGAACTGCTGGCCGCCAAATCCGGGTTCGACACTCATCACGAGGATCATCGATACGTGATCCAAATAGGCGACGATATCCTCAAGCGGTGTGCCCGGTTTGAGGGTTATCCCGCAGCGTGCGCCTTTAGCTCTGATCGATCGAAAGAGTTCCAATGGATCGGCCTGGGTCTCAACGTGAAAAATGATGACATCATCTGGCTGGATGGCGAATTGCGGCGCGTAGACTTCTGGATGATCGATCATCAAATGGATGTCAAAGGGAATGTGTAGCTTCTTGCGCAGTGCGTTGACGACAGGCGGACCAAAGGTCAGGTTGGGCACGAAGTGCCCATCCATCACGTCCCAATGAAATCGGTCCACCAGGTCTTCCACAGACAGAGCCTCGTCCAGCAGGCAGGCAAAATCGGCGGATAATAGCGATGGCGACAGCTTCATCGGCGGCGGCCTGCAGATAACAACATGACAAGCTGAAGCGCGGCCATGGCTGCTGCAGCCACGTAGGTCAGTGCGGCAGCAAACAACACCTCTTTGACGCTTCCAAGCTCTTCCTCATTCACGATCGACCGATCGCGCAACGCGACAATCGCGCGGCGGCTGGCATCGAATTCAACGGGCAGGGTGACTAGCGTGAACAACACGGCAGCAGAAAAGGCGATGATGCCGAATGTGACGAGGGAGGGCGCGCGGGTGAAGATGCCCAAGAAAAACAACGGGAACGCGAGTTGAGAGCCAAATCGAGCGATCGGAATGATCGCCGTTCTCAACGACAACGGCGCGTAGCCCTGCGCATGCTGAATGGCATGTCCAGCCTCATGCGCTGCCACGCCGATGGCGGCAATGGAGGAGGCTTCAGGATTCGAGAGGCTGAGGATCTTCTTTGTCGGATCGTAATGATCGGACAACTCACGCTTGCTGGACTCGATGGTCACATCGGTGATCATGGCGCCGCTCATGATTTCTTCAGCGGCTTGCCGGGCCGTCAGTCGGCGCAAGGCGCTTACAGTCGAGTATTTGGCATACGTCGATCGAACCTTCCATTGTGCGTACGCAGCTAAAATGATGGCGGGCACAAGAATGAGGAAACTGGGTCCAAAGATTAGTGGCATGAGATCTCTCCCCCCTTTGTCGAACTAGCGTTGTAGTATACGTGTGCTCAAAAACCGCCACAACTGCGGCCACAGGCGAATGACGCCTGCCATGAGCGTGGCACCCACCATGTCAGCCACGAGGTCGAGAACGCTTGCATCGCGCGCCGGGACAAAGGCTTGGTGCACCTCATCGGAGCCCGCGAATGCCAGCGTTAGTAGCCAGGCAAGCCCCAAGCGGCGTCCTGTCGCCTGCCACGCCAACAGAAAGAACAGCGCAAACTCGGCCAGATGTAGCAGCTTGTCGAAATGGGGAAACGGTGCTTCCCCGACAGCAAGTGGCTGATGCGACACATAGCCGATGGCCGCTGCATAGCCGATTAGCAGTCCAATCCACATCCATTGTTTCATCATCATTATGTGAGAGAGCCGATAAGCCGGATTCTGTCGTGAGGGAACATCTGTCTATGCAGCCTACCCGAAGACATCAGGCGGGTCGCCTTCAATCGTCTTCCTATTTGGCCTTGCTCCGGCTAGGGTTTACCAAGCCGCTCCAGTCGCCTGGAGCGCTGGTGGTCTCTTACACCACCGTTTCAGCCTTACCTGTTCGAACCCGCACGAAGTCCGAAGACTGCGCGGATTCGCCATCGGCGGTTTGCTCTCTGTTGCACTTTCCCGAGGTCGCCCCCGCTGGGATTTCCCCAGTAGCCTACCCTATGGAGTCCGGACTTTCCTCCAGCGACCTTGCGGTCGCCAGCGTTCCCTTGGCTCTCTCTATGCAATGATTGTATCAGGACTTGCGGAACATGCCCGCGTGGATGCCGTTCGAGAAACGATTCAAACGGTGATTACTCGATGTAGAGGATTCTTGAGCAGTGTTCGCATGCGACTAGGCCGAGACTGCCACGTGCTCGTTCGATGGTGCTGCCACTCAGTTTGAGCTTGCACCCCGAGCACGTCATATGGCTGACGACGGCAATAGGGTCGTCGAACTTTCGATGCAGCGACTGGTATTGCGACAGAAGGAAATCACTCATCGATTGCGTCAACGTCTCTCGCTGCGAGTGAAGGTCAACGATCGAACTCTCGACTTGCTTGAGAAGGCCATCGATATCGGCAATGGCAGCTTTCAGTTCAACCTGTCGTTCGGCTAGCGCTATTTTAGCCGCAGCCACGGCCTCTCGATCCTTCACGATGGTGTCCATCATCTGCAGTGCTTCGTCTTCCATTTGGCCGATGCGGTTCTTCTCGGAAATGATCTTGGTGCGCAGATCCTCCATTTCCTTGAAGCTGATAATGGCCGTGTCCAGGCGGTGCTGGTAGTTGCGGATGTTTTCGTCGAGCTCATCCACCTTGAGGTTACTCATCAGGCTTTCGTGCTCGAACTTCCTGAGATCGTCCTTCTGTTGGGCAAACGCTTGTTCTGCCTCGACTATCTTTTCTTCAATACGCGCGCGGTCCCGCTCTAGGCGTTTGATGCGTTCTATCGCTTCGGTCTCCTGCTGGTCGATCGACTGAAGCTGTAGAAGTTGCGCGATTTCGTTGGCCACGGTTCCTCTTTCAGTTTAAAACGACTATACGAGGCATGTTCTCTTCGTTCAAGCCAAGATTGCGAATTCGTTCGAGCCGGGGCTTGTCACGATTTGGCTGACTACATCATGGGCAAATTCATGCCTTGTGCCAAGGGGCCGAGCTTCTCCTGAGACAATGCCTGCGCTTTCTGCTGTGCTTCTTGGACAGCGGCAATGAGAAGGTCAGTGAGCATGTCGATGTCCTCGGGATCCACGACCTCTTTCTCGATCTGTAGCTCGATGAGTTCGCCTTGGCCAGAAACGGTCGCCGTCACCATGCCTCCGCCTGCTGTGGCCTCAACTTTCATCTCGGCGATCTCAGCTTGCGCTTTGGCGAGATCCTCTTGCAGGCGACGCGCCTGTTTCATGATATTGCCCATGTTGCCTAGGTTTTTCACCAGTCCTCCTTCACAATCTTTCCGTCCACAGCCTCGCACACCATGCGAGCTTTTTCCATCAGCAGTTCGTGTGGAAGAGGCTTTCGCGAAACCGTGTCGTCTGTTTTGATGTCCACGCGAACATGATCTCCAAAATGCCGCCGCACAGCCCCTGCGAGATACGGCAGGTTGTCGCGCATCTCCAGACTCGCCTTGTGGAACGAGTGCTCTGGATGAAACGAAATGATGAGTCTGTCGGCCTCCATTGCAGGTGAACCCTCAATGAGGAACGCGGCAATGGCGATTCGATCCTGCTGGATCTCCTGGAGCATCGACTCCCATTGTGATTTGTACTCGGCTGCGAGTGTGTTGACAGCCGCAGATGGCATGGACTGTTTGGGCGTCGGCTGTTTCACCGGTGCATCGGGTTGCGGTGCGGGCGTCTGAGCCTGTGTTTGCGGCCGGGTTTGGTCTGTCTTTGTCGTGGCAGCCGAGGAGGTTTGCCCGGGCTGTGCCGTACGAATGGGCTTGGCCGTTGTGGCGACGGGCTTTGTCGCCCCGGGCTTGGGTGATGCTACGGTCGTAGCTGGCGATGGGGCAGCCAGCGACTCGATCAATGCCAGCACACCAATCTCGAGAAGAATCCTCCGATCCAATGATCGGAAGAGATCGGCCTTGATGTCAAGAAGGCGCCGCGCAATGCGGATATCCATTGACATGGTCGGCGAAGGCTTCCCCAATCGGTCGCGTAGCAGGGCGATGACGTCTGACAGGAAGATCTCTAGATCCTTGCCTCGTTCAACCAGTTGATCAATGATCCCCATGATCGCCGTTTGATCTTGAGTCTCGATGGCCTGCAGGAACGATTCATGCACGCTGCGATCGGCCAGCCCCAACATGTCTAGAACTGTGTCTACGGCGATGGCGGTTCCACCATAACTCGCCACTTGCTCAAGCATGACCAACGCGTCTCGCATGCCTCCGTTGGCGCGATGGGCAATCAACGCGAGCGCGTCGCTAGAGATTTCAATCTGGAGCGATTGGGCGATGACAGCCATGTGATTGGCGATCAATTGCGGCGCGATGCGGCGAAAATCGAATGCCTGACAGCGCGAGATAATCGTCCTTGGCACTTTGTGTGGCTCTGTGGTGGCAAACATGAACATGGCATGCGCCGGAGGCTCTTCCAATGTCTTGAGCAAAGCGTTGAACGCCTCGTTGGTCAGCATGTGCACTTCATCGATGATATAGACCTTGCGCTTGAGGTCCGTCGGTGCAAAGTTCACTTCATCGCGTAGCTGGCGAATGTGATCGATGCCGCGATTGGAGGCACCGTCGATCTCGACGATATCCAATGAGCGATTGGTGAGGATGGCTTTGCAGTTGGCGCATTGATTGCAGGGCTCACCGTTGACGGAGTTCAGGCAATTAACGGCGCGGGCAAGGATGCGGGCAATCGACGTCTTCCCAATTCCTCGCTCTCCAGAAAAAAGATAGGCGTGGGCAACTTCCTGGGCGATGACGGCATTGCGGAGTGTTTGAACGATGGCTTCTTGGCCAACAATTTCGGCAAACGTCTGGGATCGCCACTGTCGGTAAAGGGAGAGTCGAGAAGTATTTTCAGTCACAGTGACATCCTTTCCTGGTCGGGGAGACCGGATTCGAACCAGCGACCTCCTGCTCCCAAAGCAGGCGCGCTACCAAGCTGCGCCACTCCCCGAGGTGCAAGGCGTATTATATCTCCGCGAGTTGCTTCTCGCGAATCAACTTTCTCCGTCGTATCGCACCGGACAAACTGACCTTAAAAATCTCTCCGGGATGCTGCTGGAAGAGAGCTTCTCCGGGGCGCAAGCGCGGGCCACTTGTGGGGTCTGCCGCTCAACGTGAGACGAAGCCGCTTGATCGTTTGTCTCACTCAACGAATGTCAATCCAGAGGGCCTCGGTGAGACCCTCTGGACTGGGCTATTCAGCCGCGCGTTGCGACTTCTTGCTCACAGGCCATTTGCGAATGATGAGCTCCAACAAGAAAAGGATGAGGGCAAGCAGGATGAATAGGCCGTGAAGCGGATCGGTCTGGCTCGTTACCCTTTCCTCTGTTTGTGGAAGGCCGACGCCCGGCCCGAGAACAACACCATCCGAATGCTCCGCGATCCAGTGGAGTGTGGCGAGATCCTGATCGATTCTGGCCACCTCCGCGGAATAGGGCACGGTCAGGGAGATATTGAGCGAGCGATCCCTTGATTGATCGAGAATCTGAATGGTATATCCGCCTTTAGCTGGCGTTGGAAAGCGCTCTTGATACAGACCGGGAGAAACTTGCGTGAGTTGCAAAGTGACGTTGGTTGGCAGCACCTTCGCCTCAATATCGAGGAAATTGACGTAGCCGCCATCCGCGTCGCGAGCGTCGACCACAATCGACGTGGTCGAGCCCTCGAACGAAACAGTTGCGGACAGTCCCAGCGCAGCATTGGTATCAGACTGCATGGTCGCCAAGATTCCATCAAAGAATCGCGGCATGTCTACCCACTCGAACCACTGTCTCGTCCAGGTTCCATTGAGGTCTGCGGCCAACACCGTGATCGATCCCAACCCGACACGCCACGTGGCGACGACAGGGTCCTCCCCGGCCCACAGCAGCGTTTGCGTGGTCTCCTTGGGGTAGGTGACCACATATCCCTGCAGCGGCGGCACGGGGACCGTTGCGTGCGTGTCAATCAGCCTGCCGTTGACCTCGGTATCGCCGGTCACGAATCGTTCTCGGCTGAGCCGTTGGGTCGCGCGAATGAGCACTTGCGGAAGCGAGGAAAAGTCATTGGCCAGATAGATGGTTCCCCCACCAGCTGTGACCAGGGTTCCCAGTAGCGTTGTATTGGGAGAGTTGCCGACAGCGATGGCAGATAGGGTGGTATCTTCTGTTTCCGTGAGTCGCCTGACGAGACCTGGATAATCGCGAACGTCGTCTCCCGCCTTACCGTCGGATATGAGGAGCACATGCTTGGAGCGCACTTCCAGTGGGTCCAAATGATCGAGTGCATCTACGATGGGGAAGTAAATGTCAGTTCCCCCGATGGCATTCATGGGTTGCAGCGCTTCGATGACGGCTGTGAAATCGACAGTGGCAATGGGAAGAACCCACTCGCGCTCACGATCAAATGCGAGAATGCCAACCATCGCTTCTTCATCAAGAAGATTGATGCTGGCGATGGCGGCTTCCTTGAGCACATCGAGCTTCTCGACGCCATCCACGCGTTCACGCATGCTCGCGGACGTATCGAGCAGATACACGATGGCTAGGCTTGCTTCCTCGGTCTTTTCCGGAACGTCAAAGGTGACGGGCAGCAGCTCTTGGATTCCTCCATGGCTGAAGCCGCGCGCTTCTTGTTCTCCGGCAAGCAATAGCACCCCTCCTCCAAGCTGTCGGGTGAAGTGCTCGAGTGTCTCGATTTCAGTGAGCGTGTAGTCCTCGAGTCGGCCACTTGCCAAGATGAGTTGTCGATAGTCAGCGAGAACCTCAAGCGAAGGAATCGCTCGTGCAGCGTTGTAGGAGATTCCCAGTGAATCAAGCAACACGGATACGCGGGATGTCTCCAGCGGATCGACCACTAACACGCTTGGAATCTCCGTCGAACTGACGAGGACTGACAGGTCGTCGTTAGCGGGAATCGGATCATTCGCTCCCTTGACGATCGCCTGATACACGGACGAACCGAGATGATCCATTTCATCGGAGACCGTGACCTCTGTGATCCCCGAACTCACTTCCAGATCCTGCATCGAGACAATGTTATCGTCTCGATAGACGATCAAGCGGACCGCGCTCTGCTGTTGCGCAGAAATGCCGATGTCGATGTTGAACGGACGACCGATTTGCACGCGATCGGGCGCAGATAACTTTGCCAATGACACGTCGGACGGGATACCGCCCCCTACGGGGAGCACGGACACAGAGACGCCCGCTAGCTCCACAAGGCTCAGTGCTCGATCGGTCAGGTCAGTGAACGTTCCATCGCTTATGAGAACAAGCTGGTTGGATTCCTCGACAGGCATGATGGAGAGCGCCAATTCCATCGCAGCGTGCAGATTCGTCTCCGAGTCATCCAACGTGGCTAGCCCGAGCGGAAGATTCGACATGCCCAGCGGAGCGCTGACGATGGACGTTGCGGCAAACTCGATGAGTCCGTAGTGCGTGGACGGCGAGTCGTCCATGAGCGTCTGGATTTGAGATCGAACGTCATCATCATCGGTTGCCAGCGTGACTGACGCGGATCGATCGACGAGAAAGAACACGTTATGGCTCAGCGTGTCGTGCGCTCTGAAGGGCGAAGCTGCCGCCAAGATGGCCAGGGTCAGAATCAGCGTGCGCAGGATGGCATAGCGGCCTTTGCGCAAAACGAGATATAGGCTGGCTGCGAGAATGGGGGCAAGACACAACAGGAGGTAGGGGGTTAGAAATCGGATCAAGACGACCTCCTAAGGGGCAGACTCAGGCCAAGATGGAGAAAGGATTCAGCAATCAGCAGAAGCACGGCCATTGCCAGCAAGATGGGCCACAGGGGGTAAAGGCGCTCTGATCTCTCGATGAACGCTTGGGTTGAAGCGGCGATCGGTTCGTTCGTCCTCAACACGGTCTCCGACGCGGGGATATTGACGGTCAGCGCGAATGCCCCCTTGTCTGTTCGTAGCGTGTAAACGCCAGGCTCGGGCGGAGCGAATGTCATCAGCGCTTCTGAATAGGCCTGAGGACGATCCTGCGCATCCGTCAGCGACTGAATGGTGCCCCTGCCCTGCAGCGTGATGAAATCGCCTACCTCAGGTGCTTCGAAGGACAGTTCCGCCGGAATCCTCACCAACTCATTGACCAGATTGCGAATGAAGATGGGGAAGTCTACGGTGACAGGAAGATTCGTGTTCATCAGATCCGCCATGAGGAAGAACAGGCGGCGTGAGGAATCGTGCACTTCCGCGAGAACGGGAACGCCGTCTGTTTCGAGCAATGCGGTGTAGGGCACCTCAAACTGCCCCTCCACAATCTGTCGAATTCGGAAATCGGACGCATCCATCGAGCGAAGCAGCGGGTGATTGGGCTCGCTGGCGATGATATCTCCAGCAGTGCGAGCCTGTCCCAAGGTCAGGACACCCTCCATGCTCGATTGGATCAGAAGCACAACACCTTTCTCAATCGAGGGGACTGGGGTTTGATTGACGATCACGAGATCGGCCTGGGCAATGTCCTTGACTTCAGTCACAGGCACGGACGCACGCAGCGCGGCAATGATGTAGCGATTGCGCTCGCCAATCCAGTAGACGCGGACGTCAATTGGACGTTCCAATGCGAAGAATCGCTGATTGTCCGCATCCAGCGCATCCGGGTGCTCAAGCGTGGCCGTAAAGACAGAGCCGCGTGAGTTGGGAAACGGGATCGTGTATTGCTCGATCGAGCCAGGGGCGAGCATCAATGACAGAGTTGTCTGATTCTCTCCGTCGCTGATGCGTACGGCGGTATCCACGTAGCCAGCCGTATCATTCAATACCTCGACAAACGCTGAGATTCCGTAGTCGGTGACGTTCTGCCGGACGGAAAATGCAGTGATCCCCACGTTATCGCCTTCATTGAATAGGATCAGGTCCGCATGTGGAGGCAGTCCCTCCAGCGGGTGATCAGACAGAACGACGATTCGCTCGAACTGATCCACGCCGCCGACGCTTCCCATCATGGTGACCAGATCTTCGGTTGTCCCATCGCCGAACCATGTGGGCGAAGAGTCGCGCAGAATGGCTTCCAGATCCGAGGCTTCTTTGGGGTGTGCGAGCAGCTGCGGATGCTCTGAGAATTGAATGAGCACCGTCTTTTCGGCCGTATATTCGGCAAGCGTGGTCGCCGCCTGCTCGATGGCTTGCTGATAGCGAGTGGTTCCATCCTCGGTCTGTGTTCGCATGCTCGTGCTGCCGTCAATCACGATGGCCAGCCCGGAGACCGATCGTTGAGAAATCGGGAGCACGGGCTGCGCCAAAGCAAGCGTGAGGGCGGTGAGAATACCCAGCTGAAGGAGCAACAGTGGATCGATATGCTGACGAAACTGAGCAGCTTTCGATTGCGGATCGCCAGGCAGACCTTCCCACAAGAACAACGTTGAGACTTCGCGACGACGCTCTCGCGACCTGAGGAAGTGTAGAAGAAGAATCAGCAGGGCGCCGAGTAGGAAATAGAAGGCCGCAGGATTCCCGAATCTCATCGCAGAACACCCCCGACGCGCAGATCCTCATGGATGAACTGTTCCATGGAGCGATCTGTCGAGACCTGGAAATGATTAATGCGGCGTGAAAGCATGAACGCCTTCAAGCCGGTCTGGTGCTCAAGGAATCGTCGTTCATACTCTTCCTTGGTGCGATGGCCAATCGTCAGGGTCAGTCTCTGGCTCGACTCAACATCTACGATTCTCGTTGTACCCACCATGGGGGGAGACACATCTGCAGGATCCAACACTTGAATCGCAGTCACTTCATCGCCTCGATAGGAGAGTTTGGCCAATCCTTCTTCATATTGATCGGAGCCGAGAAAGTCGCTGATGATGAATACGATGCCGCTCTCACGCGTTTGGGCCAAGAAATCTGTGATGGCCTGATTGATGGAGGTTCGCCCACCGGGCTCTGCTTCGCGAAGCAAGCGAACGATTTTGCCCATTTGCCCCATCCCGTGTCGAGGAGGGAGGCCCTGGATGAGCTTGTCATTGAATGGATACACGCCTACGCGATCTGTTTCCTTGAGGCCAAGATACGCCATCCCCGCAGCAAACTGTGCGGCATACTGAGCTTTGCTCGGCGTGCCAACTTGCATCGACGCGCTGAAGTCGACCAGCAAGTAGATCGGCAGATCTGCCTCATGGACAAACGTTTTCACAAGCACTCGATTCAGACGTCCATAGACATTCCAATCGATGTACCGGAAATCGTCTCCCGGGGCATAGGCACGATAATCAGAAAACTCGAGACTGACGCCTGCTCGTGGGGAAACATGAGCCCCTGACAGGCGGCCGTGTCTTCGGCCCTTCACGATGAAGCGAAGGTGGGCCAGTCGCTGCAAGAAGGCTTCGTCTATGAACCGTGGCATCAGCTTATGGCCGTCTTGTTCCAGACTTCGGCAAGAAGCGTGTCAGTGGAGATGCCTTCGGCTTCGCCGCGGAAATTAAGAACCAGGCGGTGCGTCAGCGCGGCCTTGTACACGGCTTCGATATCGTCTCTGCGTACATTGATCTCGCCGGCAAGAAAGGCGTGCGCCTTTGCGCCCATCACCAGTGCAATGGCTGCGCGTGGACTTCCACCATACTCGACGTATTCCTTCACTTGCGCAGGCGAGTACTCAGATTCAGGATGCGTTGCGAGCACCAATCGAGCGATGTATTCACGAAGCCCAGCGGCGATGGGGATGGCACGCACAATTTCCCGAGCGGTCAAGATGTCGGCCGCTGTGGCTGTTGCCTCAGGAAGTTGGATGCCAACGCCCTCCGTCGTTCGCTCAGTGATTTTCACCAGCGCATCGAGTGAGGGAAACGACACCTTTGCCTTGAGCAGAAAACGGTCGATTTGTGCTTCAGGGAGAGGGTAGGTTCCTTCCATCTCAATGGGGTTCTGTGTCGCTAGGACGATATAGGGTTCTTCTAGCTTGTAGGTCTTGGACCCGACCGTAACCGTGCGTTCTTCCATCGCCTCAAGCAAGGCGGATTGGGTCTTTGGCGTGGCACGGTTGATTTCGTCGGCAAGAACAACATTGGTGAACACGGGACCTGCTGCGAAGGAGAATTGGCGATGGCCGTTTTCCTCTGTGAGAATGTCCGTTCCCACGATATCTGCAGGCATCAAATCGGGGGTAAACTGAATGCGAGAGAACTTCAGCCCCAGAGCACTGGCTAGTGTTCGGACGAGAAGCGTCTTTCCCAATCCGGGAACACCCTCGAACAGCACGTTGCCCTTGCACAGCAATGAAATCAGGGCGAAACGGACAATGGTATCATGACCAACGATGACCTCTGCGATTGAAGATCGAAGCCGCTCAAACGTGGCGGTTGCTGCCTGGAAATCCTGTTCCGAAATCATGATCCTCCTTCAGGTTGTGTGATCAATTCGAAGTATCTACGGATCGAAGCCTGAGCCTCATCGGGCAAGTTACGATCTTGAAGAATGGAATCCATACGTTCGAAATCCACGAAATGCGTGTTTTCACTGCCTTGCGACGGTGCCATTTCAACAGGGACGCCCTTGGTTACAAACTCATCGAGGAATTCCCCCTGTTCTCCAACGGTTGCCGGGGCTTCCTCATGCACGAATCCAACAGTCCCGGGTTCTGGCCCCTCGCTGAGCGGCCCACCCATGCCATCTTCTCCGCCTGTGTCAGAGAGATCTTCGCCATCGCCAGACATTCTCATCTGAGGTTGTCCGCCCTGGCTGGGATCCTGGGAATCCTCGTTCTGAGACTCCGCGGGTTGTTGGGATTGGCCGTCCTGCTCGGCTTCGGCATTGGCCTGTTCTTCGAGTCGTTCTGCCGTTCGCTCCAGGAACTTTTGACCCGCCTCTTCGTCGCCACTGACCTCCGTACTTTGGGGCGAATCCTGTCTCGAACCGTCGCCGGTATCCTCATTGGTTTCCGGGGCGGACTCAGGATCATCGGCGTTGGGATCCATCTCGTCCATGAGATCCTGTAGCTGCTCGCCTATCTGATCCGGATTGGATTCGTTGGCCAAGTCGTTCGCCATGTCTTCAATTGCTGGGTCGCCTGTCTGAGATGCCAGGTCCTGAAGCTGCCTTGATTCCTGTTGAGTCAGCGGACGCGGGTTGGCTCCCATTTGCTGCTGAAGCTCCTCAAGCATGTCAGACAGAGCTTGCCTGGCCTGGTCCTGGGCATCGACCAACTCGAGTAATTCATCAGACGTTGTCGGAAGATCGACCTGTGTCCGACCTCGAGATAGATTGCTCAAGTCGTCGAGAACAGAGTCAAGCGACAGCTCCTCATTGGCGCCAAGTGGCTTGGTCTCCTGGGGATCACCCGTCGAAGAATCGAATACTTCGTCTCGTGACTCCAAGGGAGCGGCTGTGCCATCGGATGAGGCCGGACGTGCCACCTCAGATGCCATCGGCTGTGGGATCTGCGCGCCGGAGCTCTCACTTTGCCCGATGGCTTCCATAGAAGCCGCCTCTGGAAATGGAAGCGGAGCAAACAACAGGACACCGGCAATCAGAATGCCTGACAAGCCAGCGGACAGGAAACTGAACGTTCGTCGTTGTGGCACGAGTCCTCGTTTCCAGTCTTGAGAGAGGGTTTCTACAAGGCTTTCCAGACGTTGCCTGACGAACGAGTCACGTCCACGCAAACGTTCCTCATAGAGCGAGCTAATGCGTGCACCAGATGCGAGCCGATCGTCGAGCTGCAACAGCAAGGTTGGCAGGCTGGGACGTTTCCACCACCCAAAACCAAAAGCGGCCAGTGCCAGTGTGATCGGGATGAGAAGGGCAGTGAGCAGGATCTCGCGACTCAGATCAGGTATGCCCCATCGAAGGCATAAGATTGCGGCAATACTGACCAGGCTGCCGTAAAACAGCAGTCGGCACGCGAACGATAGGCCGCGGAAGCGCCGCGACCGATGCTCGATATCGAGCAGGAAGCGAGAGAAGTCAAACCGCATGGTGCCTCCTATCGAACCTTTGCCTACGGGTGAGTATCCAAAGAATTCCCAACACGGGAACAAGGAATCCAATGGCAATCTCTGAGGCAGAGGCTCCTTCAATGACTCGAGTGGCAAACCCGATAGGGCTTGCGCTCACAAATAGGACCAACGAAGGGTGGCTCAGCCCTATTCCGAAAGGGATCAAGCAAAACGCCAGATAGCATCCATATCTCAACAGAAAGGCTCCCCGCCTACGATGGGTCCCCCGCAACTCAAGCCGTAGCGAGATCAGGCAGAAGAAAACGGCGGCGATCGCAGTGAATGCGACCAAGGTGATAAGTCCGGCGGTGCCACTGGGTATTAGCGCGCGCGAGTAGATGATAAAGGGTAGAAGAAGCATCAGTCCGTACCCGATGTGCTCAAGGAAACGAAGAACCAGCTTCAGGTGCGAGACTCGCGAGGATATGTTGGCAGCAACGATGGCGCCTCGATTGATGGCGAACAACCCAAAAATGAGAACGAATGACATGTGGAACAAGCCTGGCGGATATGTTATGTCAGACGCTCGTAGGGCGGCAATCGTCACTGCGGGCTGGATGGATAATCCTAAAGCAATCCCGCACAGAACAACCAAGGATAAGTAGGCCTGCAGCGAGCTCGTCGAGAAAACAGTATCAGTTCGCATGCACGTCCTCCTCTCCTCGGGCGATGACCAAGGTGATATCCCTCACTTTTTTGGCGATGTCATCGCCCTCAATGCGCCTCTCGTCTGTAGCTGCGACGAGCCAGATTCCTTTGGATAGACCAAGGAAATCTTTCATTTCACTTACAAGTCGAAACACAGATGTTGCATTTCTTGTGTAGCCAGTCGACAAGAATGTGCCCATTGTGAGCGCGGCTGCCGGATTGAGGACATACTCATGATTCCCACGATGAACCTCGGCAATGGGATGAACGGTTCCATTGATGAGAATCCAGCCGGACTCAAAGCCTGACGCATGATAGTTGTTGATTCGAACGCTCGTGCCTGAAAGCAACTCGAAATCGAACACAGCGGAGCTGTTTGTATAAGCGTGCCAGCGACGCATGTCACCGAATGCGAGCCGCTGCTGCATCTGATGCGAGGTGGTCAGAGAACTGAACGAAGTGACGCCTCTCAGTGTTCTCGGGAGCAGCTGTAGTGGGAAGATGTCTGACTTCAGCGTCTGACTGAACGGGGATGTAGTCTGAGAGAAGTAACAGGATGAAACAGACAAGAAACCGACTGTATCTTGAACGTATAAATACGTGTTTACAGTATAATAGCCAACTGTATGACTGGCCGGGTTTGACACGAAACCAGACAAAACCGCAACAAGACAAGCACCGGCCATCAGAACCGCCCATCCTGCCCGGGGCGCGCGTCTACCGACGAGTGCGCAAACGCAGACGAGAATGGCCAGGAGCGCGATCATTCCAAGAACGAAGAGCGAATCGAGGGTAACCACTGTCTCTCCTCCCAAGAAAATTTCGCTCAGCCCTTCGAGGGAAACGAGTTGAGAGGGCACAATATGCGCAGCAATGAGGCGCAGATCCTCCACAGATAACGACTGTGCATGAACGGATATGAGCGACACTTGTCCAGCGCCATACCTGCGGTGCGATAACAGGGCAAATCCTTCATCCGAGAGAAGATCAATGGTTGCAGCATCGTATTGACCCGTCAGGTAAGACGTTCCTCTTTCAGTCGTCATAACGTCTGGATTCCCAACAGGAATGAGATTGCGAAGAGCGGGCGAATCCATTCGATAGAAGTTAGCCCCGGTGAGCACGACCAGAGACCCGCCGGCGAGCACCCATTGCGAGATAGCAGACCACGTCTCGCTAGGAAGCGGAGACGCCACCCAGAGGCTCTCGGCACTGTCCAACCCCCACCATTGAGTGGGGAGGGACGCGGGGGCGATGATCGCTGCGCGGTCATCAAAACGTGGCAGTTGTTTGTCCAAGACTGGATAAGGTGTGGCTTGCATCGCGTCGCGACAATCAACGGTCCGTTGTGCGAGAACGACATCTTGACTGGACAACAATTCAACCACGATGGGATTGACGGGATCGTAGATGGGAATGACAGCGTGATATTGGCCACTCGATTGGACGACATAACCCAGTTCTTGCTGAAGCGTGGCCTCCCCGCGCCATTCATTGCCCGCCAGTTGCGTAATTCGCAATCGGCTGGGCCCAGTCTCTTGGTAGTTGATGACCTCGATTCGAATCGGGGCGTAGTGGCTCGGCGTCAGCCTGCCTTCAAATCCAAGTTCTACGATCAGTTCGGTTTGTGCCATGCTCAAAAATGACGGCAACAGAAGAAGAGCAACAATGGCCAACAAGCCAAACAGGGATCGAGATCGTTGGAAGTCGCGCATGATCCCCAAAACACTAGCGGACGGATGTGAAGATTTCGTTAAGGTTCATGAAAATCTCATTCAAAGCCATCTAGGGTCTGCTACTGAGGAAGGTTCTCCACAGCTAGGACAGCATCTTCATTGAGGACATCGGCATAGATCTGCGTCGTCTGAATGGAGCGGTGCCCCAGTTGCTTTTGCACCAACCGTAAATTGAAGTCTGAGGCTCGATAGAGAAGCGAGGCATACGTATGTCTGCATGAGTGAATCGAAAACCGCTTGGGAATATTCACTTCGTCGGCAACCTTGCGAAAGATGCGATAGACGGCAGTTCGCGTGAGAGGTCCTTTTCGAGAGGAGACGAACAGAGGGGCGCGTCCGGAGACCGATTCTCCGACGCTCTCCTTCCACTCAATGAACTCGATGAGGTGTTGGCGGAGGGCAGAGCCCATTCGCACACCTCTCTTCTTGCCGCCCTTGCCATCGCGGACGATGAGCGATGCGTGGTCTTTCTCAAGGACAAGGTCGCGAATGCGCAGATCGCAGATCTCAGAGACTCGAAGTCCTGAGTCCAGGGCGACGTGCAAAATCGCCCAATCGCGAATTGGCCGTTTCTTGCCCTGTCGGACGGCCTCGTCTGCCGACTCGCGACAATGGGCCTTCAGCGCGAGGGCCTGAGTCGGTGTGAGAAAATCTTCTTGGGTGATTTCGAGTGGCATGGGACTCCTTTCATGTCGACAGCCTAGGCTCGAAATCTCAAAAACAAGCGGACAAGTTTCGCAACAAAAGGGTACTTTTGTTGCGAAACGAAGCGTCAGGCGCTGAAAGTCCCTATTTAAGGCACTTCTGGCTCTCGCGCAAATGAGCGAAGTAAGAACGCCTCTTTAACGGAGGCCAATCTGACCTTCGCGAGGGGTGATTGGAGGCCATTATGGGGGCTCTCAATCGATCGAGTATCTGTGAAGGATCTTTTTCTCGGTTTCGAGCACTTCGGCCACCACTTCGACGAAGGGGGCGATGGTTGAATTCTGAAGCTTCTCCCGCAATAGACTATCGACCTGGAAGATGCCCGCCGAGTTCGACATCTCAATAGAAATCTTGATCGGACGATCCGTGCCGCGATCGATGCGAACATTTTGGATGGCCATGGCGGATACCGAGTGAATCGTTGGGCTGCCAGTCTTGAAGGGGATGCGAGCGCGGCCCGACTCCATGTCCAATGCATCGGCCACTTTGACGACGCCGGCCTCAATCGTCAATGGAACGATCTCTTTCTGATGGGCATAGATGGCGTGAAGGATCTCACCCTTGAGAATCGTTCGCGTTCGCAAATCATAAACCGGCTCAAGGAGCGTGTCGATCAGTGCGGGAGCCAACATGAGTGAGAGAAACTCATGGTTCTTGCGATGAATCACATGGCCAATATCATGCAGGACACAGGCCATAACAACGACGACTTCTGCATCGTCATACGTCAGACCGTGGTGCTGGACTACGCTGGGTATGACCTTGCCCTCGACAAGCAGACGCAACAGCTTGAGTCCGATATTGGTCACGATACGAATGTGGATTGGTCCGTGGTCATTGATACCCATTCGATCGATTGCAGTAATGTTGGCGGCAGCCCACAGGGTACTCAGTTCTTCGGACGCATCAATCTGTGCGACCACATCGGCCAAGTGGGTGTTGTTTTTTGCAGGAACGTTAAGTGACATCGATATCCTCTCTTAAGTAGGTCCACCATGCGTTGCCATCATCCAGGACGGCGTCACGGTCGCGTGGTAACGGAAACTGCTGCTGAAGTGCAGCGAGGTGCTCTCGGATCAGCGCCATCTCCTCGATGAGGGTCGCTGTTGACGATGGCGTCATGCTCGGCATCGATTCGTCTGGTTTTGCTTGGTTTAGTCTCGAAGGAGATGAAACCGAATCATATGAAGAGGCTTGTTTATAAGAAGTTAGTCTCATGACTTGACTCGCTTCTGCCAAGGTTAATCCAGAATCGCACAGTTCTTGAAATTGCCTCATGATTTCTAGGCCGGGTTCAGTGAGAAAGATCTGATTGTTAGGACCACGTCGAACATGTTCGCCAAGCAAATCCTTGATTCGTTCCATTCGATTGCGCACTTGATTGTCACTTGACAGACCGAGCGTACGACGCAGCATACTGATAGTGTGCATAGAGCCTCCGACGAACGATAGCGTAATGGAGGGGACTGCGGCAAGCCGATTGTGTCAACGCGAAAGATCGGATAGCCTCAATGACATGCCCATTCAACGTCTTGCCAAGGCCCTCACTCAAAAGATCGCTGCCGGTGAAGTCATCGATCGCCCGGCGTCCGTAGTCAAGGAGCTGGTAGAGAATGCGATCGATGCTGGAAGTGAGAGCATCGAAGTATCCATCATCGAGGGTGGCAAAGTGGGCATTGCCATTCGAGATGATGGGCAAGGCATGACAAAAAGCGATCTTCATCTGGCCATCGAGCGCTATGCCACCAGCAAGATCGTGACGGAGCAGGACTTGAGCGTCATTCGATCGCTCGGGTTTCGCGGAGAGGCATTGGCGAGCGTAGCTGCAGTTGCACGCGTGAGCATCGTGACGAGAGCGCAGGGTTGCGAAGATGCCTATGAGCTTCTCGCAGAAGACGGGGAGCTCCTTGATGTGAAACCAGCCGCACGCGGCCAGGGCACGACCATTGAGGTGAGGGATCTGTTCTACAACGTCCCGGTGCGCTCCAAATTCCTGGGTGCCGCGCGCACGGAGTTCTTGCACATCAATCGTGTCGTTCAGCAGATGGCATTGGTGCATCCAGAAATTGGATGGAAAGTGCGCCACGGGGATCGCGAGGTGTTCGCTGCTCCCAAGGTGGGCTGCTTGCTTGACCGAATCGCCCAGGTCTACGGCGCAGATGTGGCTCAGAGCATGATCCCCATTGCCGCATCGCGCGATGACATTGAAGTGGGCGGCTATGTCAGTCGGCCCGATCTCAAGCGAGGCAATCGACGCGATCAGATGTACGTCGTCAATGGACGAAGCATCTCGGATCGTGGCCTATCATTCATCCTGTCCAGTGCCTATCGAGGGATTCTGAGACCGGGCAGCTTCCCGATTGCTATGATCTTCATCGACGTGTCGCCCAGCGAAGTGGATGTCAACATCCATCCTCGCAAGGAGGAAGTGAGATTCGCCCATCCGCGCGAAGTGCAGGACGCGGTTTCTGCGGCGCTCCAAAAGGCACTTTCCAGCCGAGCTGTGGTGATGCCCCTGGGATCCGGATCTGAGCAAGCCAGCACACGGCACATCAGTGGCTCGGCGAACACGCCGTCCTATACGCTAGATCTGCAACGCGGCAACCGGCAATTGGGCCTAGATCTGAGACACGAGATGGCATTGAGCAGGACGCTCAATGAGGTCGGAAAAGTGAGCGTTCACGGTGATGTTCGCGTACTGGGGCAAATTCATAACACATATCTGCTTGTGGAAACGTCCGATGGGTTGGATATCGTCGATCAGCACATTGCCCATGAGCGGGTGCTTTATGAACGACTGCAAAAGGAATGGCCGGCGGGTATTGTCCGACAGGTCTTCCTGCTGCCAGCGCGTATTGAGGTTGCATTTGAGCAGGCGAGTATTCTCTCCAATTCCCTGGACGAACTGGCAGAGATTGGGCTTGTTCTTGACGAGTTCGGTGGCGGAACTTTCCTCGTTCGTGAGTTTCCGCAAACATTGGCTGACTACCAATCGATGCGCGGATTCCAGGAGCTGATCGAGTCCCTCTGTGACGTGCTGGTCGCCCAAGGAGATCTCAAGGACGCTCTCTATGACAGTCTCCTGAGTCAAATGGCCTGCAGCGCCGCGATCAAGGCAGGGGAGATGATTCCGCTGGTTGAGGCGCAGGAGTTGGTGGAAGAACTCATGCAAATGGAGAATCCCTACACGTGTCCGCATGGCCGTCCGGTGATTGTGAGCTACACCAAGCACGAACTGGACAAGCGATTCAAGCGGGCATAGACACAGCGCGGATTGACGGCGATCCAGGCGGCGCGATCGTCATCATGCTTACCCGGTGCAACAAAGAGCCATGCGAGACGACACGCCAAGCCCTCAGCAATCCTATTCAGCAGTCTCTGCAGGGACCAGCACACGCAATGCCCGAGGCAGCGCTTTCACGCTGAATGAATCTCCAGGGAGTCGATAGGGCTCTCCATCCACGTGCGCAATCAGTTTCTTGGGTGAAGAGATGGTGACCTCGAACGCCTGCCTATAGGTCCCCTTACGCCAATTCGCATGCTTGCCTGCTCGAACCTTGGGCAGCCGGAACAAGCGTTCCAGTTTGGGATAGTCGCCGACTGCCGAGATATCGATCAGCCCGTCTTCGATGTCCGCACGAGGCGCCAGCTTGAATCCGCCGCCGGCATAGATGCCGTTGGCAATTCCCAAGGAAAGGCAGATCAGTTCGAGTTCCTCCTCGCCCATGGATAGCGTGACAGGGAATGCGGAGAAGCGGAAAATCTCCTTCACTGCGGCCGTCAGATAGGCAGGTGCGCCTCTCAATCGATTCATCTCCAGCACGTCGCGGGCGACCTGCGCATCGAGCCCGATTCCTACGCCATTGATGAAACAGCGATCGTTGTCGATTTGTCCCAAATCGATGGTCCGCGGAATACCGCTCAGAAGTGTGTCCACGGCCAGCAATGGATT
>JAHITR010000103.1 GCA_018817505.1 Candidatus Bipolaricaulota bacterium | reverse complement strand
GCGCAATGCGTCAGTCAGTGCTTCGAAACCGCCTTCTAGCACACTATTGAGGTCGTGAAGTGAGATTCCGATTCGGTGATCGGTCACTCGATTCTGCGGGAAATTGTAGGTTCGAATCTTCTCCGACCGGTCGCCCGATCCGATGTGACTGCGCCTTGTGGCAGACAGTTCTGCCTGCTTTGCTTGCTCCATGAGATCCTGCAATCGTGCGCGCAGAACACGCATCGCTTGAGCGCGGTTCTTCATCTGAGACTTCTCGTCCTGACAACTGACGACGATGCCCGTAGGGATATGTGTAATGCGCACCGCGGAATCTGTGGTATTGACCGATTGGCCGCCGGGCCCCGAGGATCGGAACGTGTCAATTCTCAAGTCATTGGGATCAATCGAGACTTCAACTTCCTCCGCTTCCGGCATCACGACCACACTCACTGTCGATGTGTGAATGCGCCCCTGTGATTCGGTTTCGGGCACACGTTGCACACGATGAACGCCCGACTCATAGCGGAAGATGCCGTAGGCTCCCTTGCCCTCGACTGTGAAGATCAGTTGCCGGAATCCCCCAATTGGCGTTGGATGGCTGTCCAACAGCACGATCTTCAGCTTGTTCTTTTCAGCGAACCGCGAATACATCCGCAGCAGATCGCCGGCAAACAATGACGATTCGTCTCCGCCCGTCCCCGCTCGAATTTCCACAATGGCCGTCTTCTGATCATTGGGATCCGGTGGGACAAGGAACAGTTTGAATTGCGCGTCCAGTCTTTCTAGACGAAGTCGATCTTCGATCAAGGCGGCTTCCAGTTCCTCGCGAAGCTCTTCCTCGGTTTCCAGCATCTCTTCTTCTTCGATCACTGAAGAATGGACCTGCTGCCAGCTTTCGCCGACCTCAATCAGGTCACGAAGCCATGCATAGCGTTGGGCCAGCTCGCGGTATTCAGGAGTTGCGGCAAGCGCCGGATCTGACAGGCGTGTTTCAAGCTCGGTGCGTTCAGCCCGGGCAAGCTCAAGTTGTTCGGGGATCGATATTGGAGACATGATGACTAAACGTACGGAAACGCTGAAGCCGTTTCAAGACTTTGGGAAGGATACGTGTTGACGAAGGAAGCCGATTTCTTCGCCCAGAGCAACAATCTGTTGTTGTTTGTCGTCCAAGCGGCAGTACAACTCGCTAATCAATTCGTGGGCACCAAGAACCGTTTCCTGTCGCTGCTGTTTGATCTGTGCACGAAGAAAGACCACTTGCTCGGCAAGGATTCGCTCCACATCGGACGCCCACTCTAAACCGTCGAGCGTCGTCTCAGTCAGTAGCTTTTGTACAAAGTCGTTGGTGTCCATCGCTCCTTGAGCGTAGAGGATGCTGCACCTGTTAGAAGGGACATCCGACCCATAGTAAGGGGACGTTGCTTCGTTTGTCGCCTTGACCTCGGAACCGCGCATCCCCACGAACGTCCGCTGGGCGCCCTGCCCTTGTCGCAGAGGCTCCACGCCGACAGCGCTAGTATGAGACGCTGCAAGGAGATTCGTATCTATGGCACAGATCACAATTGACGAGAAGGCATGCGTCCGATGCGGGAAGTGTGTGGATGTGTGTGCCATTGCACATGTCTTTGAACTCTCGAACGACAGCTCGGTACCCGTTCGCCCCGAAGCCTGTTGGAATTGCGGACAGTGTGTGGCTGGCTGCCCAACAGATGCGATTGATCACGAAACCTTCCCCCTTGAGGATTGCCCCATCATCGAAAAGGCGGAACGCCCTACGCAGGACGCTCTTGTTGCTGGTTTTCGCATGCGACGATCGCAACGCGTGTTCCAGGAATCTCCCATTGACCGCGAAGTCATTCGGGATCTCGTCAGTCTAGGAAGATGGGCGCCGACAGCTAGCAATAGCCAATCCGTGGACTGGCTCGCCTTCGATGATCCATCTCGCATCGACGAACTGAGTCAAGGTACGGTGGATGAGATGTCTCGATTTGTTCGCCTGGCCCACAATCCGCTGATTCGCTTCGTGATGCCGTTGATCATTGGTCGAAGCGGAACGAGACAACTCCGCCATGCATCGGGGCTCATCGAACGGCTGCAGAGCGCACGGAATCGCGGCGACGACCCCATCTTTTATCGCGCGCCCGTCGTTCTCATCGGGCACTGCCCGACTCGCAATCGCTTCGGCCGCGATGACGCCGTCTTTGCCGCCTATAACATGATGCTGGTTGCCGAGAGCTTCGGATTGGCCACGTGCCAAATTGGCTTCTTCCAAATCGTGGTTGAAAAGAGCGGTCGTCTGCTCAAACGATTGGGCTTGCCCAACGGCCGCTCCCCGCAAATTGCGCTGGTGGTCGGACATCCGCGACATACATTCCGTCGCGGAGTCCCACGCAGGAGCCCAAATCTCACCTGGAACAACCGCTAATCGCAGTCCCATGCATTGATCCAGTTCCTCGCAGGTTCTATCCTTTGCGAATCGATCGGTTGGACAATCCACTGGGCCGTTGCGGTAAGCGCCGATACCCGTGCATCCTGGATCCCCCTTTCGAGGAGGTTGCCGTTGACATTTGAGCAGGCCCATGAGTATCTGCTTTCTCAGCCTGGAGCCATCGAGGATCGCCCATTTGGCTCGGAGGTCCCCGTCTACAAGATCGGCGGGAAGATGTTCGCGTACGCATCGCCCAACAACGTGCCGCCGAGCATTACGATCAAACTGGATCCGCTTCTGGGACAAATGCTGCGCTCAACGTACGAGGCGGTGAAACCCGGCTATCACATGAACAAGGAGCATTGGAATACCATCGCCCTTGACGGGAGCATTCTCGAAGATGAGTTGCTGTCATGGATCGACGAGGCCTATATGCTCGTCCGATCCAAGCTTCCCAAACGAATTCGCGAGCAACTCCAAGGATCGTCACCCAAGAGCTAGTCATCCGAAAACCACAAGGAGCCACCATGTCTGCCGACGCGCATCCCACGATTTGGTCCGCTGCCAAGCAAGGCGATGCCCATGTCCTTCGAACACTGTTGGCACGTTCCCCCGAGGCTGTCCACCACCAGGCAGATGATGGTTGCACCGCTCTGCATCACGCCGCATTCGGAGGATCGGACGAAGCCGTGGCTCTATTGTTGGGAGCCGGCAGCGACCTCGTTGCCCGCGACTTTTCTGGACACACCACGTTGCACTATGCAGCCTTCGGTGGGCATGCCAACGCCTTCCGCCAGCTTCTCGCCGCAGGAGCCGATTTGTATGCCGTGGATGACTCATTGACCACCCTCATTCATGCTGCCGCAGCCAGCGGAAGCAAAGAGATCGTCGATCTGTTGCTGGCAGAGGGTTTGGCTGCAGACGCAGCAAATTTGTATGGCGAACTCCCCGTACATCGGGCCGCACAACGCAATCGAGTGGCCATCGTTCAACAGCTATTGAATTTGGGATCAGAGCCTAATCCCGTCGACCGCTACGGCATGTCGCTCATGCACAAAGCAGCCATCGGTGATGCTTTGGAAACCGCCATGTGGCTGATGGATCAGGACTGCGACTCATCGGCTCGTGATCTTGTAGGCGACACGCCCTTACATTCGGCAGCATCCATGGGGCGTCTGAAGATGGTAGCTGCTCTGTTGGATCGCGGTGTCGCGTCGGATGATCGCAATGACGATCAAGCGACCGCCTTGCACCATGCAGCGACCGCCGGTCACGCGGACATCGTACTGCTGCTAATCGATCGGGGAGCTGATGCATCCGCCACGGATGCCCTGGGCCGAACTCCGCTTCATCTAGCAGCCATGCGCGGCCACACGGACATCGTTCTCATTCTGATCCAACTGAATGAATCACTCGAAGCCATGCTCGACGGCAATGGACATCGCCCTGTAGATCTGGCGGCGCTGTATGGCCACACAGCAGCATGGGATGCCCTGTCATCCAAACGGATCTGCGACACTCCCGGCGCTGTTACGCCAGCAGCCATCAAGAGTTTGGTGAATCGTCCCGTTTCGCACGGTGCCATGATGGTGTGGTATCTGGGACACAGCGGATGGGCCATCCGCACGCAGAATCACTTGTTCATTCTTGACTACGCCCCAGGCGAGCCAGACGGGGCAGAAGCCTCGCTCGCCAACGGAAAAATAGATCCAGCCGAATGGGGCGACATCCCCATCTTCGTCATCGTGTCCCACCACCACGGCGATCACTTTGACCAGCGCATCCTGCAGTGGGATCACCCACAAATGCGTCGCGTCTATGGCTGGGATGCGCCAGAAGACCTGCCTGGCTTTCGATTCATCGGCCAGGAATTCAAGAGAATTGGCAATGTCATGATCGCTGCGATTCCAGCAACAGATGCAGGTTCTGCGTTCCTCGTCGAAGCGGACGGTGTCAGCTTCTATCACGCGGGCGATCATGCCGCAAGCCAGATCCCCCTTGAGCCAGAGTTTGCTGAGGGTATTGATTGGCTTGCCGATCAGTTTGCTCCGGTCCAAGCCGCGTTCTTGCCCGTCTTTGGATGCGGCCTGCCCAGTCCTGACACGTTGCAGGAGGGCAATGCATTCACCATCGAGCGGCTCAATCCAGATGCGGTATTCCCCATGCATATTGGATGGACCGCCACCTTCTATCGGCGTTTCGAGAGATGGATTCGACAATCCAATATGAACGTGGGATTGGGAATCGCCGACCAGCCTGGCGATCGATTTCGTATTCGCAACGGCCATATCGAACAGATCTGGACCTAGTTCATTCGGCAAAGAGAAAGCAAGGGCACCTCGCCCAGAGTCGGCGAACTGCCATGAGGCAGGCAGTTCGTTGGAGTTTGGCTAGAGCGCCAAACTCTTGTTGGTCGGGCTGCGACAAGCAAGATCCAGATCAGGAGGGGTACCCCAAACCCGACCAGCAACTGCCACCACCTACCTGCGGGAGAATGAATTTCGGCTCATGCTTTGCGCTCTCTGCGGCTTGGAGAGACACCCTATTACGCTTTATTGGAACGAGCAGAGGAAGCTCGCATAATGGATTCATCACGCACATCATGGGGAGCCTGATGAAGAGCCGCATCTTTCGATTTGAATCCAAAGACATCGTCGTCACCTGGGATTACGTTCGCTGCATCCATGTCGAGGCGTGCATCCGGTCGCTGCCTGCAGTCTTCAATCGCGATCAACGCCCCTGGATCGACCCTTCCATGGCCACAGCCGGCGCGGTCGTCGCAGCTTGTGAAGCGTGCCCGACAGGGGCCTTGCATTACGAACGACTGGATGGAGGCGCTGCAGAGCAGACGCCAGGCCGCAACAGGCTCACAGTTTCTGCAGACGGCCCCCTGTTTGCCAGAGGCGATCTGCAGATCGTCGATGAGTCCGGCCAACTCGTGCTGAAGGAAACGCGCGCTGCCTTGTGCCGATGCGGCCAATCAAGAAACAAACCGCTGTGTGATGGCAGTCATCGTGAAATCGAATTCACAGCCGACAGCACACTCACGCCAGCTGCGCTTGAACGCGGCGATGGCGATGAGCCCGAAAACTGTTCCCTCACCATTCGCGTTGCCAATCCCGGTCCATTGATGATTCGGGGTTCTGCTGAGCTTGCCAGTGACAAAGGGAACGAATGCGCGCATGTGCGGACGGGCGCCTTTTGCTGTTGCGGCAAATCCAAGAACAAGCCGTTTTGCGACGGCAGTCACGCTCTCCCGTAGCCATGGCAAACAACGGATGGAAGATTCCGCTGACGTCCATCGGACGAACCATCGATCTGAGCTATCCGACCAATCTAGCCATCGTTCTGGTCTCGCTCGCCGCATTCGCTGGCGGAGTATGGACAATGATGATGCGTGGAGAATCCTTCCTTGCAGCAGCGCTTGCCAGCTTGGCTTGGGCAGGAGGCGTATTCCTCAGCTGGGCATTGGCGCGCGAACTCGACCCCGATCGCTGGTACTCTGCATTTTTCGCAGCGGCAGGCGCACTGGTCGCAGCTGCGATCTACGCTCCACCGGAGCTTCTACTGCTATTTTGGTACCTGATCACCTTGCGCTTCATCAATCGTAGCACCGGCGTGGCTCCAGGATGGATCGATGTGATCGGCTACTGCGGCGTCTCGATCTGGCTTGGCATGTCCATCCATTGGGCCATCCCCCTGTTGGCACTTCCCGCACTTGGCCTCATTGAGCCCAAACGCTTCCCGCCGCCAATCCCTTTCCTATTGATGGTCGGAATTCCTATCACCAGCTTCGCCTTTGGGCATCTGCAGCATTGGCAAGTCGCATGGCTTCACTGGCCTGAGAATAGAACGGAGATTTGGATTCTGACAGTTTTGGTGTTGACAGCCGCGCCAGTTATTCATGCCTATCGCGTCACTCGTAGTGTGGCTGATCGAATCGATCGGCCACTCGAGCCGCGCCGCATCCAGTGGACACTGAGCTGGGCCCTAGGTGCCTCAGTGCTCCTCAGCGTAGGGTTTGGAATCTCCGTGCCCATCTTGGCACCGGTGTGGGCAGCACTGGCAGGGACGGCCCTGGGATGGGGGCTCGGACGACTACGCCCACTCGTTGGTCGAGGTTCGAGAAAGTAGCCGCGCTGGCAGAGACATCGCACGGCTGGCTGATGGAACGCGTGCGCGCGCCTCAAGTGGTGCACTGAATCTCGCGCAGAAACACCTCGATCGCTGAGTGCAGGCTCGCATCATGCGTCCCCTCTACCTCGGTGATCGTCAGAGCTGAGCCCGCCGTGTCCAGCTGCCGCCAGTAGCCATCCGCGAACTTGTCGTCGTTGCAGCCGACGAAGGCGGTGTGCCCAACCACCATGTCCCGGATGTGGTATCGCAGCAGTCGAACGCACACATCCTCTGGATTGGACGAATCGAACGGGACCGGCGCACCATACATCGATTTGCTGGAGAATGGACGAGATCGCAGAAAGAAGGGTCCGCAGCTGGCTGTCCGGCGGATAGGCAGGTCATCGAACAGCGAAAGCAAAGCAGCGATTTCTCCCCCCATGCTATAACCAAAAGCATAGATCCTCTGAGCATCGACTAGTCGATGATGCGCAAGGAGGGAGACCGCGGCATACGCGTCCTCAACCTCGCCAAGGAATAACTCATAGGAGCCTGGATTGTGATGCTCGCCTCGGTATGTAGGAGACAGCACAATGAATCCCGCATCAACGAACCGCTGTGCTGATTCGAAGTGTTCCTGAGACAAGGCGCACCCACCGTGGAAATAGAGTACAGCTGGACGGCTGTTCGACGCCGCATCGACACCCTGGAGATAGGCATTGAGCGTAAGACCAGACGATCGGTAAGGCACGACATCGACATTGTCTGGCAGTACGGGCACGTCTCGTGCACCGGGAGCAGCTTGGTGAAGGCAGAGCCTTGAGCGCGCCCGCGCCCGCGATGCAGTCAACTCAGTGGTCGGGCAGTTCACGCGCTCGCTCCTGTGATATCGATGGACCGAGAATCAGCGTAGCGATTCTCGCATAGGGCTTCGCCATCATTCCGATCCGGGCGAAACCGCCGGATATTTCCAATCGATGAACTGTCGAATGCCGTTGAGGATCCCTTGCGCAACCTTGGCTTGGTATTCCGGATTCAACAGGTTCGCCCGCTCTGCGTCATTGGTGATGTAGCCAGTTTCCACAGACACGGCTGGTATCTGCGTGCGCTGCAAATACGACTCCTGCGACCGCGTGCCACGGTCCACAGCCCCCGTGGCTCCGACGACGCCGTGTTGAATCAACTCGCCCAATACCCAGCTATCGTCATCGAGTTCACGCGTACTGTCGATGATCGTCTCCACACCCTTGGGCTCGCCTGTGGTATAGGAGTTGACATGCACGGTGATGTAGAGTTCGGCGCCGGCGTCCTCGGCTCGGGCAATCCGCTCTTCGAGCGAAATAAACATGTCGAGCGTGCGAATTTGCACGCCGACCAAATCAGGCTCTGCGTTCACCAGATTCGTCAGCAGGCCAGCAATGGCCAGATTGATGTCCTTTTCCATGACATCGGCGGCCATTGCTCCAGGATCACGCCCGCCATGCCCAGCATCGATCGCAATCGTGTATACGGGTGGTGGCTCAGGCTGTGGCTTCCACTTAAATGGATCGAAGACAATCAGAAGCGCCGCGACGACGGCAATCAACACGACAACAGCGATCAGAACTACCCCTCGTCTAGTCATGCGGTCAGGATACTCGATTCGAATTTCCCCGACTAGGACGGATGCGCAACTTGTGTCCATGACGTGGCCGATGCTAAGCTACGCGCATGAATGACCAGCCATTGACCGTATCCGAGCTCGTAGAGCTTGTCGAAGAGACGTTTGATTCCCTCCTGCAGCTGGTTGAATCGGCTCCCCAAGACAAGATGGAAGAACCCGGCGTATCCGGGAAATGGTCGTTGAAAGACATCCTGGCGCACATCACCTGGTATGAGGAACAGATGGTGGAAGCCATGGAGGCACGCGCACTCATCGGATCCGAATGGTGGGAGCTGCCGACACACGAGCGCAACACCAAGATCTACGAGGAGTATCGGTCCGCAAGATTGCAGGACGTCTTGGCTGATGCTACTGCTACGCATCAACAAATGGTCCATTGGATCGGAACGCTAACTGACGCAGACCTGAATGAACCTGACCATTTCGAGGCGATGCCCGAAGACTGGACGTTCGGCGAAATCCTCGCCCAAAACACCTACGAGCACTACGGAGATCACGCAGCGTCAATCGCTAAGTGGATATCCAGGTTAGAGAATCGGGACTAGCCGATTCTCAAAGGAACTCGGTAACGCAAGGCGTTGCTTGAGAGTTCCCGATCACTCTGCAGCGTCAATCGCTAAGTGGATATCCAGGTTAGAGAATCGGGACTAGCCGATTCTCAAAGGAACTCGGTAACGCAAGGCGTTGCTTGAGAGTTCCCAGACCATTCCTGCGGCGTCTGTCGCGTGATGGCTCACCAGATCAGAGAATCGGGAGTAACCCGATTCTCCGAGCAACTCGCGCGTTTCTTGAGTTCACATCTGGTTCAAGAGAGTGGCGTCCACTCCCACTTTCCGTGCTGCCCGGTGTACAGCGCAAGTCGCCTATCCGCCCAGCAACTCGAGGAGTAGCTCGATGTCCTAAACCTT
>JAHITR010000102.1 GCA_018817505.1 Candidatus Bipolaricaulota bacterium | reverse complement strand
GGGCTCCGAGAGAGAACCAATCCATCAGCCGATACTGCTCAGCCGCAGACAGATAAACCCCGTTGCCCATGGAGGGCATAGAAGCGATCGATCCCGAGACATCAGGATGTACGCCAAGGGTTTCATTCAGCTCAGCGATTAGTGCATTGAACACGCCAATCGTCTCGTTGAATGAATCCAAGGATGTAAATGACGGTCCGACTCCGAGGCCAAGTTCTAGTGGCCCCGCGGTCACCGCCAATCCCGATAAGACAAGTATGAAGAGTACAGAAGCTAGCCCTTTCATCGTTTCCCCCTCTATTAAGGTCGATGAGCCGAGGCATGAGGGGTCCCACAAAGCTCTGTGAGCCCTGCATTCCACCCGGTATCATCACGATAGGTGCTGCCAACACCGTTTCGTAGAGCATCGACGGTGTGAACACCCGACCTGTTTCAGGGAGAAGTGGGACTTACGTCCCGGTGATACAAGACCGAAGTTTACTCAGTGCGGTCTCGATGTCTGATGTGCTGATGTTGATGTGAGTCACCATGCGCATTTGCTTGCCATCGCTTCCAAGTGCATGCGCCAAGATGCCATGGGCCTTTAGCTGTTTGGACAACTCGACCGCATTGAGCTGCGGACGACCGACGGCAGCGCCGTTCACAGTGAAGTACACCAGGTTGGTCCAAGCACCCGATTTCGGTGCCACGGCTTGTGGGCATGCCAAGCCGTCGATCTGCGCGATCCCGCGAGCGAGAACGCGTGCATTCTCATGATCCTCAGCCAACCGCTCGATGTGGTGGTCCATGGCATACAGCCCCCCTGCAGCAAGGATGCCTGCTTGCCGCATGCCACCGCCCACGAGCTTGCGCATGCGATGGGCTCTACGGATGAAATCCTTGGAACCACACAATACCGACCCCACAGGCGCACCCAATCCTTTGGATAGGCACACCGTGACTGAGTCGAATGCCCGAGTCAGGTCTGTGATTGGACAATCCAGCGCAATCGCTGCGTTAAACAGGCGGGCCCCATCCAAATGCATGGCGAGGCGATGTTCTTTGGCCAACGCTGCAACTTGGTTGCAGTAGTCCGCGGTGAGGGCAATGCCGCCACATCGATTGTGCGTGTTCTCCAACACGATCATGCGGGTCGGCGGCGCGTGCGGGTCGTCAGGATTGCGTAGAGCGAGCGTGATTCGATGCAAGTCGATGGTTCCATCAACCCGATTCGGCAACTGATGCGGATGAATGCTCCCCAGCGCGGAAATGCCTCCACCCTCATACAGAAAAGTGTGCGCAAGGTCGCCGAGGATGACTTCGTCCCCTCGTCCTGCATGAGCCAGCAGCGCGACCAGGTTCCCCATCGTGCCTGAAGCGACGAACAAGCCTGCCTCTTTGCCGAGGGTCGCTGCCATTCGCTCCTCAAGGAGGTTGACTGACGGATCTTCGCCATAAACATCATCGCCCACAGGAGCCGTGGCCATCGCCTCTCGCATGGCGCTGGTGGGAAGGGTTACCGTGTCACTTCGCAGATCGATGATGGTCATGGTCATTCCTCCTGATCCTCGGTGAGCTCAATCTATTGATGCCAGCCGTCTTCGCCAATCAGCGGCACGAATCGGCACTGGCAAAGCACTTCACGCTCAGATTGATCCGTATGGTACACAATCCGCACCAAGTCTTGGCAATGCCACCCTCCCACGGGGCCAACAAAGATCCCGCCGTCCGCCAATTGACTCAATAGGGTCCCTGGAATCTCGGGCAAACTGCCTGTCGCCAGAATACGATCAAACGGTGCTTCATAAGGGAGCCCTGCGGTTCCATCTGATTGAAAAAAGTGGATCGACTCGTACCCGAGTCGCTCAAGACGTCGCTTGGATTGCTTGGCGAGTATCTTTGACTGCTCGACTGTCCAGATTTCGACATCCAATTCGGCCAACACGGCCGTCTGATATCCAGATCCCGTGCCAATCTCGAGAACACGCTCGCCGCCCGTCAACTGTAGAGCTTCAGTCATCAAGGCAACGATATACGGTTGTGAGATGGTTTGCTCGTCTGCAATGGGAAGCGGTGTGTCGTCATAGGCATGAAACTCATATTCGGGAGGGACGAATTGATGGCGTGGAATCACCGACATCGCAGCCAAAACACGGGCATCTCGGATGCCGCGGCCACGAAGATCTTGAGCCACCATTCTCTCTCGCGCTACGATCAAGTCACGATCGATATTCACGTCACCTCACCTGCGGTGTAGGGCCGCCACCACGCAAGATGATCACGATCAAGCTGGACGGGACCTTGGGGTGCACGATGCATGTTGTTCACCTGCCACGCGATGCTACTTCTCGACTGGCGTCTCGAAATAGTCGGCAATGATGCGGCGCGCCTTGTCCACATCTCGCGGACGGACCATGATTCGCACCTCGGCCATCCCATCCAATGCCATCGGGTAAACAGACGGAGGAGCCTGCATCATCCGATTGACGGGGATGTCAAAGTCCTCAAGCAGCGAGATGATCAGCTGAGCCTTGGGTTCACCCCACACTTTGTGAACTAATACGAGATCCGCATTTCGATCCTCCTCAAGCCTGTCGAGCAGGTAATGGGTGATCGTGATGGCCTGGCTAGTGTGAAGGGCTTTGGCTCCCAGCGAGATGCGAGGAAAATCAGCCAGCGCCAGTTGATCGGTTTCAGAGAACTCCGCGTGATCAGACAGGATGAAGATTGGATTTTCAGGGAAGGCGAACATCTCTGCCGGCTCTCCCTCTTCGTGCAAGACAATGGGTACGGCATTCTCGCTGAGAAGCACGTCAAGAACCTCAGGCAGACTCCGCCGCATCACAGTAATCCCCGGCGTACTCCTGACCTCATGATCTGAGGAGGACTCCGCCAGCGCCTTGAGTGCATGCTTAATCAATGCCGCTGTTGATCGTTCGTCAGGATTCAGTCGCTTCACGTACTGTCCGTGGATTCGGACATGAACGCTATCCTGAAGCAGCAGATTGGTTTCTACATCATTCCGAATGCCGTGGGACAAGAACAAAGATGCCCCAATGGCACGGCAAAGCACGTCGATTCGCCCGGCAGCACCGGGGAGATCGTTCAAAGAGAAGTCCGGTTCAATTGATGCTTTGTGACCCAAAATCAAGAATCGTCGCATGTTTGAAGTCTACATCCCTTGCAGATCACGATCAAACCTGCCCGACAGGCATCGCTCTTGGCGATTGGAACGAGGACGTGCGCAGACTCAGCAGGTGACCGGTTTCCCCTGTGATGTGGTCGTGGACCGTGTCGAAAGCCCTGGAAACCCGTTACCGTCTGGATGAATAACCAATCTCGTGAATGAGTGGAACGAATAAGGAATGGTTGCACATGACGAAACACACATCGAGGGGGAGACGATTGTGAAAGCTCGATACCTAATCTTTGGCATCATCGTTTGTTGCTTTGCAGTCACTGCTATAGGAAGCGATGGATTTACGGGCAGTTGGGAAGCTGAAATTGGCATTTCCCCGCAGCAGCCAGACCCCTTCCATTCATTCCAGTCCACCCTCGACGTAGGCCTAAGTCTTAGTTTCGTCACCGTTTCTAGTGTGTCCGATTTTCTGTTTGATGGCTGGTTGTGGCAAGGATTCAATCTCGAATCCGACCTCTCGATCGTTCATTTTGATGGACAGATGCTTTTTGAGCCCCAGTCAGGGGCATTCCTCTATGCCCAGGGTCATCTCAGCCTCGATTTGGGGATGATCACCCTCGGACTCTATGGAGCAGCCACAGGCGCGGTTCAATCAGCGTCCGCCAACTATGGATGGGTGTTCAGTCTCGGCGGCGAGATCATGGCAGGCATGATCACCTTCGAGAGCAATACGTTCATCAGTGCTGATCTGTCCGGTATCACATTCAATGCCAACACCACGCAAACCGATTCCACTCTCGTCACAAAGACATTCCTAACGGACCCGACTATTGATTTGCCCCCACTTTCGTTTTCTGGACAGGAATTCAAATTCCACGCCCTCGCTTTCGGTTGCGCAGAAGTCGATAGCATCACCACGTTCAACAAGACGGGTTTCGAAAGCCAGGAGATCGAGCTCACGTTCCTGAACATGTTCGGGTTGCCGTTCCGGATGACACTCGACTTCACCTACACCCTTCAAACCAAGAGCTACGCATTCACGCCTTCGTTGGAAACGGATTTCGGGTGCCTGTCTGTCTACACCAATCTGTTGCGCACAGGCAATACCATCACTGGAGTGGAGATCTACGGTATCGCCTTCCGCTTCACAATTGCCGGGGCGACACTCACCAGCATCTCCAACCTGAACACCATCGACTACGTGATTACGACGCCCGACTTCGGCTTCCTTGTCGAACCTATTGCCGATGCCGTCGCTGGCGGGCATGTCTACTACCCTCAGGAATATTGGGAAGTGGTATCTCTTGACGTTGATATTCCACCGTACGGATGCGGATTCTCATTCTCAGTCGATACCTTCTTCAGCAGCCAAACGGGCTTGCTGTTTGACTGGGCGCAAAGCACGATGGGGGTCACTCTAGCCTTGGGATCCTCGGTTGAGGCTTCAAGCACCATCACGGTCGGAGTTGCCGGATTCACAGAATGGACGCTGGCGTTCCGCGTGTCCTGGTAGGCACGGGTGCAGCAAGCTCCTTTGGTTCGGAGATTGGCCTCAGCCTATCTGAGTTGGACAGTCGGCGTCGAAAACTCGAATCGCCGGCCAGTCCGCTTGTATCCATTCCGTCGTGATGGCTCTCGGAGATCCCGTCAATGAATACGTCTTTGTGCAATCATACCCAGCGTCAAGCGCCCTTCTGCGCGAATATCAGAGCATGTGGCGCAGCTTGGTTTTTGCATCAGTCCTAGTCTAGACTTACCCGCGGCATGAAGACTCCAATACCGTCCAATCGGGTTGATCGTTCACTAGGAGGACCTCGTCATGGCAAAGAAATCCAAGGGAATGCGTACGCCAATCATCGTCATCGCGCTTGTGGCCCTCGCATTTGTCAGCTACTTGTCTGTCATCAACCACAGGCTCACAGGCGACATCAATGATTTGAGGAATCAAGTAGCGACCTTGACCGCACAGCTGAGTGAGCAGGAAACCATCGGGCCGCAGCCCCAACCAACGGACACACCCGAGCAGACACCGAGCGCCACTGACTGAGAGACAGGCCCCCCTGGCCATGAAGACCGAGGCCCCTGATACTTGCAGGGGAGCCGGGGTGCGCGTTGGCGAAAACAGTCGCGGATGTGTGGCAGAGCATCTGGAAAAAAGACTCTGTTCTGAGCCATGCCTGGATCCCTCTGCGGAATGGGTGGCCACCTGCGCACAGAACTGTCTTAATGGACTGGACAGCTGCTCGATTCTTCGCGTGACGTGCTATATGAAGGACCTTACCCTTCTCTCAGGAATGTGAGCTAGCCCACACTCCCCACGCGATGGCTCATGCGCCGCCTCAAGCAACAAGTGGGGTTGCTAGACAGCATTAGAGCCAAGTCAGCCATTCTCAAGTTCCGTGAGGCTGAGAGAACAGCTTCCCGGCTCCCCGTGATGTCACAGAAAACCTGCTCGCGTTCCGCGTGTAATTGGGTCAGATGAGATCATTTGACGCGCAATCAAGGGGGGGCGAGATGAAGCGCACCGTGACCATCTTGTCGGTCTTGCTAGTGCTCACCGCTTGGGGCACAAGCAGTCAGGTTTCGTCGCTTGAGGCCCACTGCGGCCTGTTCGGCATTTCAGGCATTATTCCTGACAAGTCCTACTTCGACGAATTGCGGATTGATGTGGCCACGTCGGGATTTTGGATTGGCGCTTCGCAGGATTTCTTCGGCGGAGCCAAAGAAGAACTTCATACCCGGCAATTTCGCGAATTCGCCGACAAGGGGCTGACCCCCATCGGCACATTATACCTGGGCGACGTAGACGAGGAAGCAGCCTATTGGGCTGAGCAGATCGTCCGCCACTACAGTCAAGGTCAAGGGGCAGCCGATGTCGGCACGCCGGTTTTGTATTGGGAGCTGGGTGACGAGCAAAACGGTTCTTGGGGGACAGCGTGTGCGCCTGCGGAATATGCGCGCCGAGTTTCAGTGTTGGGGCCCGCCATTCGGCGTGGATGTCCCGAGTGCAGCGTGGTCATGGGGGGGCTTCTAGATGGCCCAGAAATGGGCGACTGGGCACTCGCACCGTACCTAGAAACATTCCTCAACACAGGTGCCGGAAAGTGGATCGACATCTATGCGTTTCACTATTACGGACTTGCACAACCCAGTCCTGTCCTCCCTCAAGCTCAGCGATACGATTCAGCACAAACGATCGTAGCTAAGATGCGTTCACTACTGGCGCTATACGACGAGGCAGGATCTCCCATTTGGGTCACCGAGACCTGTACTTTCTCAGGAGGCATGGGTTCCATTGAGCAATCCGAAAGCGACCAGGCGGCAGATCTGGTCAAACGCTATCTGACGTTGTGGGCGTTGGGGGTCGACGTTGTGCAATGGTGCTATCTAACAGAACCTCAATATGAGGGGACAGGCGTTGGTTTCTTCGACCAAAGCGGCCTGATTTACGATGGGAAGGGCCCCTATGACGGTGGTGAAGGCGTCAAGAAGCGAGCTTATTTCGCCTACATCCAAATGCTTGACCTGTTGCACCATGCGTCGCTCATGTCGCATCACACGGAGGATGGCGTTACAACCCTATCGTTTGGAAGCACAGACATCCCCGTGACGGTTCTATGGCAAGATCCTTGGATCCGAGAGGGGCCCGTGTGGATCCGAACGGATGGAGAAATCGAGCTGGTCGGACTTTGCGGAGAGGAATTGGGCACCCACAGCGGATGGATTCGAATCGCTCTGTCGCTAGAACCGGTCTATCTGCTAGGTGAGATCGCGACAGTCTCCCTCGCTGCGCCGCCGCTTCAGTCTTCAGAACACTAACATACATCCGATAGCGGATGCTTTTTTTTCTGCCAGAAGCTGCAGCTAATCACGATTCGAGGGTGCGGCTTCGCCGTGAATGATACGTCGAGATACATCAAGACATCGATCAGGACAATACCGCCTAGATTAGGCGGCTTGAGGTTTGTGGAGGCGAGCGGATTCGAACCGCCAACCTCTGCGTTGCGAACGCAGCGCTCTCCCGGTTAGAGCTACGCCCCCGTAAAGAAAAAAATCTCTAGCGGCGCAGGGACTCGAACCCCGAACCTCACGGATATGAGCCGTGCGCTCTAACCAGTTGAGCTACGCCGCCCTGCTTTGCTGGTTGCGGGGGCCGGATTCGAACCGACAACCTCCGGGTTATGAGCCCGACGAGCTTCCTGATTGCTCCACCCCGCGATGGTACTGCCGGGAGCGGGAGTCGAACCCGCACGAGGTTATCCCTCAAAGGATTTTAAGTCCCTTGCGTCTGCCAATTCCGCCATCCCGGCGTATTTATCGACAACCCGGCTATTTCTAAGATACTACACTGTTTCTTTGCTGCTGGAGCGGGAAAGGAGATTCGAACTCCCGACCCCTGCCTTGGCAAGGCAGTGCTCTACCGCTGAGCTATTCCCGCGCAAAGCTCACTGTCAAAGGCCTTGCCATTATAGATGCCAGCACTCGGCCTTTCAACTGCGAAGGGCGGGATTCGAACCCGCACGCCCGAAGGCACTAGCTCCTAAGGCTAGCGCGTCTGCCAATTCCGCCACCCTCGCGTAGGCGAAAGCGTATCCTGGATCGCCGACACGGTCAAGAGAACGCGAACTGCCCGAACGGGCAGTTCGGGCGAGTTTGGCGCATTCACGCCGAACATCTGGATGGTTTGCCCGTTCGGGCAGTTCGGGCGAAGCTCAGCGCATTCACGCCAATCATCTGGATGGTTCACCCATTCGCACAGTTCGTTCGGGTTTGGCGCATTCACGCCAATCATCTGGATGGTTTGCCCGTTCGGGCAGTTCGGGCGAGTTTGGCGCATTCACGCCGAACATCTGGATGGTTTGCCCGTTCGGGCAGTTC
>JAHITR010000101.1 GCA_018817505.1 Candidatus Bipolaricaulota bacterium | reverse complement strand
TGACGTTTAGCTGTTCGCAAATCGTTGCGGCCGCTCTACGTCCATCGGCGCAGGCAGCGATAATGATGGCGGGGCCCCGGGTGATGTCGCCCCCTGCATAGACCCTTGCCAAGTCCGTCTGGCCGGTTGGGAGCACGTCAACACCGCCATCCGACGGGCGCGTGATGATCGATGATTGTGCCAAGAATCCCGTGTCCGCTTGCTGGCCAATTGCCAGGATGATGGACGATGCTGGGACGATGAACTCGCTTCCGGCGACAGGAACCGGCCGCCTGCGTCCATCAGCGTCTGGCTCTCCAAGCTTGGCTTTCAAGCACTCCAAACCGGACACCCGACCTTCTTCAGCTAGAATGCGATTCGGAATCGCCAGTTCCTCAATGCGATTGCCTTCGAGCAGCAAGTCATGAATCTCCTCGCTCTCGGCTGGCATCTCCGCTTGGGTACGGCGATAGACGACGGTTGTAGGAATTCCCGTCAGCCGCTTTGATGTTCGTGCTGCGTCCATTGCTGTGTTGCCGCCGCCGATAACGACGACGCGGCTGCCCAACTCTATCTGCTCTCCTTTAGCTTGGCGATTGAGAAACTCAAGAGCGCCCATCACGCCGGGCGTGTCTGCCCCCTCGATGTTGAGAGCGGCATCACCGCTGAACCCACAAGCCACATAGACTGCCGAGTAGCCAGCTTCCAGGAGCTCTTCTGGGGGTTGATCGATCTTGTGGTTGCACTGAATATCAACCCCTAAATCAATGATCCGCTGAATATCCGAGTCCACGGCTGAAGCGGGAAGTCGAAATGGCGGGGCAATGGACAACATGCCTCCCGGTTTTTCCTTGGCTTCAAATACGGTTGCCTGAATCCCGCTATGTGCTAGATAGAAGGCGGCAGCAAGTCCTGAAGGTCCGCTGCCGATGACGGCCACTCGATGATGCGTCGGTTTTGCTGGGCGCAACGTCGAGCTCGCATGTTCCAGGGCGAATCGCTTCAGTCGTCGAATGGAGACGGGTTCGTCCGTGTTGTTGCGTGTGCATCGAGTCTGGCAAAGGTTGGTACAGACGTGTCCTGTAGAGGCTGGAAGCGGATTGCGATGCAAAATGGAAGCGACTGCGCGGTCGATTTGTCCTGTCCGGATCCAATGCGCGTAGTCAGGGACGTTCTGACACACTGCGCACTGAGCCATGCATGGCGCCTCAATACAATCGAAAGCCTCAAGTGCCGACTCGACTTTCGGCAACTCGAATGGGTGATAGGCCTTCTTGTAGCGGGGTGAAGTCAGGCCGTCTTCAATGAGGTGATGGATGGCCGCAACGCGATCAGAAGCGAGTTCCTCGAGTGATGCGATCTGTCGGGATTCCATTTCCGTGCGAAGCATAGAGATGTATTGTGAGAATCGGCCATACCCGCCGGGTTTGAGGAGATCCGAGGCCACAGTCACTGGCATCGCTCCTGCGGCCAACAGCTCAGCGAGATTGATCGCATCAGCCCCCGCAGAGTAGGACACACGCAATTCCGGGCCAATGTCAGAAAGCAACTGGCGATACAATTGGACAGTGAGCGGGAATAGCGCTCGTCCTGACATGTACATTTCCTCACCGGGGAGCACATCGCGATGATTGGACATCGCCAGTGTGTTGGATAGCTTGATGCTGAAGGCAACGCCTTTGGCCGTGGCCTCCGCTTGCATCGAGCGAATTAGTGCCACTGCTCGATCATAAGAAAGATCCTTCTCAAAAACGGAATCGGGAATCTTGATTTGAGAGAAGCCCAATTTGCTGTGCAGTGTGTCAAGCACCCGTTCTTTTCCCAACAGCGTCGGATTCAGCTTGACGGTCGTGTGCAGACCGCGATCTTCGATCAGGTATCTGGCGATACGCTCGATTTCATCAGGGGGGCAACCGTGCATGGTGGATAGAGTGACACTATTCACGATGCGATCGGCGATCACGACGTCAGCAAATTGTGGGTACACATTCTGGAGCAGTGATCGAATGGGCGCCAAATCCTCAGACGCATTCTCCAAACGATTCATAAATCGCTGCATCGGAGCACTGAGAATACCTTCCATGTTGTAGCCCACACTCATATTGAAGATCGTTCCGAATGGCTCTAGGTCCTCGACCCCAAGCAAACGACGCAAGATGGGAATGAGTGCCCATGCCTTCACATACTCCAGTACGGATTGCTCAAGGCGAAGCTCTTGCGACCACTCTACGTTATATCCCTCGTCAGCCAAGTCGATACAGGGACGCGGGATGTCTAGCTCGTCCATGATCTGCACGGTCTTGAGTTCAATGAATCGCCCGCCTGTGAGCCATGAGCTGAGGATATTCTGAGTCAGCTGGGTGTGTGGGCCAGCAGCTGGGCCGATCGGTGTGGCGAGTCGGCTTCCATACAGCGTGCTCGAAAATCCGTCACTGGCTTGCGGCTTGTGAAAGACAGCTTCTGGAATGCCAAAGATCGACTGGCAGGTTTCGTATTCCTTCAGAATCCAATTCAGAAGGACGCCAAAGGGCATTGTTCGCATATGTTCGCTCATGATCCCTGCTTTCTATCCCAGACGTTTCCACAGCGAGGCGGCTTGCTCACGAGAATGAGCATAAATGGCCTCCTCATCAAGATCGACAAACTGGCCGTCGCGTAGAATCGGACGCCCTGCAACAAACGAATCGGTCACCCGCATCGTGTGCACCGCAGTGCCGAATAACAAATGGCCCAGTGCATTGCCTTCATTCAATGGTGTCGGTGGTTCGTAGTCTATCATCACGAAATCTGCAGGCGCTCCGACAGCGAGTCGTCCAATATCTGTGCCCAGCAAGCGAGTCGCGATGGCCGGATTGCTGACGAATAGAAGCTGATAGAGGGCGTCGAATGAACCGGCTAGCGAATCACCCAGAGAATGTTTCTGCAGAATGCCGGCCGTGAACAGCTCGGCCACCATGTTGGCGCCCAGACCATCTGTTCCCAAACCCGTGGTGATTCCGCGATGGAGAAATCCGCCTAAGTCGAAGAACCCAACCGCATTGTTCATGTTGGATCGCGGATTGTGGACGACAATGGCATCTCGCTGTGCGATCAGATCCTTCTCCGCTTCATTAATGTGTAGACAATGAGCGAGGATGGATTGCGGGCGCAGCAGTCCGAAACGATCCAATCTCTCCACAACGCGCATCCCATGGCTTGCCTCGCATTGCACTTCATCCTCGGGTCCTTCTGCGACATGAATGTGAATGCCAGCGTTCTCAGGAATACAATCCGCGACCATCGCTAGCGTTTCGTTGGACACAGTGAATGAGGCATGGATGCCGAATTGCGACGCTACATTAGCTGATTTTTGGCGCGATAGATATCGAACGTTTTCTGCAATGCCTTGGTCTCGCTTTGCTTTGCCGTCACGATCGGATAACTCATAACAGAAGGCGGCTCGCAATCCGAGCTGATCTACGACTGTCTCTTGCAGTGCATCGAGCGAGTCAGGAATGGCGTTGGGGCTTGCATGATGATCAATGAGCGTGGTTACACCGCATCGGGCTGCCTCCATAGCCCCGACCAAAGCACTGACACGAACGGTTTTGGGATCAAGCGCCTTGTCCAGCTTCCACCACAGCTGCTCAAGGATTTCTGTGAATGTGGTTGGCGCATAGGGCGATGCGGACATGCCGCGGGCCAAACTGCTGTAGAGATGGGTGTGAGCGTTCACCAGTCCGGGCATCGCCAGCTTGCCTCGACCATCGATCGGATGGGCGTTTGGATGGAGGGATTCGGCTTCCGACGTAGGAGTGATTCCTGCGATTCGTCCGTCCTCTAGGCAGAGCGATGTGTGTGAAAGCACACGACTCCCCCCATCCCATAGCCAAAGATTGTCGATTCTCTGCGTCATGAAACCTCCATTCCCATCAGTTTCAGCAACGATTTCGGCGGTCTGAAGGATACCAGTTGTCGGACTACCTGACAACTCATAGAATGGAAGGCGTAACAAGCGGCTCATTGGCATTTGGAGATTTCCAGGACAATCGTCCCATTGCTGCCAAAACGACTCTCATTTAGGATGGAGTCGAGACGGAGAAACGGGGGGGAATGGCTTCCAAAGAAAGCGTTCCATTGGCTGTTCAACTCTCGGGGATCGTGAAGCGATTCCCCGGAGTCGTTGCCAACGATGGCGTCAGTCTCATCGTTGCGCGCGGCGAGATTCATTGCTTGCTCGGAGAAAACGGCGCAGGGAAGACGACGCTCATGCGCATACTCTACGGGCTCTATCAGCCTGATGACGGAGAAATCTTTCTGCATGGAAAGCCCATTCGTATTCCGTCTCCTCGAGCCGCTCTGGACCACCGAATCGGAATGGTGCATCAGCACTTCCATCTTGTTCCGACGCTCTCTGTCGAGGAGAACATCGTTCTCGGACTCTCTGAAGGCACGGGCCCGTTCCTGAGATTCAAGAAGACACGACAGAAGCTCCGCCGATTGGCTGACGAATATGGATTGGACGTCGATCCCACCGCGAAAATCTGGCAATTGACGGTGGGACAGCAGCAACGTGTCGAAATCCTCAAAGCCCTCTATCGAGATGCCGATATCCTGATCATGGACGAGCCGACGAGTGTGCTCACCCCTCAGGAAGTGGATGCCTTGTTCGGCACGCTCCGCACGTTGGTTGAAGCTGGTCTGACCATCATCTTCATCACGCACAAGCTAGATGAGGTCATGGAGATCAGCAATCGAGTGACGGTTCTCCGCAAGGGTAAGGCCGTAGCGACAGTGAATACGGACGAATCATCCAAAGCCGAACTGGCTCGATTGATGGTCGGACGTGAGGTCGTGTTTCGAGTCGAGAAGAAGCCGCCCCAGCTCGGAGAGAAGATCCTGCACGTTGAGGATTTGCATGCCCTCAATGATCGAGGCCTACCTGCACTACGCGGCATGTCCTTTGATCTGTCCGGGGGGGAAATTCTCGGTGTGGCAGGCGTTTCTGGGAACGGCCAGCACGAGCTGTCTGAAGTGCTCACCGGTCTGAGAAAAGCGACCAAAGGGAAAGCGATTCTTGGGGCGCACGATCTGACGCAGTGTTCTGCGCGCACGATTGCTGATTTGGGCGTTGCCCATGTGCCAACGGAACGCATTCGTGTGGGGACGGTTCCCAGCATGAGCGTTCGCGAGAACCTCATTCTCAAGAGCTATCGATCCCGCGAATTCTGCAAATGGTCGATTCTTGACGAGCGTGCCGCTCATGAGAATGCCTGCAGGGCGATCAAAGAGTACGAGATTTCAGCACCTCACGATGGCACGCCCGTTGGCAATCTTTCTGGAGGGAACATCCAGCGCCTCGTCCTGGCCAGAGAGCTGAGTGGAAGCCCGAAGTTCGTCGTGGCTGCTCATCCTACTTACGGATTGGATGTCGGTGCGACAGAACAGGTCAGGGTCGTTTTGCTAGCGCAGCGTGATCGAGGAGCTGGCATTCTGCTGATTTCCGAGGATCTCGACGAAGTGTTCCAGATCTCGGATCGCGTGTTGGTCATTTATGAGGGGCAGGTCATGGGCATCGTGCGTGCCGAAGAAGCTAACTTGGAGGAGATCGGTCTCATGATGGCAGGATCGTATCGCCAGGCGGTGGCAGAATGATCAAGACACCTGCATGGATACAGATTGAACGCCGTCCGTCGCCATCAGGGTGGACCGTGTTTGCCATCTCCGTAGTCGCCATATTGTTGGCGCTCATCGTGGCTGGCCTCTTCTTCCAATTCTACGGCGTATCAGCACTGCGTGCCTATGGCGACATCATCAAGGGGGCCTTTGGGAGTCGGCTTGGATTGACTGAAACCGTTCGCCGCATGATCCCACTGCTAGTGATCGGCGTCGGCCTGACCGTTGCCTTCCGAGCCCTATTCTGGAATATCGGTGCCGAGGGACAGCTCCTCATGGGGGCTGTGGTAGCGTCTGGAATCGCGTTATTCTCAGGACTTCCTGATCCACTGTTGATCCCGGCTATGTTTCTTGGCGCATTTGCTGCCGGGGCCTTGTGGGGGATTGGTCCTGCCATCTTGAAGGCCAAACTGGGGATCAACGATGTCATCACGACATTGATGCTCAACTATGTGGCCATCTACGTTGTTCATTGGCTGATCCTCGGCCCTTGGAAGGGTCCTACGATGCGAGGATTCCCCTACACGGACAAGTTCCCAACAGCGGCCTTCTTGCCGATGTTGGGCGGAACGCGAATCCATCTACCTACGCTGGCAATTGGGTTGGCCGGAGCTCTTGTGCTGTACTTCGTCGTCAAAAAGACGCGGGTGGGGTTCGAAATTCGAGTTGTCGGAGAAAATCCTGATGCAGCTAAATATGCCGGAATTAGCCAAACGAAGATCACGGTTCTGGCCATGGTGATTTCTGGAGGATTGGCCGGTGTCGCTGGGGTGGGCGAAGTCGCTGGGGTTCACCACATGTTGCTCAATCCATCGAGTATTGCCCTCTCGTATGGCTACACAGCGATTATCGTCGCCTGGCTGGCACGGAGGAACCCCCTGGCCGTGATTCTGACATCGTTCTTGTTCGGTGTCATCATGCGTGGGGGCGATGTGATCAAGATCTCGCTGGGATTGCCGTTCCAATTGGTCAACGTGTTTAACGGACTCATTCTGTTCTTCCTGATCGGTAGTGAGGTCCTCATCCGATACCGAATTCGATTTGGAACTGTGAAGGAGACGTCATGAGCTGGGAATCCTGGTTGATTTCGACGATCAGTCGCACACTGGCCTATGGAACGCCTTTGCTGCTGGCCACGCTGGGTGAAATCTATGCCGAACGCTCGGGTGTTCTCAATCTTGGCGTTGAGGGCATGATGATCGTTGGAGCCCTGACTGGATTTGCTGTTGCCGGCAAGACAGGCAATCCTTGGCTTGGTGTCCTGGCTGCTGGTGTTGTATCGGGTGTCTTCTCGCTCATTCACGCCTTCGCCAGCGTGACTCTACGTGCCAATCAAGTGGTGTCAGGGCTGGCGCTGACCATGCTCGGATTGGGATTATCTGGTGTGATAGGACGCGCCTATGAAGGTCGTCCGCTCATGAACACCCTGGACGAAATCTCGATTCCTCTGTTAGAGAAGATCCCCGTTCTTGGTCCGGCAATCTTCCAAGATCAAAGCCCGCTAGTTTATGTCGGTATTATCATGGCAATCCTGTTATGGTTTGTACTATTCAAGACCCGCATTGGTATCAGTATTCGCGCTGTGGGGGAAGACCCAGCCACGGCCGATTCACTTGGCATTAATGTGTCGAGGGTTCGCTACCTGTGTGTGATGGTGGGTGGCGTTCTCGCAGGTATCGCGGGTGCCTATCTGTCAGTCGCCTATCGGCCGTCCTGGACGGACGGCATGACGGCGGGAATGGGATGGATTGTCATTGCGCTGACAATTTTTGCATTCTGGAACCCGATTTCTGGAATGTTCGGAGCCTATTTTTTTGCGGCGCTATTTGTTTTGTCATTCCGATTGCAGGCTTGGCTTTCGCCTGAGCTACTCAAGGCAATGCCCTATTTGTTAGCCATTGTGGTTTTAATCGTCGTGTCGCGAGGCACGCTGCAGAAACGGATGGGAGCACCATCTGCTCTGTCGTTGCCCTATACACGCGGAGAAGACTAGCTGGAGGTGATAGAACCACATCATAATTGCACAAAGCGGGATCTTTAGACGCAAGGGACACAGATTGCAGGGAGGGAGGTAGGAGTGAATAAGCGATTCGCACTATTTGCAGCACTCGCTCTTGTTTTTGTACTCGCTGGCGCTGCATTTGCCGCGTACGAGCCAGGCACAAAAATGACCGTTGGTTTCGTGTATGTTGGCCCTGTCGGTGACTATGGTTACAGCTACGCCCACAACGAAGGCCGCTTGGCTGTGGAAGCACTGCCTTGGGCAGACACCGTCTATGTCGAGTCCGTCCCCGAAGGACAAGAAGGACCAGTTATCGACGACCTGATTGCAACGCATGGCTGTGACGTCGTCATTACCACCAGTTTCGGCTTTATGGATGGAACGCTGGATGCCGCACTCCGGCATACGGACGTCATCTTTGGACATGCCTCTGGATTTAAACGTGCGCCCAACATGTTTACCTTCATGGCCGATTTCTATCAGGTCTATTATCTGAATGGAATCATCGCTGGCGCATTGACGAAGACGAACAAAGTGGGCTATGTCGGCGCTTTCCCGATTCCGGAAGTCAAACGGCATCTCAATGCCTATGCCATGGGTGTTAGGGCCGCGAATCCTGATGCTGAAGTGCTTGTACGGTGGATCTATTCTTGGTTTGATCCTGGAGCAGCAGCAGAAGCCACCGAAGCCCTCATCGCCGATGGCTGCGATGCCTTCGCCTTCACTGAAGACTCTCCGACGGTCGTGCAAAAGGCCGCCGAGAATGGAATGATCAGTTTCGGCCACTATGGCTCTCAGATGTACACGTTTGCGCCAGACTATGTCGTTTCTGGACAAGCCGTTGACTGGGGTTCCATCCTCGTCGACTTCCTTCAGAAGGTCTATGATGGCGAATACACAGCCCAGAATATCGCCAACATCGACTACTGGTGGCTGATGTCGCAGGGGGCCGTTTATCCCGAGGCCGCTCCAGGCGAAACGATCAACCCGCTGTATGTGGATGCTCTTAAGGCCTACATGATCAGCGATCCCGTGTACGGAGAAATCTCTGCCTACGACCTATTCAACCTTCGGTCGTCGCAGTTCTCCGCTCCAGGTGTGACCTTCGATCCGTTCCAGGGACCGATCAGCGACCGCAATGGCAACATTGTCGTCCCTGCTGGTATGTGGCTGTCTTCCGATTCCTTGATCACCATGGAATGGGCATTTGAAAACGTCGTCGGTCCGTGGCCCGGCGAACCCGAATAAAATCATCCAGTCGGCTGCCTGTTTCGACAGGCAGCCGCTTTCTTTGAGGTCCTATGCCTGAGCGAAGGCCGCTTCATGACATGTCGAGCGATCTCGTGGCCGTTGCTGCCGGGCGACGAGTTGCCGATGTGGTGATTCGCGATGGTCGCTGGGTGAATGTCTATTCCGGCGAGATTATTGATGGCACCACCGTGGCCATCGTTGGGTGTCGCATCGCCTATTGCGGGCCAGACCGTCCGGAACTGATCGGACCTCATACGAAGGTTATCCAGGCGGAGAAGAGATTCCTGGTCCCCGGATTACTTGACGCGCACGTTCATATCGAATCCTCAATGCTCTGTGTCCGTGAATTCGCTGCCGCCGTTCTTCCACGAGGAACGACGGGAGCGTTTATCGACCCGCACGAGATCGCCAATGTTTTGGGACTCCCAGGCGTTCGGCTGATGGCTGAGGAATCCCTGGCAACGCCTATGAACATCTACGTCCAAGTTCCCTCCTGTGTTCCTGCAGCGCCTGAATTGGAGACGTCGGGTGCAAGCCTCGGGCCAAGGGAAATTGCTGAAGCCCTCTCGTGGGATAACGTCATTGGGCTGGGTGAAGTGATGAATTACCCCGGTGTGATTGCAGGCGACGCGCTCCTTCACGAGGCAATTGCCGTGGCGCTGAAAGCGCGTAAGACGATTGGTGGACATTATGCCTCGCCGGATTTGGGCGCGGCGTTTCATGCCTATGCTGCTGCGGGACCTTCGGATTGCCACGAAGGCCATCATCCTAGCGACGTGGTAGCACGCGTTCGTCAAGGGATGTATGCCATGCTTCGGCAAGGATCCTCGGAGCACAATGTGGTCAGTCAAGCCAAGGCGATCACTGAGGGAGGGATTGACTCGCGGCGAACGCTGCTGTGCACCGACGATCGTCACCCCGGAACGTTGCTTCGTTCAGGCCATATCGATGATGTGATTCGTTTGGCCATCGCCGCAGGCATCCCGCCAGTCACGGCCATTCAGATGGCCACCCTGAACACAGCCGAGCACTTTGGTGTGGCTGGGGATGTGGGAGGGATTGGCCCGGGCCGGTATGCGGACATTCTCATTGTCCCGAATCTTGAGGAGATGCGTGCTGATTGCGTCCTGGCGGCAGGCGATGTGGTTGCCCAAGATGGCAAACTTGCCTACTCCGCCCGTCCCTTCAAGTATCCATCATTGGCTGAGAATTCGGTGAACATCCATCGCAAGCTGACGGCAAACGATTTCTTGATCCCAGCACCTGGATTTGCGCGTCGTGCGGGATGTCGTGTGATCGAGACGGTCGACCATCAGGTGCTTACGCGAAGCGTTGTGGGGGATGTGCCGGTGGTGGATGGGAGGGTCGCGCCGTCGGCGGAATCGGGAATCTTCACCCTAGCCGTCGTTGAACGACATACGGGGAGCGAGCGCATCGGATTGGGGCTCGTCAAGGGATACGGAATGAATCGTCCCTTCGGCTTGGCGTCTACGGTGGCCCACGATAGCCACAACCTGCTGATCATGGGATCGGATCGCGAATTGATGGCAAAGGCCGCCAATCGCGTCGTAGAACTGGGAGGAGGCGTCTGCCTTGTCGGCACCCATGGCGTGCTTGCTGAATTGCCTCTTCCGATTGCTGGGCTGATGTCTGAGCAGCCGCTGAACGTCGTTGCTGACCAGTCGGATCGGCTACATCAGGAGCTGCGCACCCTCGGCTGTGTGGTCGACGACGCACTGATGTCCTTCATCTTTCTTGCCCTGCCTGTCATTCCTGAGCTTCGATTGACGGATCTGGGGCTGGTGGACGTAACGACGTTCAAGATTGTTCCCGTCCTCGTGGCGGCGGATAATCCGACAAAATAAGGAGAGTTGACCGTGACAAGCGTACAAACCTATCACCGGCCTACAAGTATTGAAGAAGCCTGGCGCCTGCTGAGCGACAACGGAAACAGCGCGAGACTGGTGGGGGGCGGCGTGGATGTCGCTCTATTCACGCCAACGGACATCACGACCTTGATCGATCTGACCTCGCTGCCCTATCGATCGATTGAGCTGCGCGATGGAGAGCTGGCTCTTGGCGCAGTGGCCACATTGACCGAACTGTTGGAATCACCTGCCGTGGCGGGTTATCTGGGTGGGATTGTTGTGACCATGCTGCGACAGGTCGCCTCCCCCCTGCTTCGCAATGCGGCCACGTTAGGCGGCACGCTGGCGAGCACCCATCC
>JAHITR010000100.1 GCA_018817505.1 Candidatus Bipolaricaulota bacterium | reverse complement strand
GGTGACTCCGACAGCAGCATAGGTCCCGTCGTCCAGCCGGCAGACGTCTTCACCGACGTCGAAGTTGTTGCGTCGGCCGTACTCCTTGCGCCACTCGACAGTGCCCGTTGAAGATGTTCGAAAGACCGTCGATCTCATCAGATTTTCATCAGGAAGCGTATCTTGCCCAACCATGATGAAGCCGCCTCCGGGCATTTCGACTGCAGCATGCGCCGAATCGAAGGCGACGTATCCCGTCGGGTGTTCCCACTGCTGTACGCCAGTTGAGGTGGTTTTGATGAGCAGGATCTGACGATCGGGAGGATCCAGGCCAATCGTCCCCGAAATCAGGAAGCCTCCAGATTGCGTCTGGATGACGTGATGCCCTCGTTCCGGGCGGTCGCGTTCACCAAACGTCTGCGCCCAGAGGCAATCGCCAGATGCGCCGAACTTGAGGAGCAGAATATCAGACATCGTTTCGCCCGTCTGTTCGACGTATCCGGTGACTACGAATCCTCCATCCTGTGCATCGCAGATCGATTTGGCGATCTCCGTGTCGCGGCCTCCATAGGAACGGGCCCAAGTGAGGGTGCCATCGGCTGCGAAGCGAGCGATGAGGATGTCGGTCGCTCCTTCACCAACGGATGTGGTCAGACCTGCGACGACACAGCCGCCGTCGGGTAGGGCGATGACGGCATTGGCCTCATCTCTTGAAGCACCCCCCAATGCGCGAGTCCACTCGGGGATGCCAGCGGCATCGGTCTTGATCACCAACGCATCGACTGCTCCGGACCCGAATGAGTAGGTATAACCGACGATGTAAAGGCCCCCATCGGATGCTCGACACACATCGCGAGCGCCGTCGGCGTAAAGACCGCCGAGCGTGGCCACGAGAAGGCCGTCTGTTGTAGTCACTGGTTCTGTGAGACTGAGTTCTGCGGGCACCGAGTGAAGCTCATCGTCTTGGACGGCAGGAAACAACAGCGGCTGAATCGCGGCGGCAACTGCATCCATGTATTCCGTATTGTAGTAGAGCCCATTTACGGCTGTAACCAGATTTCCACTGGCGTGTGGAGGATGGGGTGACCCAGCGAATTCGCCGCCAGCGGTCTCTACGAGTGTCTGATAGCGATCGGTTGTCAGGACCGTCTTCCCTGTCAGAATGTCGGCCGCGCTGAACAGCCGCGCGCTGTAGCACTGGCCGGTGATGATCATTCCCCGTTCGTTCGCTTGTTCAAGAATGCGAAGCATGTTGTCGCTGGCCATCAGATCGCTGTAGGGAGAGGGGCTTTTCCCAGACGCTGGCATGATGGCGAGCACGTCGTATTCAGATATGTCCGTGGAATCCGAGATGAGAATATCTGGAGCCAAGCTCGGACACCCAATTCCTTTGGCGTAGAACGGGCACGGGGCGACCGACGCGGTGAGGCCGGCAAGGGTTACGTCCCAGCCAAGCAACTCGAAGTTGTTGAGGTAGAGAAACGTGTTGGCTCCGTAATTCCTTCCGACAACAGCCAACACGCGGACACCCTGCCGCGATTCTTCGGGGCCTACAGTGGAATCTGTTTGAGCGCCGCCCGAGAGCGGAACAAGAAGGACAAGCCAGCCAATCAACAAGCCAACTGCAGTTGCTGTGATGTTCCGTCGTGAATACAGCATGTGCCATCAACTCCGAGGAAAAGGATTCAATAGTGAAATGATACAGGAAAGCCGTTGCAGCAACGTTTCGTCTGGCATTGCGCCGGGCACGCGTTGCTGACATCGGCGGATTAGGCAAATGAGAAGCGAAATTCAGATGGTGAATAGCGATCTCCCCCAAGTTGTCGGTGCTTCATCGCGTGCATGTGAGTCGAGGGCAGAAGACAGCTGTTCTTGCTCTATTCTGATTTCGCCTGTAGGCTAGGGCTTGGCGCTGGCAAATCGGATCACAACGATCTGATGCCGCGCTGACGGATGATTCACCAAACTGCGCCAAGAGGAGACCTCCCATGGGCGACAAAATGGGTAAGAAAGGCAAGGCCAAACAGGACAAACAGAAGGACGCCAAGAAAGCAAAGGACGTCAAGAAGAGGCAGGATAGTCTGCCTACTCGGCAATCCTAGGCTACAAGAGCTGCTTTCATCCCAATTAAGCCCTGTCACCAGACTCTCCGCATCGGGCATCGGATCTCAATCCTGCTTTGGGTGTTCGAGACAGCGACCCATGCTGTTTCTTCTTGGCGTGGGCAATCGCTTCACCAAAACACCATCCTCTTTCAGGAAGGTAGATGATGGATCTGTCGCACCCGCTCTGACACCACCCCGACGCACGTCAGATCGTCACGCATCTTGTTGACTTGGGTACCTTGTTCCCTGCGACGTAGGCCTGTAGCATGCTGCTCGGGAAATGTGATGTTGCACCGGACAGGGGGAAAGGACGTCTTGACGTGTCGACGGCTCAGGTGATCGCCCGCTCGGCGAGCACGGGTTCTGCACGGCAAGAAGAAACATGAATCGCATTCTGATCACGGCTTTGTTGCTCTCGTGCAGCAACGTCTTCATGACCTTCGCTTGGTATGGGCACTTGCGCAACCTAGCTCACAGACCATGGATTGTTGCCGCATTGGTCAGCTGGGGAATTGCCTTGTTTGAGTACATGCTTCAAGTGCCAGCCAATCGCCTGGGGCATGAGGTGCTGTCTGTCGGGCAATTGAAAATCATGCAGGAAGCGATTGCTCTGTTTGTCTTCGTTCCGTTCTCTGTGCTGTATCTGAAAGAGAAGATCTCCATGGACTATCTGTGGGCCGGACTCTGTCTGTTGGGCGCTGTCTTCTTCCTATTTCGCAGCCGATTGTTTGGCACGTAGCCTGTACACTGGAAGCGCGACTCTCATAACTTGGAGGATCCCATGAATTCAACGGCAAAGGCGTATCGAAGCGGGCTTGAGCGGAGCAATGCGTTTATTGAAACCTTCACCAAAGGAATGGAAGGCGACGATTGGTTGCAACGTCCAGCGGGTTTTCCCAATCCTGCGATTTGGATTCTTGGGCATCTGGCCCATTCGCGTGCTGGATTCCTTGAGATGCTCACGGGGACGAAGTCGCATGAAGAAGGATGGGAAGACCTGTTCGAGATGGGTGTCGATTCTCAAGATCCCAGCGTGTATCCGAGTGTTGACACGTGTCGCGCCGTATTGGATGCGAGGCTCCAAGATTTGAAAGCCTATTTGGAGACTGCCACTGAGGTCGATTTGGAGGCGCCAGCGTGCGTGGGTTCTGGATTCTTCAAGTCCAAAGGCGCTGTGATCTCTTTTCTGACGCACCATGAAGCGCATCACACGGGTGCGCTATCGATGATCCGCCGAGC
>JAHITR010000099.1 GCA_018817505.1 Candidatus Bipolaricaulota bacterium | reverse complement strand
CCTGTCTATGGATTGCTGCGCGTGCTTACCGGCCTCTTCCATTGGATTCTTCCCCCGCGGCTGCTCGTGGCTGTGCCCGAGCTGCTCAGTGAGGTTCACAACACCCATGCCATTGCCTCAGGCATCTTCTTGTTCTTCTTGGGATTAGGGCTGCTCAGACGCCAAAAATTCTCCTACTATGCGTCTCTCGCAGTTCTTGCCATTGCGGGAATCTCCGGATTGATTATTGGCGTCACGCCTTGGTTCTGGTGTTCTGGATTTGCCGTGTTCGCGGCACTGGTGCCGCTTAGAGGAGCATTCACTCGTCAGGCCAAGGTCGCCCCTACGCCTGGCCAGATCGTTGGAGTCATTGCCGTCTTGCTAGCGCTTGGCTATGGCGTGGTCGGCTCCTATTTGCTTCGCGACCAATTCACCAACCTGTACACTTGGGGAGATGCTGCATATTTTGCGATCACGACGCTCACCACACTTGGTTACGGCGACATCGTTCCTCTTGCTGGGAGCTCGACAGCGAAACTCTTCTCGATCAGTTTGGTGGTGGTTGGCATCTCCTCGTTCCTGACCGCGATGTCTTTGGTCGTCGTTCCGTTTCTTGAGTCACAGACAAAGGAGGTCATGCAAGCCATGGACCGATTTCGCAAACGTTCGCTTCGAGATCATATTATCGTGTGCTTCTACACGCAGGTTGGGCAGAGTGTGACGGGCCAGCTCCAATCAACTGGCGATGAGTTTCTGGTGGTTGAACCAGACGGAACGGTAGCAGAAACGATTCAGGCAGATGGCCTGAGAGTGCTGCAAGGTGACCCAACAGATGAAACGGTGCTTGTTCGGGCGAATATCGATCAAGCGAAGGCCATCATTACTTGTTCTGATCGAGATGCGGACAATGCCCTGATCACGCTCATCGCGCATGACATCAAGACGTCTGGACGCAATCCTGACTTGATGATCATTGCTCGGATCGAACAGGAGCAAGGCGTTCGCAAACTGGAAGCCGCGGGTGCGGACTACGTGGTTTCGCCATCAACCCTTGGAGGGCGAATGATGGGGCGATTTGCTGCGGGAGTCCCAGCAGACGACACGGCAGTAGCTGAAACGTGAGCTGGCCAGAAAATGGCTCCCGCTTGAACACAGGGGCACGACGGATTGCGACAGCATCCTAGTTAGGCACCAGGCTTCGATTCCTTCTACGAATGCGGGCGAGACTTGACGGGAAGCTCCTTGATTCCAAATGTGATTGCGACTTGTAGCCGAGCAATCTCTCGGTCTTTGTCAGCAAGCGAAGCTTCTTTGGATTGGAGGGCCTGTCGAAGCTCCCGCACAAGAGGATGGGGTTCAAGCACGTCGCGTGGGAGAGTCCGGACATCGTCTGCAGAAAGTGATGTGCCTGCGAGAAGAACCCGAAGCGTCTCCTTTGGTCCCTTGTCTTCGCCTTTGAAACCGTTCCCGTTCACTGCAATCCAAGCCTCCATTTAGGACGAGGTCCACAACCTTTCCTCAGAAGTTTATCCAGTGACAGTGGCTTCGATCTGGCGGATGGGCCATCAAAATCGGACGATTGTTCCAGGGTAGAGACGTACGTGCTTCTGCGATGGCATCGCGCAACTGGCAGCCCTTTCAGGTGAGGCCCCGACGCTGACGGGTTGTTGAGCTACCGATTTCACTGAATGCGTGCTAGACTCTGATGAATGAGCGCATACGAGCGAAAATCTTCTGCAGATCTTTCAGTCCCGACCTTGGGGACGGCATCCGTTCGCTCGCCATTGAAGCTATCTACGATCAAGGGCGATCGGATCTACAACTTCGTGGACAACGAGCGCGTGTTGATGGATGCCCTCGCTCCCGTGGGACACACGAGCGAGGTCTCGGAATTCAATTCCTTTGAGCGAGCCGGTCCGCGGGAGCTTCTATTCTTTGACCCCGGGAAGCTACGTGTTGGAATCGTCACTTGCGGCGGCCTCTGCCCTGGGATCAACAATGCGATTCGCGCGGCCACCATTGAGTTGCTGGACCATTATCGGGTTCGCGAAGTCTTCGGATTTCTGTACGGATTTGCTGGTCTGAATCCAGAAGAAGGATTGCCTCCTGTTCGTCTTAGCTCGCAATCAGTGGAAGGCATCCATCATGATGGAGGATCGATCTTGGGCTCCTCTCGGGGCCCCCAACAACCGAACGTTGTCATCGACATGCTCGAGGAGATGGGCGTCCAGCTTCTGTTGGTTATCGGTGGAGATGGAACCATGCGCGGCACTTACGCGCTCTCTGAGGAGATCTCTCGACGGGGATCGCGGATTGCCGTAGTCGGCATTCCCAAAAGCATCGACAATGACATTCCCCTCGTTGACAAGACGTTTGGGTATGAAACGGCATTCTCCATCGCCGTTGAGTCGATCCGTGCTGCACATACAGAGGCCGTCGCCTATCGCCACGGATTGGGCATCGTGCGTCTGATGGGAAGACACTCTGGGTTCATTGCCGCCAGTGCTGCCGTCGCAGAGGCGGACGCTGATTTTGTTCTCGTGCCAGAGGTCCCCATTGTTCTAGACGGATCGAATGGCTTTCTCGACGCTGTGTCCGCTCGGCTTCAAGCGAACGGACACGTGGTCGTTGTCGTTTCTGAAGGAGCGGGCCAGGATCTGCTGCAAACGGCAGGCGAGGCCGTGCAGCGAGACGAGTCAGGGAATGCGCGCCTTCTCGACATCGGCTCCCATCTCAAACAACGTATCGCTGCTGCGTTG
>JAHITR010000015.1 GCA_018817505.1 Candidatus Bipolaricaulota bacterium | reverse complement strand
GAATCCGACACTCAAGTTCGTGACAATCGCACGTTCAGTGACCGTCGGAGACAAGGCGACGGCTAATTGGTGTCGGCAAAGAATCCCTCTGGTAGAGAGAGACTTCCCAGGCAGACGCTGGGTTGCTTTCCAGCAGTTTGTGATGTGTTGTCTATGCCAGACAAGCTTCCTGTGAATGCCTTCTCGGATTGCCAATCGTCGTTGTGATTGACGTAGCAGTCGGCGTTGTAGGTTGAGATATCCCAATGCCCATTAACCCCAATTCGGCACGCGGACAGATAGGCTTGGCTCGCCTGTTGTAGGTGTAGGCCGCCATGCTGACTGTATGAAATGTTGAGGTTTGTCGCGGAGAGAGCTGCATTCCCGGTGAGAATCACACCATAGCCTGAGTTGCCAATCATGACGCAATCCCGAACAGTCACTGTCGTATGATCGCCTGCAACGAGGCCGGCGCCGATCGATAGCAGGTTGATAAATACGTTGAGTGAAATATCAGAACAGGCCAATGAAACGCGAGCCTCGTCTGAGACGATCACACCATACACACGATTGCCTCGCACCTGACAATCCGTGATGGTCATGGATGAGTTTTCGGCGACTTCAACTCCTGCAGAATCATTCTCGATCAAGTAGCAGTTGGAAACCCAGCACGATGCATGCGCTTCCGAGCGAATGGCCGAGCTTCCCTCTGTGATGGTCAGATCTGAAAACTCGATATCGCCAGTTTCCCCTGTTGCGAGGAAGACGGGATCACCAGCATGCCCTCCACTGATACGAACTCGCGAAGAAGTACCCGGGAGTCGCGCGAGCCAGATGGATCGCGTGAGGATCACATGCTGATCCTGATACCCGCCAGGTTTGAGAAAGATCGCGCCACCATCAGCAAGGCGATCCACGGCTTCCTGAATCGAGTCGCCCGGCTCTAGAAAGAGGACCTCTTGGGGGAGTATGTCCTCAGCGGCCCTGAGGCCATCGGAAGTGGTTGCAGAATCTTTCGTTCCCAGGGCAGTGGTCAGAAACGCGTAGGTTCGCTTGAGATGCAGCTCGATGTCTGCTACTGCCTGCTCTGGTTCATTTGCCAGCTCACATTCGGAGAGCGCCAGTTCAAGATATCCTTGAACAAGAAGCTGGCTGTACAAGTAGCTGACTTGGATGGATGGGCGCACGGCAGATAGCAGCGCAGGATCATCGGAGGCGTGCTTCGCCCACTCAATGAGCCCGACGCCGGAAACAAATGTCGTATCGGCGTCAACGGACGGAGGCTGAGTGAGAATGCGAATGATCTCCTGACAGTGCGCTGCGTAGTCTTCGGGTTGCCCGCTCAGGACAGCTGCTCGCGCAAGGTACTGTGCGAATTCCAGTTGTTCAACGCGAAAGAAGAACTCATCGATCGCGACTGAGACATCCGAGGACGACACAGCGCCACCAAGATGCGAAGGAATGACGAGCAGCGCTGGAAGCAGCCCAAGAAGTGTGACCCAGCGTTTCAGCGTGGGATGAAACGTCATTGCGAACGTGCGTGTTCGAAGTCCACGCCCTCGAATCCGACGCGATCATTCGCCTCAAACCGGTAGCCGAATCCTTTGACATTGGCAATACACAGCCCGAGATCAGGGTCGATGTCATTGAGGAGTCTTCGCAGCCTGTATACGCACTGATGAACATCGTTGGCTGACGTGTATCGGCAATCGGGCCAAATGGCCTCCATAATCTCTCGGTCGCTAAAGATGTGTGACGAATCGCTCAGAAGAAGGGTGAGCAGGCCGAATGGCTTGGGAGTGAGAAGTCGAGACTCGCCCTGGCAAGAAATCGTTCTCGCCCGCAAATCAATGACAATCGGACGTTGAGCAAACAACTCGCGAAGGGGCGCAACATTTCCGAGTGACTCGCCAATGGATGCGGTAGCTGTGCGACGTGCTTGTCGAATAACGATCCAACAGATCGCCGCGGCAGCGAACAGCCACAGGATTGCTCCGACGGCTCCAAGAAGCCAGTTCAATCGCTGCAACCTCGATTCGAGCAACTGCGAATACGTTCCAACTCGGACGAAGCCCACTGTAAATGAACGCTCACGGAGCGGAAGGGTCGTCTCAATAATCAAGTGCCCTTTCAGTGGGAGTGTGTGAACTGTGGCTCTGGCAGGAAGGCGATCCACGGATGGGAGCGCCGCCTGTTCCCATTCCTCTGCGCGGCCATCAATGAGCATGCGATCTTCATAACCGATCTGGACATACCTGGAGCTTCCGAGCAGCATGATTTCCACGCCCCGTTCCAGGTGCTGAAGCGAATCCGTAAGAATCCATTCACTGACGGTCTCAGCAAAACCCGTGGCTGCCGCCAGAGAGCTTTCTTCGGATTCGTCGATCAGCGTTGATCTCAAGTGCTGCGAGGTCCGATAGCCAGCCCCCGCGAACACGGCGGCACAGAGAATGACAAGCGTCGTCGCCCTAAGAAGAACCTTACGTGTGACCCTCTCCATGATGCAAGGAAGATAGCCTCCCTTGGCTTGCCTGGCAAGAGGCTCATGGCAAGGCAATGCCCGGGCTTCGCGCCTCTCCTGACTTCCCAGTGTGGACTTTCAGCCCAATATAAGGCGCTGCCTATGGACGATTTGTGCTCATTCCCGGACTCTAGGATTTGTGTGTATTGAGTATGGCTTGGTGGAACGACCGGTCTTCAAGGCTCACCACGCCAGCGAGCGAGGGGGGAATTTGCTCTGATTGTCTACATCCTGAAGCGTACAGGACTTGCCTTATTCATTCTAGCATGGTCGGCATTTGTCACGTTTGCGATCATTTCGATTCTTCCCGGCGACTACTTCACTCGCTTCAAATTTGCGATTGCCTTTGCCGGGCTCCCGATTGAGGAGACGCATCATCAGATCCTTGTCGAGCACGAGCTAAACCGATCCTGGATCTATCAATTCGCTTCCTGGATTTGGACGATCGTAACCAAAGGAAGCTTCGGCTACTCGCTGGGGCATACGGGAGCCCCTGGAAACCTGACGCCGTTGACGTTTTCGCACATCTTCCGCCCTGGAGGGGAAATTGCCAACAGCTTCCTCATTTGCGGCAGCTCAATGATCATCGCATGGTTCCTGGCGATTCCCTTGGGTGTTCTTGCGTCGCTGCGACGCGGCAAGTGGCTGTATTACGGCCTCTCAGTGATTGGCATGCCCTCCCTTGCGGTACCCGGATTCGTTCTGGCAGGCCTTGTTCTCTGGCTTCTGGACAGGATGATCGATCCCATGATGTCACGAGCGAGTCTGTGGGGGATTTGCGGCTGGCGCTTCGAGGGCTGTCCCATGTCTTGGGCGAAGCTTGGCAGCTGCCTGACCCATCTGGCGCCCATCTGCATCATCGTCGGATTGCCCGTGTTCACGGTTGCTCTCCGCACGCTTCGTGCGAGCATGCTAGATACCTTGGGGGAGTCCTATGTCACGGTCGCACGGAGCAAAGGGCTCTCAGCACGACATGTCTATCTCAAGCATGCGCTCAAGAATGCCCTCAATCCACTCATTTCCACAATTGGCTATACGCTTCCTGGCGTACTGGTCAACGCATGGCTTGTGGGATTCATGTTTGGAATCGCTACCTACGGAAGCTTGCTCCACGTCGCAGTGGTCAATCAGGATCCCGCGCTGCTAGCGCTGATCCTGGTGTTCTATTCCTTCGTGCTCATTGTGGGGAATCTGTTGGCTGACATTGGCCTAGCGATGATCGATCCGAGAATTCGGTATGGGTGAGGGGTTCAGGATAGGAGGCAAAACCGTGAGGTTACCCAAGCAATCGAGTGTCCGTTTTCTCATCCTGTGTCTCGTTCTGTGGGGCACGATGGCCGGGGCAGCAGAGCCTGTAGTTCAGCGACGTATCGCGTGTGAAATGCCTGGAGCCCCTTCGGAGCTGTCGGACTGGACGATCCTGTTCTACTGCAACGCTGACTTTCAGGGATCGAACGTGTCCGACCTGTTTGCACAGCGTATGCAGTCCCGTGACAACGTCACTGTCCTGATGCTTGAGGATCCCTATGTGGGCGAGGCGACGCTGTGGCTTGAAGGAGGCGACGCCGAGGCCCCGATGTTAAGGGCCCTGGAAGCGTGGGGGGAGGTTGACATGGGCGGCGCTGAGACCCTCGCGAGGTTATTGGCCTTTGCTCAGACGTGGTATCCCTCCAAGCAAACGATGGCCATGCTATACAGCCATGGAAACGGGTGGCGGGGCGTCTGCTATGACGATCATCCCTCGACTGACGTCCGCGTGGAGACAACTTGGCTCACTCCCGATGAAATCTCGGCCGCGCTTCGTTCAGTTGGCGGGATTGACGTCCTGCTGCTTACGTCCCCCTGCAATACGGGGACACTGGAATTTGGCTACGAGCTCCGTCAATGCACAAGCCTGTTTGTGGCCAGTGAAGCGGGCAGCAGTTTTTATGTATGGGAGAAGTCCTTGCCGCTCATCTTAGATTCGTTAACGACTCGACCCGAGCTACCGATCGAGACGCTGGGCATGCAGCTTCCAATTTGGGTTCAAGGCGCATATGATCGCGCCTTTTGGACTGACCAGCTGCCAGAGGACAAGCATAGTCTCATTCCGACGGCGGTATTAAGTTCTGTGTTGGGCGCAGCATTTGGCGACGACTTGGCCGAGTCACTGGATGTATTTTCTCAGGCACTCATTGCGGCGCTACCGGAATACGGGGAGCAGACAAATCAAGCGCGGAGAGCCTCGCAGGATTTTGCCTATCGAGCTTATGTCGATGCCTGTGAATTTGCGGATCAGGTATCGACAATCATGGGCATGAAGGATGTGTCTGACCGCTTCCGTGAAGCTCTGTCTCATGCCATCATCCAATCCGTCACCGACAACGATTCTCATCCGTCGGCGCATGGGCTGTCGCTCTATTTTCCCATCAACCCTAGCGGTGCTTTGAGTGAGCGCGAATATGATGAGCAGTATGGATTCGGCTACTACAGAGAAGATTACATACAGGCATCATTGGATCTTGTTGACGAAACGCGGTGGGATGAATTCCTCGTCGAATTCTACAAGACCGTGCTGGATTGAGGCTCGGCCTCGGTCTTTGCTGGGCAGTGCTTTGACGCAGCCACAGCGTCTGCGTCAAAGCGATAGCCAAATCCCTTGATGTTGGTGATGCAGTCGCCCAGCCCCTCTTGAAGTTCGTTCAACCGTCGTCGAAGGCGATACACGCACTGACGTACATCATTGGCGTCTGCATACTGGGTATCCGACCAAACATGCTGAACGATCTCATCGGCGCTGAATGCCTTGTCTTGCTCGAAAGCGAGAAGCTCCAACAGATGGAAGAGTCTCGGTGGATAGGCCACATGGTGTCCCTCAAAGGAAAGGGTTTTCCGCTTGGTGTGTATTTGAAGTGGCCCACAGATGATACAGTCGGCTACTTCCTGTGGGGGGACTGCAGCCGAGAGGTGGGCATTCTCAGTTGGAGCCTTCCGAGCGAACGCACCGACCGCTAGAACCGCCAACCAGCTGAGAAATCCTGTCAAGGCAGCCACGAGTTTCGAACTGCGGATCTGTTGCTCCAGATTGGCGGCGTGGATGCGGACACGCACGTTGTTGCCAGCGCCCTCTACGCCGGGCAAAGGCACGATGGCGTCGATCATGAGCATGCCTCGAACGGACGCAAATGAAATATCGGTCCTTTGAATCATCGAGTTGGTCACTGCCGAGGAAGGGAAAAATGCTTCGTCCCAGTTTTGTGCGCGTATATCGACGATCGTGTCACCGTGATAGGCGACGTTGATGTACACATGTTCACCCAACAGCATGGCCTCTGCAGCACTGAGCACCCTCTCCTGTTGCCGATCCCGTTCCGAAACAAGCCAATTGGCGACCAACTGAGAGAATGCACTTGTGGACAGGAAGGCATTATGCTCAGCCTGAGTGTACAGCTTGTAGGACTGCATTGAGACGAATGCCACGCAGAGGCCGACAATGGCAATCGTTGCCATGATGACGAACAGAATTCGTCGAGAATATGATTGCCAGGCCCCTGTGAACATGCTAGTCCAAGGGTAGCTGAGGGTATCGCGCGGGGCAAGGGGCAGACACGAAGCTGTCAGTGAATGTAGCACCAGAAGGAACGTTCGCAGACATAACGCTCGTGTTACGTTGTTGTGATGGTCATGTGAAGCACCAATTTGTAGGGTTCAACCTACGCACTGATTCTACAGCCGGACCTTGCGCCAACCCAAGGCACAGGTCCGGCCGTTTCTTTAGGTACCCGTCCTGCAGAATGCCACTTGGCATCCTGCCCTGCAGCTGCGGTTTTGTGACAGAGTTAACTCAGCGTGTTGTTGTCGTGGCATCAAGAGGCTACAGTGCGCGGGCCATCTCGTACTGATTCACCAATGAAACGAAACCAAGGCTTTCAAAGAACAACTGCATCGCTGCATCTTCTCCATCCACGTTAAGCGCCGCGATGCGGGGCGTGCCCGCCAGCATCGTATCTGCGAGTTGCTTGACCAATGCCAGTCCCACACCACGTCGCCGGTGCGAGCGCTTCACGATCACGGACAAAAGCCAGTTTAGCGGTTGGCAGTAAGCGATGATTCCCACACATTCGCTGCCATCCAAAGCTCCCAAGAAAGACACGTGCTCGGGAATGGATTTGTAGGCTGAGAAGCGGTTCTCAAAGGAAGGAATCCAGTCTGCCTCGGAGATGAGAGCTTCAAAGGCCATTGCATTGACAGTCGCCATGCGAAATTCCTCAACGCTGGGACGTGACCGCAGTTGCTCTGTTTGTCCGACATAGCAGCGAAATTCCCGTTCAATTGCGAATCCACTTTTCTGATAGGCCTTGATCGCAGGCTCATTCTCTTGAAGGACCTCAAGAATGAACCGTCCTACACCGCGCTCTTTGAGCGCTGGCAACGCATGATCGAACATGCGTTTGGCAAGTCCTTGTCCTCGAAACTCGGGAACGATTCCAGTGCCCGCATCGTAGGCTGTGAGTTCGCCGTTGATTGCATCCACGCCGATGAGTGTGAAACCGACGAGACGATCTCCGTCATAGGCACCTGGCGAAGCGGCATAATCGACGCTGTTCTTTGACATGCGCAAGAGCATGGTCTCTTCCTGGGTGCCGCTGGCATCCATGGCGTAATCAGCAAATGCCTCCATGAACGCTCGATAAACCTGATGCCGGTCAACAGATGCGAGTCGTGTGTCCATACGGAAATTCTCACGCCGATCACGTATGGATGCAACACTCCAAGCTGATCGATGATCCGCAGTCGGAGAGGCTCCAATCTTCTGACGAACACCACGCTGGCAAGAAGCAGTGTCCACAGGACGTACTTGTCGGTCGCCTTGATGCCAAATGCTCTTTGGGACTTGGAATGGGTAATTCAGCCTCCCCTCCTTCGTGTGCATTGGCATTGCGCTTGTGCGACCATGTCGACGTCTGAAAGGGGAACGCCATGATGGAGCATCTAGAAACGGTGATCTGGGACTTCAACGGAACCTTGATTGATGACCTCGATCTCGTCGTCCGAACTGTCAACACGCAGTTGGAGAAGCGCAACTTGTCCCCGCTGACAACACAGGACTATCGCGACGTGTTCGGGTTCCCTGTTGAGGACTACTACCGACGCATTGGCGTCACATTTGAGGATGAAACCATGGCCGAATTGTCGGCTGATTTCTTCGCCGACTATGCGCCCGCACTCAAGGATTGCCCTCTTCACGACGACGTGCGCGACACATTGGAGTTGTTCAAGGCCCGTGTTTCGCGGCAATTCGTGCTTTCAGCCATGGAACAGGGCATGTTACGATCCATGATCCGCCATCTCGGGATTGATCCCTTCTTTGACGGCGTCTACGGCCTTGCACACCAAGAAGGTGACTCGAAGGTATCGCGAGCCCATGAACTCAAGCAAGACTACGGTATCGATCCGACGACGTCCTTGTTCATTGGAGATACGGCTCACGACGCGGAGGTTGCCCAGGCGCTAGGAATGTCCGTCATCCTCATTTCAACAGGTCATCAATCTGCCGAGCGACTTCGCGATACGGGACACCCGGTTGTTGAATCGTATCAGGAATTGCAGCGGGCGGTCCTTCCTCATCGCAGTTGAGCGAACCGTCAGACCTAGCTAGGGCGACTCGTCGCCTGACGCCCAATTCAATGCCGCATGGATGCCGTCCAGTGCAGAGCTGACGATGCCTCCCGTGTACCCAGAACCCTCACCCAGTGGGTACAACCCACGCACGCCGAGCGACTCCCATGTCATCGGATTGCGCACGATGCGAACCGGACTTGAGCTTCGAGTTTCGGCAGCATAGACGAGGATTTCTTCCTGCCGCACATCATTCAACTCGCGGAGCATGCGTGGAATGGCACGACGAAGAACGCTGACAACGACCGGGGGAAGCAGCGTGTCAAGATTGGCAGCCACGGCTCGCCTGCACGAACGCTCGGCTGGGATGTTCAACGAATTGTCCCCGGCGAGAAACTCAGGAAGCATTTGGGCAGGCAAGCTGTAATCGGATCCGCCAGCCTCAAACGTGGCTTTCTCGTAGGCTTCCTGGAAAGCAATTCCCGAAAGCGCCGGATGGACTCCTTCGGATGCAGGAAAATCACTGATGCCTACAGGGACGAGGAATCCGGCGTTGCCAAAGGGCTTGGCGCGACCCGAGAAACTCATTCCGTTGGTTGTCAGCAAGCCTTCGGACGACGCGCAAGCCATCACCAACCCGCCGGGACACATACAGAAGGTGTAGCAGCCTCTGTTATCGGGGCCACCCTTCCATGTCAGCCTGTAACTGGCAGGCCTCGTGGCTGATTCAAGGGACCAACGTCCGTATTGCGCCCAATCGATCCTTCGTTGAGGCATCTCCAATCGAACGCCGATGGCGAACGGCTTGGCCTCCAACGGGACACCATTGCGATGAAGCATGCGATAGACATCGCGAGCGCTATGGCCTGTAGCGAGGAAACAGTGATCCGTGCGATGCTCGTTCCCAGAGATGACCACACCCCGCAGAGTGCCATCTTCGATCAACACATCGTCTAGTCTGGAGTCGAATTGGACTTCGCCGCCAGCGTCAATGATGCGCTGACGTAGAGCGGGGATCACTTCTGCTAGGACGTCACTACCGATATGTGGCTCTGCGTCGATGAGAATGTCGGGAGAAGCGCCACAAGCCACGAGTGTTTCAAAGAAGTGACGAATGGAGGCGCGATCCTTGGAGCGTGCAGTGAGTTTTCCATCTGAGAAAAGACCTGCGCCACCCTCGCCAAAGAGAACGTTGCTCTCGGAGTTGATCAGTGCTTGCTGCCAGAATTGTTCGACTTGCGATTGGCGCACATCGGTCTGAGCTCCCCGTTCAACGAGCAGCGGCCGATAACCGGCTTCTGCCAATGTCAGGGTCGCCATCAAGCCCGCAGGTCCAGCTCCGATAATCAGCGGACGCTGGGCAGTGGGACGAACAGCGACCGTATCTGGGCGGGGCCTTCTCTCTTCGACGAGATCGATTTGTCCTGGCGCGAGGGCCGGATGTGTTTCGCCTGCATAGGAGACCTCTACAGATAGCACATAGAGCGGAGGGCGATCCTCCTTGCGAGCATCGATCGATCTGCGCAGCACTTCAACGTCGCTGAGATCCTTCTCTGGCACTCCCAGCCGTCTGACGATGGCGAGCATGACGTCTTCTGGCGTGTATTCAAGCTTTACAATAATCTGGTTAATTCGAAGTCTCATGAGAGCAGTCACCTGGCGGACAAATTTGACGCTATTGTACTAGAGAAGGCGTATCAATCGCTCGTTAGCTATCAAAGCCTAGAACCGATCCATGATTTTCGGTGTTGGCCGCGTGCCTCTCGGGGATCATCAGCTGACGACGAAATCGCTCAATCGCGTCACAAAGGAGTCCAGCATGAATGGACGCAGCTGCTGCTGCCATACCGAAGATGGCGTCCCCGGAATGCCCATTCTCATCCCAGTTTCCTGACCTGTTTCTTGCACACATCGGCTGGCTGCAGCAGTTGTCAGGCGTTTCGACATCGGAGTGGCTCAGTGGCGAGCTTGTGGAACTCTCGCACGTGCGGTTGATTCGCGTCCGATACGTGCCCAATTACCTCCGACTGCAATCTCTCGCTGAACCTACCCATCGAGAGCACGCCATCGGATTGATGAAGGAGTCCCTCGATGAGTCGATCTGAGCAACGTCCCCGCAGCCAGATGCCCTCGGCACTCTTGCCCTTTTGAGAGAAAGGCAAATTCAATTCAATCTTCAAGAGGCGGGCATAGATTGGATTTCGGCTGTGATATCGGAACACCAATACCTGAATAGGGCCACAGTGTGCCGCGTTCAGAAAGTCCTCTCCGAGTACGGCGATAGCCAGCTTACGGAGGTTGTTGCCTGCTATCCAGATTTTGCCATGTTCCGCAAGGCCAATGAGAGTTTCCGTCTCACGCGGACACAGATCTTGATGAACGGTGGGTGCTGCTGCGATACCTGCTATCACGACGTGCGCCATATTCAGGATTTCGAGCATCCGGCACTTGACATCTTCACCTCACTGTCAGGGGGCAGTGATTAGGAGCCAATCATGGACGGATGGCGGGGCTTGCTGCCCGTCTCTGCCTGCACTTGGCCGTCTTGTCATGCGCCGCGGTTCTTGCGAGCTCTGAATTGACGGACCTTCTCGCGGTTCCCACAGGTCGCCATATCACACCAGCGGCGATTCCGATTGCATGTCTGATCGACGAACAGCCAATGACAGCCCCTTCCCTGGCATTCTCGGACTCGTCGACGACTCTCCTCCGAAACCAAGAGACGCGTTGCGGAACGTGCAACCGTCCATAGAGGAAATTCCAGGGCATCCTTCACGTTGTACCAGGTCCACTCGAATCGATCTTTCGACGGTGAAATCTGCAGATGCCCGAGCATCTCAGTAGCTGCAGCATTGATTGTCTTCAGGGCTGCCTTGCTGGGGGGGCGTTCTGACGCCAGCGCCGAGTAGGTCTTGTACACAGCCTCACGAAGAACCAACGCTCGCTGGAACTCCTGCGCTGACTTCGTGCTCTGCCGGGCCGCAACGTGTTGCAGGCGTTCAGTTTCCTTCTCAGAGAGCATGCCTGCGTAGTGGAACCAAAATACCAAGTCTTCATAGGAACAGAGGAGTTCGTCCGAATTGACTGTGCGACGGCTGGCGGTATTGGCGAAATCGAGGCAGAGTTCGCCCGCGACGAGCTTTGTTGTCTCGATCCGTTCGACTCCTGTTGTCATTGATCAATCTCCTTGTAACCTGCACAGATCCTATTGACAAGTTACATCGATCTCGATACGATGTAACTATCGCATGGTATTATAGATAGTTACCTCGCGTTGAGTCAATCCTTCCCATTCTACGAGTAGTGGGCAGGCAACAAGAAGGACGCGGAGATTCAGGAGAGAAGCTGGCCATAATTTATTGGAGTCCAAAGGAGGGAGTTGTGGAGCGGGTTCAGCATCACACAGTCGAATTGAAGTGCAATCTGCACGAGGCATATGAGATGTTCACGCTCAATAAGAACCTCGAAAAGTGGCTGACTGCCAAGGCGGACGTCGAGCCAACGCTCGGGGGCAAATATGAGTTGTTCTGGAATCCCCCTGAGCGAGAAACCGACAGCAATATCAATTGCCGAATCACGGTATTCGTGCCCGATGTGGTGCTCGGATTCGAGTGGAAGGGACCACTCGAAGATCACGAGGTCATGAACAGCGTTGATCCGCTAACCCACGTATCTGTCTTCTTTCTTCCCCAGCCGCGAGGCAAAGAGCAATGGACAGCGATTCACCTGGTCCATTCAGGTTGGCGGAGTACAGCCGAATGGGAGTCTCCGTGGGAGTTCTTCCAGAAGGCATGGAGGATGGTATTCGAGCGACTAGCGCAACTGGTGAACGAGGGCGCGGTCCCTCCCCCGTGGAGCAGAAGACCGGCGGCTGAGAGTTTCTGAACCCGTACTAGGCTGACTGGGCGATTTCGGAGTTTAAGATGTTGCACTCGAGAGACTCGACACAGCGCAAGAACAAGGAGGAAACATGGCTGTAGGAGACATCTGTCACATTGAGATGATGACGAACGATTTGGCTGCGAGCAAGAAGTTCTACGAAGAACTTTTCCAGTGGACATTCCAGCTCATCCCGGGCATGGAGGGCTATGCGTTGTTCTCTACACCTTCGGGGCTTGGCGGTGGAGTGAACGCCAGTAGCATGGCCGAGCCACCAGGCGACAAAGGCCCGATCATCCATCTTGAGGTGGCCGACATCACGGCAACCTTGCAGAAGATCGAGGCGTCGGGAGGCAAGACGGTCGTCCAGAAGTCAAAGATCTCAGACGAATTCGGATACTACGCTATCTTCCTAGACTGTGTCGGGAATCGAATGGGTCTTTGGAGTCAAGCGTAGAGTACTTCGCATCTGCCAGCCAGCGCGTTGCCGTACCTAAAATGCTGCAACGCGCTGAGCTCACAGGATGCCTCCGGTCGTTTCGTTCGCGGAACATGAGGCGAAACGCTTGGTGCAGATCAACAACGACAGGTGGGAGGAATGTCCGCAGCTTGGAGTGGATGGCACGTGAGAACGAGCGCTCGGCAGGGATCTCCTTTGGGCCTGTCCCCGTGAGGAATCTGGTAAACCATTGCACAGGCAGGGTGCAGTCAGAGCCTCCTGCTTCGAACGCCGCCTTCTCGAACGATTCCTGAAATCAATTCCCGGGCAAGCAAAGTTCCCCCCTCGCAGACCGGGAAATCCTGCACGCCCACAGGAACAAGGAAGCTTGCATCACCCAAGGGTGTTGGAGAAATCAGAGTAGCCTCCATGGGCGGTGAGCACTCCTCCAGACGAGGCACGGGCCATTCACGCGGACACACACTCGCACGAATGGCGGCGGTTGCCTCCGTGCCGGTCTTACCGATGTTCTCTCAACGTAGAATCTCGAACATCCTCTACTTGACCTCTTTGCCTGGTTTCTAGAGAGTAATGGCTAGGAGGTCATCATGGACGGATGGCGGAGCTTGCTGCATGCAGATCCTGTTGACTGGTTGCTTGAAGACGAATATCCATCTGTTCGCTTGCAAACGCTTACGGATGTTCTTGATCTTCCTGACTCGGATGCCCGCGTTGTGGGCGCAAGACGTCTCGTCATGCAGGCAGGGATTGTCTCTCACCTTCTGGATCTGCAGGAGCCAGGTGGCTATTGGGGGGAAGCAGATCGATTCTACGTCGACAAGTATCGGGGAACGGTGTGGCAACTCCTCATCCTCGCCGAGCTGGCGGCAGATCCCGCTGAACCGCGCATTCGTGCGGCGTGTGAATTCATTCTTGACAATTCGCAAGATTTGGCGAGCGGCGGATTCTCCGCTTATCGCAGTGCAATGCATGGTGGAGGACGACATCGCGAAGTGATCCCCTGCTTGACAGGCAATATGGTGTGGAGTCTCATTCGATTGGGTTATCTCCACGATGATCGGGTTCAGCGTGGCATCGATTGGATCACAGCGTATCAACGATTCGACGATGGGATTGAAGAAGTCCCGACGGGTTGGCCGTATGACAAGGCTGAGCCCTGTTGGGGTCGGCATACGTGCCACATGGGAATTGTGAAAGCCTTGAAGGCATTGGCGGAAATCCCCGAAAGTCAGAGAACGACAGCCGTGGTGAGGACGATCGACGAGGGTGTCGAGTACCTGCTGAAGCATCGCGTCTACAAGCGGTCTCATGATTTGAACAAGATCTCCAAGCCGGGTTGGACACGATTCGGATTCCCATTGATGTACCCAACAGACGTTCTTGAGATCCTAGACATCCTGACGAAGCTGGGCTGCCGCGATGCTCGCATGCAAGACGCAATGGATCTCGTGCTGTCCAAACAACAAACCGATGGTCGATGGACTCTTGAGAGCACATTCAACGGCAAGTTCTGGATTGACATTGAGGCCAAGAATTCGCCAAGCAAGTGGGTCACGTTGCGTGCTCTGCGAGTCCTGAAACGGTTCGATGGTCTTCAGATGGCCAGCATTTGATACTGGATCCATCCTGTGACTGATGTTGGCAGTGGTGATTGCGCCGAATACGCACAAACAAGGAAGGCGGGAGGACGCTGTGAGTGAACAACTGAAGGCAGAAATGGCTCAGCGAGCCGAGCTATTCAGGCTGCTTGTAGATCGCTTCGGTGTGGACGTGCTCGATCTCGTGAGCCAATACACGATCGACCAAACAAGGCGACGGCTGGAGGATGCCGATCTTGATTCCCGCAACCTGAACGCCGTGATGGAGTTACTTTGGGATCAGATGGTGCAAGGGACGCAGTTCCAGGTCGAGGAACGATCCAGCTCGTGTCTGCGTCTTCGTGTCACCCAATGTCTATTCGCAGATGAGATGGCCAGACTTGGCGCAACGGATATTGGCGATGCCTTCTACTGTGCCTATGACTTCGGATTCTGCCAAGGACTCAATCCTGCCATGAGATTCACTCGAACGAAATCGCTGATGAAGGGCGACGATTGCTGCAATCACACCTATCAATTGACGTGACACTGCGCCTGAGTGGGGTTTCAAATCAGCCATTCCCAGCGCACATGCGGCTTATGGGATCTGCCTTGGAGGAGTTCGATTCTCCAAATTCCATGGAATCCACAAAACGGTCGCTGTACATTTACATGACAAAATCCTGCATTTGGGGTGATAGGACATGAAGGCTGTGCTGCGTTGTCTCCCAACGATCGGGTGCCTGTGCCTGTTCGCCTGGTGCGTTCTGGCGCAGATGTCCGGTGTTGGCTATGTCTACGTCCGACCTGTGGATGTCGACGGGGATTGGGCCACAGGCACGTTGGCCGAGGTTGGCATCGATCCGGCGCCTATTGGTGAAGCCATAGAGGGAATCCTGGATGGTCGATATCCTCGAATTCACGGCCTTCTCATCGTCAAGGATGACCTTCTGGTGATGGAGGAGTACTTCATGGGAAGCCCCTATTACTCACCAACGCGCTGGGGGGGAGCCGAGATGCTGTTCACCAAGGACCGGATTCACAACCTTGGGTCGTTGACCAAGAGCGTGACATCCATGCTCGTCGGAGCTGCCATCGAAAACGGATTCATCACGGATGTGAGCCAAGGGGTGATGACATTTTTTCCCGAGTATTCGGACTTGGTGACTTCAGAGAATCAGGCCGTCACCATCGAGCACCTGCTGACGATGACTTCAGGATGGGAGTGGAACGAGAACACCCTATGGGAAGATGAGAATGACATGTACCAGTTCAATGTCGCGGCTTCCCCGTTGCGTTATCTGATCTCACGTCCGTTTGCAGAAGAACCGGGAACAGTCTGGAATTACAACGGCGGCGCGGTGACGTTGCTGGGCAAGCTCATTGAGAAGGCGTCAGGCAGGAATATCGAGGATTTCGCCAACGAGTACCTGTTCGGGCCTCTTGGCATCACCGAGTACTGGTGGCCGTACATGCGCTATAACCTGATCGGAACGCACGGCGATCTCAAACTGCGGCCGCGAGACGTAGCCAAACTGGGGCAGCTGATGCTCGATGGTGGAATCTGGGGTGGCGAACGGCTGCTGCCTGAGGACTGGATTGTGGCGTCGGTCTCTTCCTCGTATCGGTTCTCGCGCGGCGAGGGCTTCTATGCCTACACCGACTATGGCTACTTGTGGTGGCTGATGGATGTCGGCATCGGATCCGAAAGAGTGCCAACCTACACTGCCGCTGGCTGGGGAGGGCAACGACTCATCGTCATACCCGATTTCAACACGATGATCATGTTTACAGGCGGAAACTATGATTCATACGAGCCCGTAGACGAGATCATGATGCGCCACATCCTCCCCGCGTTGGCTGGAGGTGGATAGATCTTGCACCTTGCTTTGAAGGCTCTGGTAGGCGCAACAGCCGTTGTCCTCATCCAACTGATCGCACAGACGAAGAACTACTATATCGCTGGGCTTGTGCCGCTCTTTCCGACATTCGCACTGATCACTCACTATCTCATCGGAACTCAGCGATCGGTGTTGGATCTGCAACGCACCATTTTGTTCGGAATGGCCTCCCTCTTGCCGTACTTCCTCTATTTACTTGCCTTGTACTTCTTGGTCGAGAGGTGGCGCCTGAGCCCTGCACTTGCCGGAGCAACAGGCGTCTGGGCGCTGGCAGCGGCCGCACTCATGCTCATCTGGAAGGTGTTTGCCGGGATGCCGGGGTGACTGATTATGAGGCATTCGCCAGCTCAGTCCGTTGTCATGGACCTGGAACGTCTGCGGGCGGCATCAGGTTGCCTGTTCAAGCAGAGACCAGGGGAGGATGATTCTCAGTGCGGATAGACCACAAGCAAAAGCATTTCGAACTTTCGGCTCAGCGGCTAGAACAGGTGCGTCGGCAACATCCGGATGCCATTGTGGAAGAGGAAGACGCGCTGGTTGTCCTAGATTTCGAAAGCGAAGCGTCGCACGTCCTGCATTGGTCTGCTGACTCTCCACAAGCACTTGTGAGCACAGTACAGAAGATGCAGCAACAAATGCCTCTCATCGCTCCTTGGCATGTGACGCTGGTGAACCAGGGCGATTACGCCAAGGCGCTTCTTTCGCTCGGGTTTACTGTGCGCAATCACTATCTGGATCATTGGCTCGGCGAGCTGTCTGGATTCTCAGGTTTGCACGCGACTTCGTTTGCTATGGCTGAGGCTCAGTTGGCGGATGCCGTCCGCCTGGCACATGTTTCCCAGGCGTGTGGTGGGGACATCGGCTGGCAACCGTCGACATCCGCCTGGTACGCCGACTGGCTGGAAGATAGCGCCAGCGCTGTGCTCATAGCCGAAGCCAGCGGGCAGTTGGCGGGGTTCTGCTGTGTGCGGTCGTATGGGGAACAGAATAACAGAGTGTGGATTCGGGAGTTGGCTGTTCGCCCCAATGATCGGCGATTGGGGTTGGGGCGAGGCCTGTTGGAGGCTGGTCTGCTGTGGGGACAACGGCAGGGAGCTGTGAAGGCATTCTTGGCCGTTGATGCTCGCAGTGCTGAGGCAAGGCGGCTCTACGAGCGCATCGGATTCCTTCCCAATGGAGAAGAAGAGTATCATCTGATTCTAGCCAGTTGATCTCTGAAAGAACGCGCGAGGACTTATTCGAGGCATCAGGAGGTTGAAAGAAATGATGACGGCAACAAGCCATGTTTTGATTGCCATCGCCCTAATCAGCGTCATATGGGGTGTTGTTTCGTCGATTGTGATCGCCAACGCTCTCCAGAAACGCGGTATCAAGGTAAGTTACCTATTCCTGCGCGTCATGATTCTCAAGTACATCGGCCAGTATCGCGACATCACTCGTCAAGAGACCGGACGTACGGGGCCCTGGTTCTACTCTTATGTTATCGCGATGAATGGGGCTCTGGTGGCGGCCATTGCTGGGCTGATTCTTCGATCGGTTTAGACGACAAGCTGTTGCGAACGCCCGATGTCGCATCTTGCGTACAGGAGAGGATCGCATGAGTAGAACATGGAGAATTCCGCGTCCTGGAGTGGGCATCGCCATTGGCGTTGTGATTGGTGCCGTCATCGGGATCGTATTGCAGAACCCTTTGTCGGGCATCGCCGTGGCCGCTGCCTTTGCCTACGCGTTCGAAGCATCGTTCAGGAAGCAGCGCAACGCACGCGGAGGCTAGCGCATGTCGACATCTCGTGCTGTCTCATGTCGTTCTCTTTATGGAAAGGCAGGCTGATCGAGCGATGACGCCAGAAGAACGATCTCGTGCCTTGCGCAAAGAGGCAGACGAGGTTCTAGATCTCATCAAGCTAGAGGAGGCGGTGGCCCCCATTGGCGCCTTACTGCCAACTGGCAGCTACTTCATGGACCTGATGATGTATCCCGATATCGACATAAACCTCCCACTCACGACTCCTGAGCAGCTCATGGGCGTTGGCGTAGAGCTGTCCAAGCTTGACTGTGTTCAGAAGATTCGGTTTCTCCGCGGCAAGGACGGCCAGGTGAAGGATGGCTTCTACCTCAAGCCTGAGATCGAGCATGGCGATTGGGGGCGGATGTGGAAGATTGACATTTGGTCGCTTCCCGCTCCAGCTCTGGAGAGGGCTCAGACAGAAATGGTTGATCTCAAGAACCGAATGACGCCAGCTCATCGAGCCATCATTCTCGACACCAAGTACCGGCTACTTACCGAGGCTGGACGGACGCCGATGTATAGCGGCATCTTCATCTACCGAGCAGTGATCAATCATGGAATGACTCAGCACAACGATGTTATCGAGTATTTGATATCAAACGGGATCGCTCTCTAGCGCGGAATGGTTTGGAGGTGGAGCCTACAGTGAAAGCGCGGTGCGCGTGGTGCGGAAGCGATCCTTTCTATGTGTCCTACCATGATGAGGAATGGGGAGTACCCGTTCACGATGACCGTCACTTGTTCGAGATGCTCATTCTTGAGGGCGCGCAAGCGGGCCTGAGCTGGCGTACCGTCCTCAACAAACGTCCTGCCTATCGTGAAGCCTTCAGCCAGTTCGATATTGAAGCAGTCGCCGCCTACGAACTGGACGATGTCAAGCGGCTTCTCGCCAATGAGGGGATTGTACGCAATCGATTGAAGGTCGAATCCGCGATCAAGAATGCGCGGGGCGTGCTGGCCATACAGCAAGAGTTCGGCTCGTTGGATGCCTATTTGTGGCCATTCGTAGACGGCCAGCCCCGACAAAATCGCTGGCATTCTATGACGCAGTTGCCAGCTCAAACGGAGCAATCTGTGGCCATGAGCAGAGCTCTCAGAAAGAGAGGATTCAATTTTGTCGGCCCCACCATTTGCTACGCCTTCATGCAAGCTGTGGGCATGGTGAATGATCACACGATCGACTGCTATCGTCATCAAGAGCTCGGGGGCGAATCTCAATCGGAGGTGCGCACGTGAAAGAGTTCTACATCGTGACTCATCCGCAGGCGACACACCATGTCGATCGCCTCGTCGGCGGATGGTACGACTCAGAGTTGACAGCAAAGGGCATGGAAAACGCACGAGCATGTGGGCGCCGGCTACTTGAGCTTGATCTCCAGGGTGTGCCCATCTTCTCATCTGACTTGACGAGGACTCGACAAACCGCACAGGCGATCGCCGATTGTCTTGGAAGTGAAGCTCGCTACGACGCGCAGCTACGAGAAATGTCATTCGGCAGTGCTGAAGGGCTGTCTCAAGATGAAATTGGCGGGCCTATTCTGTCATCTGACGGTGCCAATCGACTAGATTTCCGCAACGCCCACGGAGGCGAAACCAAACGGGAGCTGGCCATTCGGCTTTACCAAGTGATGAATGAGGTCATCTTGGGCGAGCGAGCGGTTATTTGCACACATGGCTATGCCGCCACATTCCTCATCGCCTGCTGGATCGGAATGCCCATTGAGTCTGTGGGATACGTGAACTTCCGTGTCCTGCCAGGCAGCATCACCTGTCTTGTTCAAGATGATATTCATACCAACAGAGCCGTTCGGTATCTGAGTGATACAAGGCATCTGGATTGCTAAACCCTTTGAAGCGACGGAATCGCCCGAGGAGAGGATGATATGAATCTATCCATGCACAGCGTTCTCGTCTTTGTTCCCGATCTTGATTGTGCCCGCCGCTTCTATGAACAGACGCTTGGACTCATCTTGGGTCGTGAGGGCGAAGGCTTCCTTCTTTTTCAAGGCGACAATTTTCAGCTTGCCGTCTTCCTCGGCAAGAGAGAATCGTTATCTACAGAATACTCACAGGATGCGGGCTCTTCGATTGCCTTTGCTGCGCCAGATTTAGGTGAAGCGGTCGCCAAGCTCCTGGCCAAGGACGTGCGTTTCCTCCATGACTCGCCCAATGAAGGCCCTATAGGACGATACATGGCCTTCCTCAACCCATTTGGAACCGTGCACGAGTTGATTGAAGTCAAGGATTCGCAATCAAGGCGGCAGTATTTGACACCGGGAGAAAATTCGAGTTCGATGGCGAGGGAGAATGATGGCCAAAAGTGAGATCAAGCGTCCTGACTCATTGACTGAGATCCTGATTGCGCCCTGTGGGATGGACTGCGGGTTGTGCAGCGGGTATCTCCGAGCCAAGAAGAACTGTCCCGGCTGCAATGGCGGGGATGCTGACAAACCCAGCTATTGCATCACATGTCGGATCGCGCATTGTGAGGAGTTGGCAGCGAGTGGAACAAGATTCTGTGGGACCTGTGGCCAGTTTCCCTGCAAGCGGCTCAAGCAGCTCGACAAGCGTTATCGCGGCAAATACGGCATGAGCATGATCGAGAACCTGGGGATCATCCGCGAGATCGGCCTTGATGGGTTTATCGAACGAGAGAAGACGCGATGGACGTGCCCCGAATGCGGCCGCTTGATTTGCGTTCACAAACCGTGTTGTTTGGCGTGTGGTTATGTTTGGAACAAGGCTCAAGGAGATGCGAAGGAGGGCAATCATGCTGGCTGAGGTGGGCGTTAATCCTTGGTGGGCCGTGCTTACGATGTGGGGTGTCGTCAATGCCGTCAATCTTCTCCAAGCCGCAGGATTTGTCTCGCGGGTGATGACGGGGGACATGCGCATCAACGGTATTCTGGGACGAGTCATCATTCTCTTGGCGATTCCAACCATGGCCGCGCTGTTCGCGCTTGTGCGCACGGGGGAAGGCTGGTTCCATCGGATTGGAGCGATTGCCTTCCTGGCATTCGTCGCCTTCATGATCACCGTGGACTATGCGTGGCCTGTCGAATTTCGTTCGCCGATGCGGCCTAGTATTCTCGTCCCTTATCTAGCGCTGTTCTTCGGCTCCATCTTTTTGATGGGCCTGCCCATGTTTCGTATTAACCTTTCGCTGTGGCTGGTAACTGTCGTGACCACGACATTGCTCCTTGGCGCGATGGGATTCGCCATGGCAAAGGGTGTCGGGTGAGAGCGCCCTATCAGGTCTTGATCATCCCGTTCCGCCGCACGACGACCGGACTGGAGTTTGCAGTACTCAAGCGAGCGGACACTGGCACGTGGCAGTTCGCATCTGGCGGCGGGGAAGATGATGAGACACCACTCCAAGCAGCAGAGCGCGAAACCTGGGAGGAGGTCGGCATTCGAGCCGATGGAAAGCTGCTATCCCTTGACTCCATGACGTCAATCACGACGGATTGCTTCCATACACCACGGCCGTGGATAGACGACTTGTACGTTGTTCCTGAATACAGCT
>JAHITR010000098.1 GCA_018817505.1 Candidatus Bipolaricaulota bacterium | reverse complement strand
TTTGCGACGAGGGGCAACCTGATCATGAGAGCACGTTCGCCGAGGACATGGAAGATCGCTAGGTGAGCAGAAGATTGGTCTCGCTCAGGACTCGCTCGCCGATCCGATTGAGCGGTGATTCTAATCACCACGCAACAACCAGCTGTGCGGTTCTCGCAGTTCTTCAAACACCACACTGTAGATATCCGGCCCCCTTCCTGGATCGACATCTACGGCATGAAACGGCCATGACTTACGCGCTAGCGAACAAAGCCTTGCTTGCCGCGATGGCCAAAACCGATATAGACTAAGGGTGTATGAGGACGAAACAGCAGGAGCAACCTTCAATGGCACGTTCTGGGCAGCAAGGAGGTCCGCGATGCAAAGGGGAGTTATCGCTTCAGTCGCTATCCTAGTCGCTTTCTCCATCGGAGCTTCAGCAGTTGAGTGGAAGGAAGTGAATTGGGGGGTCGATGTTGTCCTGAACACAGAAAGCGGTCTTCCTGCCGTTGTCTTCCACGCGACTGTGGAGTACTCGGAATTGCCAACCTCGTACCATCTCGAAGGTGGATGGGAGACATACGCAGTCATCAACGGCACGCGGGTTCCTATCGAAGGAGCTCCGACCACCGCGTTTCAGCGGGGGGGCACACTCACGATCTACTCGGCCACGTCTCAGATACCTATTGAGGCTGGGAAGATGTACGGAGCAAAGCTGTCGCTTCAAGACACGGCCAACGATTTGTCATACGAACGTGTATTCAGTTATAGCCCGGCTGAGATTCTCCCGATTGGGATCTCGCTACGTGGCTGGAATGGATCTGAAGATTATGATCTCAGCGAACTGCCAGACGAGGAGCTAGAGGGGCTCGTCCTCCTGCACGACCTGCTGGCAAAATACAAGCAATCCCCTGTCGAGAAAACGATCGTGTCTTTCTTGCGCGAGGACGCCGCAGCACGGCCGGACACTGCGGTCTTGCTGGATGGCGAGGTGGGTGTCGGGCAGGAGATCGATCGATGCACATACTCCGCGTGCGGGGAGGGCTGCTGCAGCACGTGCGTAGAGCACGAGGAGCTCCCAGATGAGGCGGGGACACCACAGCAAGCCGAAGCCACAGACGAGCCCGCGCCCGACGTACGCATCGAGTGCATCATGTACAAAGGAACTGACTTCGAAACTGAAAGCGATGAGTACGTCCAGATCAAGAACTACGGCACAGCCAGCCAGGATCTTCTGGGGTGGACGCTCACCAAACTGAGCAACTCCAAAACAGCATTCACCTTCCCATCGAGCTTCCTGCTCGAACCCGAGATGTCCATTCGCGTGTATACGAATGAAATCCACTCCGAGTGGGGAGGATTCTCATTCGGGAGCGAGAAGGGAATCTGGACGAACGTACTGGAGTATCCCCTATCGCTTGTTCTCATTCCGATGCCGCCGGGCAGCATCTCTTCATCCGGAGGGGGCATCACCTTTCGTGTCGTCCTCACCCTGTACACGTATGTTCTTGCCTCGCGGAACGACATTGCCTTCATCCAAGGCCAGCTCGCGCAATTTGATCAGGAGTTCATGGGAAGCTTCTATGTCGGATCTGGAAGCACGATCCTTGGAGGAGGAAAGACGATCTTCGTGCACGACGTCGCCATGCAGGTCTTGGAAGCGGCCGCAAAGGAGATACGGAACCGCTAACGAGTCATCTGCACCCTAGGATCGAATCTGACTCGACTGGGTCTATCGCTAATCTGGTTCGCAGTGGAACGATAGGAGCAGGAGCGCAACGACGCGCGAATCCACCAAGCAGTGATGGCCTGTCCGCTATTCCAGATGCGTTCATCGTGTAGGCATGAGCACATGCGATACGGCAGATTGCGACTGCCAGAGGGCACTGGAAGCTGGACGGCAACGGTCATGTCTTCCATCACCATTTCGCGCCTTGCCGGGGCACTCAACTTCCAGCAACCTGAACAACATGCTGCAGCTCCGTGCCGAGTCACTACGGCTCGATCTCTCGAATCATCCTTGACGGGTTTGTGGCGACAAAAACGTTCGATGAGACAACCGCGACTGGCCAGGGCCACCCCGCGCCGACAACAGCGTTCGTCCCCACAGCAAGGCCGGGCAATAGGATGGAGACGACAGCTGCGCTAGGCTCTGACAGGCCTTGAATGCTGAATCTCACTCATGGATGAGCAAGTCGCCTCCTTCCACTTGTTTTCACTGTTGCATGAACTAACATTGCCTAGTGAACACTCAAACAAACAGCTCAGCCAGCTGGCAACTTCCTCCCTTTGTTGCCTCGTTGAGCGCGTCAGAGCCAGTCCGCACGGACGAAAGAACATTTCAAACTACCGGAAGAACAATTGACGTCGAGGAGGCGACTCCATAGAATGAAGCCACTTGAATCGATCCCCGAGGTGTCTGCACTGAAGACTGAAACAGAGATGGTGCTTCTTTCCAAGAGCGTGCTACAGAAGATCAAGGCGATGAGGCACCAGTTTTCGCTGGTTGAAACGAAGATCGCTGATTGCGTGGTTGCCTCTCCTTTTCGCATGATCCGAATGTCGACCGAAGAGATTGCCAGCGCTTCCGGTACCAGTCAAGCTTCGATTATTCGTTTCTGCCAAAAGCTTGGGTACACGGGGATCAAGGAGCTAAAGATCATTCTCGCTCAGGAAATTGGCAACCTCCACCCCAAAACTCTTTCCTTCATAGAGTTTGTCCAGGAACCCGATCTTGTGGAAGGGATGTTGCAGCAGAGTATCGAGGGATTGCAGCGAAGCGTCGTAACGCTGGATCGCAAGATGCTGGATGCGGCCATACAAGCGATTTCTGAGGCTCGAATCGTCGATATCTACGGTGCAGGAGAGTCGTACGTCGTGGCAAAGGACCTCCAGATCAAGTTGAGGCGATTGGGAATTATCGCCAATGTGGATCCAAATCCACATTTGCAGGCGATATCGGCCACTTCGTTGCTGAAGGACGATGTCGCCATCGGGATTTCGTTTTCCGGCTGCACGAAGGACACCCTCGATGCGATGGAATTCGCTTCGCGAACCGGCGCCACCACAATCGCAATTACCAATTTTTCGGATTTCCCCCTTGCGGAAAACGCCAATATCGTGCTAGAAACAAATGCCGTCGATGCTCTGTCTCCTTATGGAATCATGCCTTCCCGTCTCTCTCAGCACTTCGTCGTAGATTTACTGTTCGGAGGACTGTTGGTAAATGAAAAGAACCGTTCTGGCGAGGCATACGAGCTCTACAACAAGATCATCCAAAGAAAGATGCAACAGCATGACTAGGCGGCCATGTCGTTGTCGATTGAAGCCTCTCCTCGATCTGAGGCGTACTGCGCGCGTTGTGCCTGGGATTCGGTGACGTAGGAGAGAAACCGACTGTTGCGCTTCCCCCTACGTTCGCACCGAGCTATCCCACAGTCAAGCTTGTTTCTGCAATCGCCAGGATCTAGCCTGAGCTAAGCGCTGTCAGCCGCGCTGACTATGCCCTCGCGTGTGCCCTAATCGACAGCACATCATTTCTCCCTAACACCTCAGTGGTCCGTTTGTTTGCTTCGACCGCTATGCCGTCATTTGACTCCACCTAGCAGCGCCCAAAATCGAATCGCCTCGCATTCTGGTTGCCTTGTGCCTTGCATGGACTAGAATCTCCGTGTGAATAAGGAAAGCCTCGCTCCAAGCAGTCATGATGGTCTTGTCAGCTGGCTCGCAAGGGACATCCTGGACAAG
>JAHITR010000097.1 GCA_018817505.1 Candidatus Bipolaricaulota bacterium | reverse complement strand
CAAACTTGATACGCGACTCAGCAAGTTTAAGAACGATCCAGCGTCCGTGTACTACCGCGTGCTTGAGGAGAGCCTCTTAATCGTCACCGAACCTCAGACTATCTTCCTCTGGCCCCCTTGGCTGGTGCCGACACTCATCGCGGCAGGCGTTCTGATTACAGGGCTTTCAATGTCCGTCATCATCGTTCGTAGAGAAACGCGGAAACGCCGCAAAACAGAAGAGGCACGTCGCAAAAGCGAAGAGCGATTCGAGCTTGCCATGCGCGGTGCCAATGACGGCCTTTGGGATTGGAATCTGGAGACAGGAGACGTTTATTTCTCTCCAAGATGGGCATCCATGCTAGGATTGGAAGCAACCGCTCTTGCGCCCCGGATTGATACCTTCAACGAATTGCTTCATCCCGATGATCGACAGCGTGTAACAACGGCCATGTCTAGCTACATCTCCGGTCGATCGTCGCAATACAGGATCGAGTTTGGCATGCTCCATAAGAACGGCACTGACGTCGACATTCTCTCGCGCGCGTTTCTTGTCAAGGACGCTGAAGGAAAGCCCATCCGACTCGTGGGAACACACGTCGATATCACTGATCAGAAGGCATCAGAAGATGCACTCCGCGAACGAGAAGCCTACTTGCGAACCCTGATCGAGAGCATGCCCGTTGACTTCTTCTCCATCGATCGCGATCTTCGCTATACCATGCAGAGTCCAACGAGCAGGCAGGCCATCGGAGATGTGATTGGGCAACGAGCCGATGAATTGGAGGTCTCAGAGGAGCTCAAGCAGGCTTGGCTCAAGGAACTCCATCAGGTCTTCGACGGGCATACGGTACGTCAGGAGTATGACGTCAGAACAACTGCGGGTGAGGTTCGCACGTACCTCTCTCATGTGGCTCCCGTGCGCGTGGGGGGAACGATTATTGCGGCAATCGGGACATCGCTTGATATTACAGATCGCAAACAAGCCGCGCAGCAATTGCGCGTCGCCAAGGAGAAAGCTGAGGCAGCCGACAGATTGAAGTCCGCGTTTCTAGCGACCATGTCCCATGAGCTGCGCACGCCACTTAATTCAATCATTGGATTCACAGGCATCTTGCTGCAGGGACTCCCGGGTCCGGTGAATGAGGAACAGGCCAAGCAATTGAAGATGGTGCAGACAAGCTCAAGACATCTTCTCGATCTGATCAACGATATTCTGGACATATCAAAAATCGAGGCGGATCAGCTTGAGGTATTCCTGGGTACATTTGACCTGCCAAGTCTCATCCATGAGGTCGTCGAAGCTGCGCGTCCGTTGGCCAGGAACAAAGCGCTGACGATCGATGTCGACATCGCACCCGGCATTGAGGAGATGTTCAGCGACCGTCGGCGGGTTGGGCAAATCCTTACCAATCTCCTAAGCAATGCAATCAAATTCACAGAAACTGGGGCCATTCACGTCGCGTGCACGCAAGACAGTGCCCTTATTACTCTCAGCGTTTTAGACACCGGCATCGGCATCGCTGAGGACGATTTGGCCAAGCTATTTGTACCGTTTCAGCAAGTGGACACAGGTTTGTCCCGCAGCTACGAGGGAACCGGGCTCGGACTCTCCATCTGCAAACGTCTGAGTGAGAAGCTTCAAGGAACAATTGAAGCAAAGAGCGCACTGGGGGCTGGCAGTACGTTCACCGTGCGGCTTCCCAAGGATGTGAGGTAAATGGCTGCGGGGACGATTCTCGTCATTGAGGATCAAATTCAAAACCAGTACTTGATGAAATACCTATTGGAGGCACACGGATTTCGTGTTGTTCTTTCCAATGATGGCCCAGAAGGAATCCATGCGGCTTCAATCCACATCCCTGATCTGATTTTGCTGGACATTCAGTTGCCTGTCATGAGCGGGCACGATGTGGCAAAGGCCCTTCAATCCGATTCATTACTGGCTTCAATTCCCATCGTGGCCGTGACTTCGTACGCCATGCCGGGGGATCGCGAGCAAGTGCTTGCATCGGGATGTACGGGCTACATCGAAAAGCCCATTAATCCAGCCACATTCGTCGATAGCATCAGAGACTACCTAAAACTTCGCAAGCCAACCGATGAACGAAGAGGAATCGAGACCCCAGGAGGTTGCAGATGAAGATCCTCATCGTGGACGACCAACCAGATGCACGGTACCTGCTTCAGGTATTGCTTACCGGACACGGCCACGACGTTGCTGTCACCACAAATGGCCAGGAAGCCCTTGATTACGCTCGCGCCAATCCGCCCCATCTCATCATCTCTGACATTCTTATGCCGATCATGGATGGATTCCGGCTCTGTCGTGAAATCCGACAGGACAGCATCCTCAAAGACACGATTTTCATCTTCTACACGGCCACGTATACCCAGCAAAGCGACGCCGACTTCGCCATGAAGATCGGCGCTGATGATTTCATTCGCAAGCCCGCTGAACCCTCGGATTTCATGGCCCGAATTGAGGCTGTCGTATTCAACGCATCCCATGCCGCAAAAAAGCCTCATTCCAATCCTGAGAATGAGACCGAAGTGCTCCGGCTCTACAACGAGCGGCTCGTAGCCAAGCTGGAGAAGCGCTCGCTTGATTTGCAGAAGCAGATCTTCGAACGGGAAAGTGCTGAGCGATCGCTTCGAGAGGCCTACGAAATCATCCGTCTCAGCCCTGCCGTCGCGTTCCTGTGGAGGAACGTTGAAGGTTGGCCAGTTGACTATGTTTCTGACAACGTCGAGACTGTCTTTGGGTACTCAGTTGAGGAGATGCAGTCTGGCAACGTGCCCTTTGCCGCATGGATTCATCCCGATGACCTGGATCGCGTTTCTGGTGAAGTGGCAGCGGGCAGTCTAGATCCCCAGAGTCCGGCCTTCAATCACCTGCCCTACCGGGTGATCACCAAACGAGGTATCACAAAATGGGTGGATGATCGCACCGTCGTCCGCCGTGACAAAAGCGGCACGATCACGCACTATCAGGGCATTCTCATTGATGTCTCCGATCGCATTGAAGCAGAGCAGGCAAAGACCGCGCTTGAAGCACAGCTGCGGCATACCCAAAAACTGGAATCCATTGGAACGCTTGCCAGCGGTGTCGCACACGAGATTAACAATCCACTGACAGGGATCATTAACTACGCAGATCTGATACAAAGGCGGATTGAAGACGCAGACCTGAAGGAATATGCCCACGGTATCATGGAAGAAGGAGACCGAATCGCAAAGATCGTTCGAAGCCTGCTGTCGTTCGCGCGCCAGGACACCGATGCGCATAGCCCTGCCGATCTCCGCGATATCATCGATGCATCTCTCGCGCTTGTAGAAGCACAACTGAAGAAGGATCGCATCTCCCTTCTCGTGGACGTGCCCAAGGATCTGCCGAGAGTCCGGTGCCGCAGTCAACAGATTCAACAAGTCATCGTCAATTTACTGATCAACGCGCGTGATGCGTTGAATCTGAAGTATCCTGAGTACGACGCCAACAAATCCATCCGGATCGTGGCCCATCCGATCACAAAGAACGACGGATCCTGGGTGCGGACAACTGTCGAGGATCACGGCACAGGCATCCCTGCGGATGTCATCGCGTCCATCTTCGATCCCTTCTTCACCACAAAACCGCGGGAGAAGGGGACCGGCCTGGGACTCTCCGTAAGTTTCGGCATCGTCAGGGAGCACCACGGAGAACTCACGGTAGATAGCATTCCCGGAGTAGGCACGTCATTTCACATGGATCTACAAGCTACTCAATCGTAATTCTTGAGACTCTATCTCGCGAATCGACCATCGGCATTTCGCTCCGTCGTCATGACCCATCCTAGGATTGCCCACGATCCTACATCAGTCTGTGGGATGCTCGCCGTCGCCACATGAATTCCGATTTGAACCACCAGCATCCGCATCGACACCCACTCACAAGGAGGCCAAGGTGAGCGAGCATTCAACCGTTGCAGAAGATCGAATGTTTCAAGTGAATCAGCAAACGATTCGGATTGAAGATGGATTTGGCGACGACGATCTCATTCTTGATTTGGGAGGCGGTGGCGAAGGCGTCATTGGACAGCTCAGAGGGCGCCAAGTGGTCGCCATTGACACGCGCAGGCAGGAATTGGAAGAATGCGCTTCTGGCCCTCTCAAGGTTGTCGCTGATGCCACAGACTTGCCATTCTTGGATAATGCCTTTGATGCCATCACCGCGTTCTTCTTCCTGATGTACGTCCCTGCTGCTGGTCGCGCAAGCGTTTTGAGGGAGGCACGTCGCGTCCTTCGCCAGGGAGGCGTGTTTCATATCTGGGATGCCGAAATCCCACCTCGAGATGGTCGAACTCAACAACTCTTCGTTGTCCCTGTGAGGGCTGAGCTCCCAGATCGAACAATTCAAACGGGATACGGCGTGCGATGGGACGGTAGCGAGTTATCTGTCGATGCGGTCGCGCAGTTGGCGCAAGAAGCGGGCTTCACAGTTGACAAGATCACACGAGCAGGAGCACATTTTCAATTGACGCTGACGTGAGCATCCCAGTCGTGCACCTCACCGTGGATCGCATCTCCGCACAGAGCCAATTGCCAACCCATCGGCTCACTGTGAAGGACTTCGCAGCTCAACCAGGATCTCACATGTCTCGTCGAGGTGGTCGAGGAACGAGCATCGCCGTTCGCTTTTTGTAGGATTCGTAGGCGGTCTGTCCGCCCCACTTCTCGTCCGATCGCTTCTCAAGCATAGGGATGCCACTGACTCGCGTCAGCAGAAGGGCAACGAACAGCGGAGAGACCAACGTCATCCAAGCCCAGCCTCGAAGTACTGGCGCGGCAATGATGGCCACGCCAATCCACAGAACAATTTCGCCAAAATAGTTCGGATGACGCGACCACGACCAAAGCCCGGTCTGAATGAAGTGTCCCCTGTGGATCGGATTCATTCGGAAGTGCGATTTCTGTGCGTCCGCAACCGCCTCAAGCAGAAAACCGACGCCCCAAACGAACAGCCCAATCCACGAGATCCAGCCCCATTCTTTGTGGACGCCCGCCGTCATGGCTGCCAGGGCAGCGGCAAGTGTGAAAGATATCCACAACCCCTGCAGCGTCCACACCATAAAGAAGCGCACAAATGAGGGCTTGAGTTCATCGAAACGGCCATCCTTCCCCACACGATGCACACGGCGGAATAGGAAGGCCCCCAGACGAATGGCCCAGATGGCGACCAGGGCAAACAACAGCAGCCCGCGGGTGTCCACATCACGACTCGCAAACAAACCGACTGCGGCAACGGCAATGTAGCTAACGCTGCCTGTGACGTCGAAGAAACGCTCGGATTGCAGCAGGAAAGCAGGGATGAAGGCGATCCATTGAATCACAAACGCAAGGCCGATACAGATCGCGAATACAGGCACAGGTCCTGACAAGTTGTTGCGGCCCCCTGCCCATGCTAGAAGACCTGCTGCAAGAACGACGAGTGGAATCTGGATGACGGCATTTCGATCGGCTCGCTTCACGGGTCTACCTCCTCACTCAAGAATCGGCCGGTGAGTCGAAACCATAGTTCCCGATGCCCGAGGATTTCGCTTCTGAAGTGACGTAGTGTGGCTCCATGATCGAGCGAACCGCTTCCATCGCCTCGCGATTTAGATCCGTCGGCGGCATCGCATCATTCTCCAGGTAGCTCTTGTAGGGCATTCGTCTTTGGAGACGCGCAAACTCCCCGCGAATGGGCTGAAGTCGTGCAGGGTCGCACAACAAGTCAATCCCGGTGCCCACCAAGGCCTTGGCAGCTGCAGTGATTGCCTTGTGAGCAATGGGGGTTGCCGAAAGGCTGACGGTCTGCCAATGATGTCCGCGCACGTCGCGCGGAAGAACCGGGAACAAAAGCGTCGCTGTGGGAGCGACAAGAGTGACTTCACCCACATCAGAGGACCCTGACCCGGTAAATTCTTTGGCGCTTCGGGACAGAACTGACCCGTGCTTTGCCCGCATGCCGAGCGGCTTGAGACCATTGGTCTTCTGGAACGTCTTGGCGAATCGTACGTCCTCGTCAGACCAAATCGGCATTCCCACGCGGGATACATTTTCATGCATGAGCCGGGCCAGCGCGCGGTTTCCGTAATTCTGATGAATACCCGTGTAGATCCGCACATCATGCGTGCAACCTGTTGCAACGGCTGCTCCTTCAGCACAGAGCAGCACCCTCCGAAGATCATCCGCGAGCCGCTCGTCGCTGTCCCGAACGTAGTACCAGACAGTGGCCCAATCTGGAACGATATTCGGACTACGCCCACCTTCAGGTATAACGCAATGAACACGGGCCGTGTAGTGAAGGTGCTCGCGAAGAACGTTCACAGCATGATTCATCAGTTCAACGGCGTGAAGTGCGCTGATACCATGCCAAGGATCGCCAGCTGCGTGGGCGGTTCGCCCATGGAAGGTCACAACAAATGAGAACATCCCGCTGTAGGAGATCCCCGCAACTGGCCGAAACTCATCTGCCCCGTGATTATCGAGGACAGCGTCCAATCCGTCGAACAAACCGTCCCGAACCATATACGGACGACTGATCAGCGCTTCCTCGCCAGGGCAGCCAAACAACCTGATGGTGCCGTCCAGATGCTCATTCTCAAGCACCCGTTTCAGTGTCAGGGCAGTGAATGCCGACGTCGCCCCCATTGCATTGTGCGTGCATCCATGTCCTGGGCCTCCTGGGACAAGGGGCGTATGTGTCAAGCACCCGGCTGTCTGGCTAAGGGATGGCAGCGCGTCATACTCGGCGAGGATGCCAATCGACGGTTTGCCCGTTCCGTGCGATGTCGTTGCCACAAACGCTGTCGGCATTCCTGACACACCGCGCACGACCTCAAAACCTTCGTTTTCAAGCGTGTCTGCCAGCAATTTTGAGGAACGAATCTCCTGCATGGGTAGCTCAGCGAAGCTCCAGATCGTGTCGGATAGTCGATGGATATTCGTTTGGTCTTCGTCAATCATTGCCCACGTGCAGCGCTTCATTCTGTCTTGTTCCGCTTGCGTCTTTGGCTGTGCCATTCACACTCCCCGATCGCAAATCCCTTGCCCGAGTGCCTCGTTGTGCAGCGATCTGCGCACCACCTCGTCGTCAGACAACCGCAAGGTCTATACCCAATAGGCCAATCCAAGTCCTGCCGCCAGAATGAGTCCGAGAGCAGGGAGGATTGACTTCTTGAGCGCTGCAGCTCCCAGTGCCAATACGATGCCCCCTTTGACCGTCGTATTCACCATGGCAGCTAGCACGACAGCTTTCGATGCTGTTCCGATTTCCACCGTTCCGGCACCAGCCATACGCGCCATCGATAGGGTAATGGCATCCACGTCGGCGATCCCGGAGAGCGCCGCCGAAGCATAGACACCAGCGTCTCCGAGCAACATTTGAGCACCGCGAGAGATGATCAGAATGGCTGCGTAAGCTACAGCGAAACGCAGAGCCGGGGCCAACTCAAATGGCGCTTTCAGAACCACTTCTTCACCCGAAGCGCTCCTTCCCGCGAGGATCAGCAGATATCCGCAATAAAGCAACCCCATCGTGCCCGCCCCGGCCATGGGCAGCCAAAGAACGGCGAGCAGCTCGATATTCAATACGGCTGTCTCGACCAACACGCGAGCGAACATCATGGTCCAGGCCACGGTAATCGCCAGTGCAAATGGCTTGGCCAAGCGATCCTGACTGCGGCTTTGCTGCGTGAAGCTCAACGTGACTGCAGTGCTCGATACCAATCCGCCAAGCAATCCTGTCAGGCCAACACCTCGACGGGAGCCCACGAGCTTGATCAAGACGTAGCCAATAAAACTTATCGCCGAAATGAAGACAACCATCAGCCAGATGTTCTGAGGGTTTAGCACATCCAATGGAGCAGGTCCATACGTTCGATTCGGGAGTAATGGGAGAATGATCGCCGTGATCACGGCGAACTTGAGCGTCGCCAGTACATCCTGTTTGGTCAGTCTCCCCACGAGCGTTCGCACGCCAACTTTCAAGGACAGCAGGACGGCCGTACCCACGCCAAGTGCTGCCGCGATTTCCAGCTTTCCCCAGTAGCACAATGCGCCAATGAGAAAAACCAGAATTGCTGCCATTTCGCTGGTCAAGCCGATGTCGCCTCGAGTCGCAGTCACGAAGTAGGAAATGGCGATCAGTCCACTGACAGACACGAAGGCGGCAATGAACACCCACGACATCCCCGCTAAATCAGCAATCAGAGCAGCGGCACATCCAGTGATCGCAATCAGAGCCAACGTTCGGGCGCCAGCAAACATCTCCCGATCGGCTTGCTGCTGGGAATACTCACGTTGCAGGCCGACGAGAATCCCAATAACGAAGGCCAATCCGAATCGAGCAATCGCCGCAGTGGTATCCACGCTTGCCTCCAAAATCGCGAAATCGTCTGGCTCGAATGGTAGGGGCAAGGCAGCCTAGAAGGCAACTTGAATGCAACAGCGACGCGAAGATTCACCGTGATCCTCGCCAGATAGGAGAGGCAACGGGAACAATCCCTTCACGAATAGATCGTGAAGGGATTGCGAGCCCAATGCGTGAGTTACCCTCTACTCAAATGCAAGGCGATTTGCAGAAACCGTTGCTGGATCTGTGAAGTAATGGCCGACTCCGTTGTCCACCATCTCCTCGTAGCTAGGCAGGCCTGAGAATACCATCGCCGTGTCCGCGTGGAAGCGCGTCCACAGCTCGGTCAGCTTCTCGACCGTTCTCACGTGCCGCGCCACGCGAATGTCAATCGACCAACCATTCTCATCGATGGGCCAGTACAAAAGCCCTTTCTCTCCAGCCTTCATGACAAACTCGTCCTTGCCCGTCAGCAGCAGCGCTTCGTCGGTCACGCCTCGTACTCGATCCAAGAACGGTTCGGGTGATTCGAGGAGAATGCAGGGACTGTTCGAGTAATCGCCAATCTCACGATGCGACAATCCATGCAGGGCCAGCGGAGAGATCTCCATGCCAATTGGGAATTCCTGCGCGGTCAGCATCATCGACGCCATCGCTGCCACGTTTAGCGCGCCTTGATGGGCAACGATCGTCCCAATAATCGGATACTCCAGTTCGGCTTCATGGAGATCGATCGTCAGGCTGACGTTCTCTTGCTCAATCAAGCGCATGAACGCATAGGAGGTCTGCTCAGCCAAGCTTCCGTTGGCTCGCCCTGGCCACGTTCGGTTCATGTTGCGCGTGTCCATGTAGGCCAGCATCTGTCCGCTGGGGTAGTGCACATATGTTTCAGGGTCCGGCCATGAGTCCAGTGGATTGGCCCACCGGTCGCCCATGCGGAACTTCTTCTCCCCCCATTCCGTTTTCACTGTATAAAATTGCGGGTACGCGTCTCCAGGTCGAGTCACGGTCGAGGCACTCCGATTCTCGTGAATTGCTACCAGGACCCTGCCCGTGGTCACGCCCGCGTTCTCGACAATGAGCTGTGCCGCCAGATTGGTCGCCGGCTCTTCGGCATGGACCGCAGCCATAATCAGCAACGTGCCCCCAGGAACCCCACTGTCAAGAATGTAAATGTTGCAGTCATTCGTCGTGCCCTTAATCGGCTCGAAATAGTCCCCCAGCGTCTTGACCTGCGTCACACCTTCGCCGAGAACAACCGTCTCCTTGTACTGCCGATGCTGCGCAAATGCGATTCCGGAACTAATCAGAATCCCTATCCAAACCGCCAGCGCTATTCCTTTGATGATCCATTCCCTGTTGGCTTTCACTGAGTTCCTCCTTTCCCGCTCACTTGAGGCGGAACACGCGAAGCACGAACGGCATCAGAATGACGAGATACAGAATCGCCTTTTGCACGTCTTTGCTCTTGACAAAATTCCAAAGCAGCACCACGCCGAAGAACGCGGCCATGATGTAGTAAAGAATCATGATCGTCATCGTTTTGCTCCTCGTTCTCTCATCATGCCGCTCATCCGGCCACCAGGAACGACAACTCGTTTCCAAACACGATGTATAGCGTTCCAAGCAACAAAATGAATGCCGCCGGAATTAGGCATCGCTTCACAAATCCGTTGTAGTAGGATCCCGTGAATCCAATCGTCATCGTCGTCGCCCTTCCCACCACCGTCGTCGGCGGCAGCATGTCGCCGATGGGGAACATCACAGCCATACCCGCCAACGCCATGATCGGATTGATTCCGTTCATGTTGAACAGCAGGATCAGCGGCACGCCAAGCAGCGGCGCGGCCGCGTACTGCACCAGTCCTTCTGAAGCAGGAAGAATCAGCCACAGCGAAGCGAAGATGATTGGCAGCGGCAAGGTGACCACTCCGAGAGAGATCAATCCGCGTGCGCCGGAAAGGGCCATTACTTGGACCAGGATCCCAACGACAACCATCACGCCAATCAACGGAAGAAGCCCTTCGACTGTTTCCCGCGCTACCTTGAAGATTGGCAGACGCTTGGGACTCGTCAGAAGCGTCACAGCGGCCGCAACCATGAACATCAACGGCAACCCCAACGTCGGCATATTCCAAGGCCAAATTCGACCTGCCAATACCAATCCGAAGAAGACGACGAATGGCAGAAGAACCTTCCATCCCGCCATCCCCTTGGCTGGCGCAGGCAGTTCGGCCATCACCTTGTCCAGCTGGACGGGTGTACCTTTCCAGCCGAGGAAGAACATGCTGAACAGCGCGCCCAGAACGGAAATCACCCCTAGCGGCAGGAAGAATCCGACGTAGGGCATGTTCGATCCAGCGGCCGCCATCATCGCCCACAGATTGATCGGCGGAGCTGCGGCACTCATCGCAGCGCAGAGAAAGATGATTGCTGCCACGCGGTCCTTGCTAATCCCCATATAGGTGAGCACGGTTCCCACCAATGCTCCGACTACCAGCACCGTAACGCTTCCCGATCCAGTCAGAGCTCCGGGAACGAGCATCACCAGCGTCAAGAACAGCAACGACAATGCCCGGTGCTTGTGGAATCGGTTGATAATCCCGCGGATGATGTAGTCCACACCACCTGCATGCTTCAGCAAGTTCATGAAGAACGTCGCCGTGATGAAAATCAACGTGACGTCAAAATACGTGAACGCTCCATCTGCAATGTGGCGAGGCGAGATAAGCCCGCCATGCGCGATCGCCCCTCCGATTGCCGCGGCAAGCATTGACAGCTCTGTGGTTAGTTTAAATAGCCTGGCGGCTGCAAATACAGCTGCCATGACCCCCAGCACAATCCAGGCGTGTGCGTACACGTTTCACCTCATCCATCCAGAAGCAGCATCCGTTTGCCTGCTTCTTTTCCAGTCTGCTTAACCGTCGCTGGCCTCGAAACGGCTGGACCGAAGGCGAGACACCCGTATGATTTCTGTCTACGCCTTCGGCCACCCATTGACTCCTATCGTGTGAATGGTCTAGCCTTCATCCGTCACAAATATCAATGGGAAGAGGATTTCCAGATCAAGTGTGTCGTCAATGAATATTTGTGGGAGCCCGAGCTCTTCGGCCAGCGTGGTGAAGTAGCCGTCCTCGTTGACGTCGCTTCGCGTGATCAGCAAGTCTGCCAACGGCGACATCGAGGTGATCGTCTGCTCATCGTACTCATCAACACGTCGGCTGGCACCTTCGACCTGCCCGACGATGATGATCATTCCCAGCTCTCTTGCTGCGGCGATCAGTGCCGTGCAGCGAGCCACTTCGGAGTCCACGTCCACGCCAGCGGCGCCCATCCCCTTGAGACTGGTTCCCGTGGTCACAAACAAAACGCCCGCGAAGTCTTTCATACTGTCTACGGGGCATTCGGACATCAGCTCGTCCGCGGTCAGAAGATCGATCAATTCATAAGCCAGGCCAACCTCTCCCATGAGAAGGCCGACCATCAAGGCGCCCGGACTCTGTCCACATGTGGTGACGTAGACCGGCGCCTTCAAGATCGGCAGGTTCTCAGGGATGACGAACTCCTGTGCCAGCGCTGTCAATCCCAGACTGGCAATCAACAACATCACACCCGCAACCAAGAAACCTTTTCGCATCATCATCGTCCTCCAATTGCATCATCCTCGGTGCCTGCAGGCCCATCTCAACCGTCCCGCAGGTTGTCCGAGGATAACAAATCTCTGCTCATGCCTATCCATACACTCGTGTCGTAATACAGAGGGAGCGGGCATATTCGCCCGCTCCCCAGGATTCTCTTCTCTATTCTGGTTCGTATTCGCCGTACCAGATGTCCTTGAAGTCCTCGAGCATGGTCGTGGATCCAAAGTCTGTCTGGTCCAGCCATTCCTGCGGATATCCCTTAGATTTCTGCCAGACGTATCCATCAGAGTACTTGGCGATAAGCATGTCTCCAAGATCCCACGTCGCGTTGACCGTCCGATTGACGGCATCGCTGGTGTAGTTCGTCAGGAAGGTCACGGCAAGTGCAGGATCTACGTTGTAGAGGCTGAGCGCCGCATCTTCAATCGCACCCTGCATGGCAAAGAACTCGCCTTCGAACTTCTGCTGATGCGCGCGGATGTCCTCAATCATGTAGGACCAGGCGAGGTTCGCGAAGTTCTCCACGAAGTTGAACGCCCACCACGCCGAGTCGCGAGAGAACTCCATCATGTCGCGAATGCCAAGCGATTCCGGAAGGCTGGTGACGCTGCAGTAGATTGGCATGTAGACGGTGCCATGTGGCGCGTCCGGGCCAAACCACAACACGCCACCGATGGAAGCTGGCAACCAGTTGCGGGACTGCGTCACGATCGTGTACGAGCAACGGAACATGGCGATGGCCCGTTCCCAGCCGACACTGCCCGTCGGATTCTGACTCGAGCTGGTAGCATACCGATCCGGCGTTCCGAACGGTCCGGCGGACAGACCTTGCGTCAAGTCAAACGGCGTTCCTTCGTAGTAATCACGCTGGTAGGCCATCAAGTCCGCGGCCGATACCTTCTCGTCAGGAACGACGGAGAACGGGAATCGACGCGCGTACGGATCGAGTTCGAGGGACGGGGCGACCAGGTCGCGTCCACGCCACTCACGACGGCTGTTATAGTAGCTGTCACTCTTGGCACCATAGACATCCCAATAGTAGAACGTCTTGCCAGCATTCGGATCCCAGAATCCGAGCTTCTCGCCGACGGAGTAGATGCCTGTACCGACCATGAACGTGTCGGGGTCATCTAGGACGACTTCACCAATCAGTGATCGGTTGGCGCCAACATAGACGGCGTTGTCAGGAAGACGTTCGGCAACCCAGACGGCACCGGGGCCTTCGTCGCCTTGCCGCCACAGCGGGCCAGCACCGACGATTTCAAAAATCCAGGCTTCGTCGCCATCACAAACGCTGATGCACTCGCCGCCATCGGCATAGCCGTAGGTTTCAGCAAGGTCGCCCATGATCTGGACGGCTTCTCGTGCGGTCGTTGCGCGCTGCAATGCAACTGCTTGGAGTTCTTCAATGTAGAACATGCCGCCATCAGGATTGCGATACTCTCGGCGACCTGAGAACGTGTGCTCGCCCATCATGACCTGATTCTCGTTCATGAACGGATAGCCGATTTGGAAATACGTGTAGGTCAATGGTGCTTGCGGAATTTCGCCCATAGGAGGCGTGTTCCCGCGATCCGCGTTGCACATGCCGTCGTAAATGGTCAGCATTTCGCCGGGCTCGTGCGTGCCGCCCGGAACGATCTGGATTCGTGCGTCATACCAGCCATCGCACGTATGTGTCGTCATAACGGACCCGTCTACGGACGCATCCTTACCCACGACAAAGACCGTGCAGTTTCCTTCCTCCGAATCATCCAACCACTGTGCAGACACGGCCCATCCGGCTGCAATAACAATCAACAAACAAACAAGCATACTCCGCATTCTCATTCGTACCCCCTGGGGTGTTTCCTGTCGTGAGTTCTGTGGATCAACTTGGGCAGTTCTGCAATTCTCTCCAAGTGCCTCCTTTCGCAGTGACCATGATCAGAAGCCTGCGTGGGAGCTCCTGCTGAGCACGATCCTGTGGAGAAGCGCGGTAGTGCTTTGCGGCAAGACAGTGGAGTCAAGACCAAAAATCGCGCAGACCATGCTCCCAACGCACATCCTCTTTTCCGGGGCACCTGTGTACCCCGACATCCGTGCAGCCACCCACAATACAGAGTGCGAACTCAGACAAACCACTGAAATCGTTAACCACGCTAAGTCCTATCCATTCAGTAGAAAGCGCCTTGCCCGTTCACCGGAATAAACTTTCAGATCAACGGTAGTTTCTCCCGTCTCCTGACCATATCCTCTATTCCAAGACATCCTCCTCTTGACTGCACTGCTTCTGCGAGGTGTAATGGCTGCGTGCAACGGCAGTCACGCCAGATCTGCAGACAGAGGAGGGGAAGCCAATTATGACGACGCGAAAGCACCTTGTGCTGGATGAAGATGTTCATGTGGCACTGTCACAGCGAAGAGAGATGACAGGTATTCCGATGAATCAAATCGGGAACAAAATCTTGCGATCTCATATCTCGGCTTCGCTCTTCCAGCAGTTTCTCGGTGAGTTATTGGTTGAGTCAGGCTGTGTCACTGAGGACAAGTACCAAGACATTCTTGACCGCGTGGATCGTCGCATGTACGAAGAGCATGCGCCACACAGGCCGCCACTGACGCGCCTCGCGAACGGCAATTTCGTCTCAGGCAGCTGGGAAATCAGGACCGTGCATGATGACCCCATGGGGTCGTTTCAGTTGCTGGAGGCTTGGGCGCGAGATAGCTTTCAGAACGCCATGACCCAGCATTCTCACCAAGCGGATGAATACCTGATTGCTCTTGGCGGACGCACGTTTGTTGTGTTGGCAGGCATCCCGTTCACGCTAGCATGCCCCGGCGCACTCCATATTCCAGCAGGCGCGATTCATAGCGTCACGCCGCTCGACAAGGAGTGCCGTATGGCAATCTTGGTTGCTCCGTCTGTCAGGGAGTATTCGGCATCTTAGCAGTAAGCGTTGTCGCGAGACAAACAACCCTCTGCAGGGCCGAGGGATAAGGCAATGAAAGCAATCTCAACTTGAGGATGACACGGCCGATTGACAGGCCTTGCGCCTGAGAAGCACGGATACCAACCATAGGATTGCAACAATCACGGCGATCAGGGCGATCAGACGGGACGCGGAACGTTCGTCGAGCAATTTGGCCATACCTTCTCCCGGTTGTGGTAGCGGAGAGGGATCCCACGGCAGCCCGTAGCGCTGAGTCAGCTCTCGCATGTTCAGCAAGTGAATGACAGGGACTCCGTCTGCCTGCATCTGATGAATCACGCCCCGTTTTTCTTCCTCGGGGAGGCTCTCCAGGAGCATCAATCCGGGCGGCGCAGCTAGAACGGATGAATCGATCCCCAGATTGGCCCAGCTCCCTCCGATATTCACGAATGCGCCAATGGAGCTTTGCTGGGCCGCTTGACGATAGATGCCCATCCGCTGACTGACGTTGGATGCAAGGTCTGCGTCATAAATGAAGGTGGCGTCTGTTTCGCTGATGATCTCTTGCATCCATTCCCGCGCCGTCGTACTGAGATCTCGAGCAATATCCAAATCCCCCCCCAAGGAGAATGCCGCAGGAACGATTGTCGGCAGCCCGGCATCCGCAAGCACCTTCACCATGTCGATCCATGTGAACCCCGCGATATTCGCACCAAATTGGGATGACCCAAGCGAGAGGATGAGGGAGACAGGCAGCTCCAGTGCATCTGCCGCAGCGCACGTCGCCAGCAACAGAGCGGGAAAGGATCCTGACGCTCCCACGGCGACAAGCTCACCCTGTTGCACTCCGGCATCAAGCAACAACGAGACAATCAATCCCGCCATGTTGGGATTGGTCGTCGTGCGTTTGGATTCAAGATTTCCTGTCGTCGTCGTCATCGGAGTAAAAAACGCGCCAATTAACCCAGTGCCATTGATGTCTGTACCCAAGTCGATGGCAGGTCCAACCGTCTGGCGATGGGCGGCAATGGCCGAAATCGCTGAATCCATTGTCTGTGCAGCCACCTGCATCTGCGTCAACGGTCTGTGACCCGTGTTCTGCACCCATTGGCCAAATATGATGAAGCCGACACAGACCACACAGACTACGAGCAGTTCCCATACTGATGGCTTCCACTGCTTGCTGATTCGCTTTCGGCTTTGCCCGATGGCCATCATGAGTGCATCAGCAAGCGGAGTACGAAATACGTGATGGCCGAAACGATGCCCAGCGCGGGGATCGTCGTGAAAAGGCCTTGTCTCTCGAATGTGTTGGCCAGCAGGCCGGGAATGACCCATCCAATAGCGCGCAATTCCAGAGACGCAGGCCACAGCATGGGCGCAAACCGATAGCCAATCAGCGTCCAGACCCCGCCAAGCAGCACGAGCATGAGAAAACGTCTCCGCCCAAACAGGATGAATACGCGCGCGAGCAACTGATAGGTTCCCCAAGCGAGCAGGGCGACCAACAGTGTGCCCACGATCCTCAACGGCTGATCCACGAACAAGGCAATGTAGGCAGGAACGATAATTCCGCCCGGATAAATCCCCGTCAGCTCAACAAACAAGGTCGCAATGGTCAATCCAATGAATGCCGCTTCAATAATCATGCCGGTTCCCCCGTATCTTGCCAATGGTTCAGCATTCGAACGCCGGCGCCGCCTATATTTCCAAAGCCGAACAAGGTTCCACCTTCAGGAGACAGTTTGCAGGCAGCGCGCATGATCCCCTGCGGATCGCTGGATCGAACCACTGCCATATTGCTCCCGTACGTGCGCTCAAGTTTTCGGCAGACTGTCCACGGGACAAAGCCGCACACGATCATCCGATCGAATGCGCTCGCATCATGATCCAGCGCTTGCATCCATTGAAGGGTTCGGTCTCCACGATCACGCCGAAGATTGAGCAAGCCAACGACCATCGGGTTCGCGGCCGGCCACCGTTTGAGTGCGTGTTTCAGCACTGCCATCGTCGAGACAGGATCATTGGCGGCAAAACCACTGACTGCCATCCAGCGGGCCAACGATCCCGTCTCGATCACGTTCCAGGCACCAAGCTGCCCCACGTCCATGTGGACTTCAGCCATCCCCTGTAGCGCATCAGCGACGGACACGCCCACGCTGTCGCATACAGCCAGTGCAAGCGCGAGATTCTGTGGCCACTCGATGGTTGGTAACGCTTCCAAGTGCTGTAGCGCTTCGTTCCCGTCGATCACGAAGGTGGATACCTTCTTTCGTGTTAATTGATGCCTCTCTTCGTCAGGGAAATCGCTCGGCAGGAATACAGTCGCTCCCTCTGGTACCGCCTCGGCAAAGACCGCGGCAGGATCACTCGTTTCGGCCGTGTGATCCTCATAGGTATTCGTGATCACGACCCGTTGCGGGCGAATGATTTGCTTCAATTCGCAACTGAGGCTCTCCGGCCGGATGCTCATCCCTTCAATCACCACGGCATCACATTTGCGGTTCGCGCCCCAAAGCAAGATTCGCCTCTGCTCGAGGGGCGTCGTCATGCCTCGCCGACGGATGGGTTTCTCGTCACCAGTTGGCAGGATGGCACGCGGTTCTGAACCCGTCGTCTTCGCCAGGACCCGAAGTCCTCCGGCTCTCAACCCAGCAGCGATCAATCGTGTAACACTCGTTTTCCCACGCGTTCCGACAACGACAATGCGCACAGGGATCGCTGACCGAATCCTGCCCATCGCCAATCGCTCGATCCACAGCAACGCTAGCACAGCGAGCATGCAGCCAGCTAACATGAGGAATGACGCCATTGGGTTGCTCCTTCGCACTGATGGACAGGCAGCGCAAACTGTAGCGCTCTGGGATTGATCATTCCAGGGCGCATGACAGCTACTGGCATCCTTTCCTCGATCGCCGGCGCATTCCCCCCTCGGGCACGGTACGGCGTCTCGGACGCACAAGCGCAGTCGAATGCTGAGTTTAAAGGGATCAGGGCTATCGTGATATCATCTCCCTCGTGTTCTCGGAAGCCGAGGACAGCCTACGTTTCGAACTCTCCTCTGGCTAGCCATGATGGCTCTTGTCTTCACTCGCTTGCGTGAGAATTGAGTCCGCCTCCTGTAGCTGACAGAGAACTGCCCTGCGTCCCGTTCCGCCCTTGGCTTGTCGCCGCTCAATGGATGTTTGGACGTCGAAAACGCTCGCAGCGTCCTCGTCAAAAGCAGAATGAATCTGCTTGAGTGCAGACAACGGGAGCTTGTCCATCGATACCCCCGTCTGCTCCGCTTGCTGGACAGCGGCTCCCACTATGTGATGTGCATCACGAAACGGAATGCCCTTGAGAACAAGATAATCGGCAAGATCTGTGGCCATCATCGACGCACAGCAAGCAGACGACATATGTGCGGCATTGGGCATCATCGAGCCGACAATGGCTTCGGCAATCGGGATCTCTGCCAGCAGTGTGTCAATGACATCAAACAGTCCTTCCTTGTCTTCTTGCAGGTCCTTGTTGTAACCCGAAGGCAATCCCTTGAGCGTGGTCATCATTCCCGTAAGATGGCCAAGCACTCGTCCTGACTTGCCGCGAATCAGCTCGAGCATGTCGGGATTTCGCTTCTGCGGCATGAGGCTTGAGCCGGTGCAGTAGGCCTCGTCGAGTCGTATGAAGACATAGGCTTCGCTGGACCAAAGGATGAGCGTCTCGGCCAGTGAACTGAGGTGGGTTTGGAGCAATGCACCTGCGTACAAGAAGTCGACCACAAAATCCCGATCCTCCACAGCATCAAGGCTGTTCTCTGCAGCATGGGCAAACCCAAGCTGTGCTGCCATATGCTCTCGATCGATGTCGAATGGGTTCCCCGCCAGCGCCCCTGCGCCAAGCGGGCAAACGCTAGCCCTCATCTTTGCACCGGCCAGTCGATCGATGTCGCGATTGAACTTCCAGAAGAACGACATGAGCCAATGGCTGAATAAGATGGGCTGCGCACGCTGCAGATGTGTGTAGCCTGGCATGACGATGCCCAGATGGCTCTCTGCTCTGTTGACGAGAACGGCTTGGAACGATCGTAATCTTGCCGTCAATTCATTAGTGACCTGCATCAGATAATGGCGGAGTGCCGTGGCAACTTGGTCGTTGCGTGATCGTCCCGTGTGCAACTTGCCCGCCACAGAGCCTGCGAGTTCATGCAGGCGTCTCTCAATGGCAGTATGGATGTCTTCGTCTGAAGGCAACGGAGCAAATGAGCCCGCGGAGAACTCGCTCCCAATCTGTTCCAGGCCACTTGAGATCGCCTCACACTCGGCATGATCAAGCAGTCCTGCCCCTTGGAGTGCTGAGGCATAGGCGAGACAACCGGCAATATCGCTGGCTGCCAATCGCTGATCAAAGGCAAATGAGTCGTTGAACGTCTGTACGACCGCAGCCATAGCAGAGGAGAATCGCCCCCCCCACAGTTTTGGGTCCTGTCCCTGTTTACTCATCGGCATTACCCCTTGAATCCGCTGGGAATTCCACTGTGAGAGTTGTGGCTTCGCATGCCGGCAACCATCATGGGAAGTCCAAACAGGTTGATGAATCCAGTGGCATCCGATTGGTTGTATACGTCGTCCTGCCCAAAGGTCGCCAGGTCTTCCTGATAGAGGCTCATAGCCGACTTGCGTCCGACAACAGTGCACGTTCCCTTGTAGAGCTTCACTCGTACAGATCCCGTAACAGGCTCCATCAACTTGGCGACGAACGCATCCAGCGCTTCTCGCAAAGGAGAGAACCACTGGCCGTTGTAGACCAATTCAGCGTACTTCTCGCTCACCAATGATTTGTAGTGAGCCGATGCGCCGTCGAGACACAGGGTCTCAAGTCCAGCCAGCGCTTTGTAGAGGACGGTTCCTCCAGGCGTCTCATAGATGCCATGGGATTTCATGCCCACCAGTCGGTTCTCCACGATGTCTTCACGCCCCACACCGTGCCCTCCAGCCAGCGTATTCAAGGCTTCCATCAACTCAACTGCACCCATGGCGTGACCTTCAAGACCTGTGGGCAAGCCGTTGTCGAAATCGACGATCACGTACTCCGGCGCATCGGGAGCTGCTTCTGGAGCAACGGTCAGGCAGAACATGGCTTCGAGAGGTTCGTTCCAAGGATCTTCCAGTTCCCCGCCCTCGTGACTGATGTGCCAGATGTTTCGATCCCGGCTGTAAATCGACTGCTTGGTATTGGCTACGGGAATGCCCCGTTCTTCGGCATAGGCCAGCGCATCTTCCCGCGATGTCAGTGTCCACTCAGGAAGTCGCCATGGCGCAATCACCGGCAACGTGGGATCGATCGCCTTGAATGTCAGCTCGAATCGAACCTGATCATTGCCCTTGCCAGTACAGCCGTGAGCCAGTGCATCAGCCCCCTCAGCATGGGCCGCCTCGATCATTGCCTTGGCGATAACCGGGCGAGCCGTCGAGGTTCCGAGCAGATAGAGTCCTTCGTACACGGCACCTGCACAGAGCGTAGGGAACGCATACTTTGTCAGGAATTCTTCACGTAAATCGGCAACGATGAGTTTGCTTGCTCCGCTCTTTCGGGCCTTGGCTTCGAGCCCCTTCAATTCGTCCGCTCCCTGCCCCACGTCGCCTGTGAAGGCGATCACTTCGCAACCGTAGGTTTCTTTGAGCCAAGGAACGATTACCGATGTATCGAGTCCGCCAGAATACGCTAGCAGTACTTTCTTGGGATGCTGCATTGTTGTTTCATCCTTCTTACATCTCTCAGGCTTGCTGAAGGCAAACCAAGGCCATCAATCTTGTTCGGGGTTGTTGGACAACAACGGCCGGGCAAAACCTGAGCCATGCTAGAAGGTGAAGAGAGTGGAACGACAACCACACGGTCAGGGTTTACCCGACCGTTTTACGTGCACGATGTTTGTGATCTGTTCCTTGAAATTGCATGGCGCGGACTATAACTGTATGCAGAAAGGCTGTCAAGGGATCATGACTCCCTGTGATCCATTGCAGGCGCGATCAAGGCAGCACTGCTGCTAGAGGAACCTTCCGTACACTTCGGTTTCCGCACTGCAGGGAGCAAGAGTTTCCGCCAAACGTCGCAGCCACGGGCAATGTATCCACCCAGCAACCGAGCATGAACCTTCCACAGAACAAGACGAATCCTTGCCGTGATAACCGGCAAGGACTCGTGGCAGTTAATCCTTGGAGCACCCCGGCTTTCACGCGCGTTCCAACGACGCAGCCGATTGCTTGGGGGTACTCTCTATCTTTTCTTCGAGCCAGCCCTGTTAGCGGGAGCGCCGTCGAGAGCCGCCCCCACGGGAGCTAAACGATTTGGGCAGCCTAGAGAAGCTTGTGCTGCTGCTTGTCTGCAAAAATTGGCGTTCAGGATCGAATCCGCTGCCGTACTCAAATTCCGGCAGCCTTCGCCGTTCTAGTTTGGTTCCCAAGGTCTTTTCAATCTGCTTAACCATGAGCCCGTCCCCGCGAATCGCGAATGTGAATGCTTCGCCGGACCGTTCAGCTCGACCTGTTCGTCCGATACGGTGCGTATAGGCGTCCACGGTATCCGGCATATCGAAGTTGACTACGTGAGAAATCTGTGATACGTCGATTCCACGTGCGGCGATGTCGGTGGCAATAAGCACATCGTACTTCCCTTTTCGGAAGCCGTTTATCGCTTGTTGCCTCTGACTCTGAGTCATGTTCCCCTGAAGCGCCGTCGCACGATGCCCCTGCTTCTCCATATAGATCGCCAGGCTCCGCGCTCGGTGCTTGGTGCGCGTGAATACAAGGACACGGCCAGTTGACGTTCCCTTGAGCATGGCAGCAAGCAGTTCCTTGCGACGATCCTCGGGCACTGGATACAACGCATGCGACACCGTTTCAGCAGGCGCAGAGATTCCGATTTGCACCATCTCAGGCTTGTTCAGGATTTTGTCCGCTAGCATTCGGATGTCTTCAGGCATGGTCGCCGAGAAGAAGAGCGTTTGCCGCTTTTCAGGCACCTGCCGAATGATCCGCTTGATATCAGGGAGAAACCCCATGTCGCACATACGATCCGCTTCGTCAAGAACGAGGACTTCCACATTCGAAAGGTCAAGAGCACCCGCATCGACGTGATCAAGCAATCGACCCGGACACGCGACAACAATTTCAACTCCGCGGCGCAAGGCCTGAAGTTGCGGCCCCTTGCTCACACCACCATAGATGGTCGCGCTTCGAATCTTGGTTTCGCGGCCCAGCTTGACGATCTCTTCGTGTATTTGCTCCGCAAGTTCCCGCGTTGGAGCGACGATCAGTGCTCGTATCTTCCCTCGCGGCCCGACACTCAGGCGCTGGAGAATCGGCAATACGAACGCGGCAGTCTTTCCAGTGCCAGTCTGAGCCAGGCCCAGCATATCGCCGCCTCGCAGGACGACGGGAATGGCCTTTGCTTGAATGGGTGTGGGGACGGTGTAACCGACGAACTTCACTCCGGCGGCAATCCGCCGGTCAAACGAAAATCTTTCAAAACTCAATATAGAAACTCCTTGGCTCCGTTGAGCCAAGTCGCACGCTTAGCTCTCGTTGGTTTAGGCTGCAATTTGCATGTTGGTTGGTATGCGAATGAATTGCGTACGAAACTGGTGGGTAGTATACCCGCTTTGCACGCAAACTTCGAGCCAGGTGTCCAGATCGAGAGACTCCTCGCGGAAGGTCAAGGCCTACGCTGCCTCGCCGTCACGGTTTCTGCGACTCCAGAGGCCATGCGGCTGATGTCATTTGCAAATGCCTTTCGGAATCGGTGGACGTCTTCGAATGTCCTCCTCTGTTGGACGGGTGGTCGCGGGAGTCGATGATCGGTGGCAATCCTCGATGCACGCCAATCCTCTCTGATCGCTCAATGCGTGAACGTGGCGCTGAGAAGCACAAAGCGAACAGGTTCATTTGACTTCGGTTCGGTCTGCCAGTCGCTTCGTCGAAGACATTATGTCGCCTACAAGTTGCAGGACCACTAACGT
>JAHITR010000096.1 GCA_018817505.1 Candidatus Bipolaricaulota bacterium | reverse complement strand
TGCAGCGGCTGGTCCGATGTCGCGCCATCAATCCTGAGTCAGCTCCTGATAGGCGGATTCCATGCGTGTTCTGGATCAGAGTAGAAGGTCACAGGATAGCTCGCTCCTCCGGACACAGTCACCAACCATCCACCAGGCACGGTCAAACGAAGCAGTTTCGGTCGAGTGCCAGCCACCTGTTCCCAATGGCCGCTGTGCTCTTCTGTTCGTATCGCGTCATTCATGTCAGCCGCCCCCTGTTTCTGGAACCGAACGTTGCCCCGAACCTCCAGGATCAGAACTCGCTGACCCCCAACTTTTTTGGCTTGGGGCATGTTCAAGCCTCATAGCTCTATAACTCAAACAACTCTCGATCGAAGTTGGTGAGGAACTCCGCACCTGTTTCAGTGACATGCACCATCTCTTCCAGCCGGAGATAGTACTCTCCCGGAACCCACAGCTTCGGCTCGATGCACATCACCATCCCTGCGCGCAGTAGCTCTGTGGAATCAGGCCGGAGCCACGGGTTTTCGTGCACTTCTGTGCCGATCTGATGGCCAATCATTGCGCTGGAACCCAATCGAGCCCGCATTTGATTTCCGAAACCCAAGGCGTCCAACTTCTTCTCTATGGCTGGATAGATGTCGCACGCTTTCGTCAAGTCAGGTTCGATTTCCGTCACCGTGTCGACAACCGATTGCCGAACGGCAGCGTACGCTTTCTTGACATCGGCTGGCGGACTTCCCCAGTACACACTGCGTCCCCAATCTGAACAGTAACCGTCGAGTACAAATCCGACATCGAACGTAATCGCCGTATTGGCGACAAGCCCCTTGTCGACAGGATAATCAGTCACTTGATTGGGATGTGCTGCCAAGAATGGGGTCGACGAACCGGATTTGACAAAACAGGCCCACGGTCCAAAGGACACGTCGGTCGCCCCCATTCGCCGCGCTTGGGACTCCATCTCAAATATCAAATCCATCTGGGACACGCCCTCTTGGATGTCCCCAACAACCTTCATCATCACGTCATCGGTCAACTGTGCCACCTTACAGAGGGCTTCAACCTCTTCGGGCTCCTTGACCATTCGCAGGCGATCCATCAGGTGAGAGGCATCGTAGAGCGCAGGGTTGTCTGTCACTGCAATGGCGGCGATTGCCGCTGGAATCGGAAGATACGAACCCAGTGCGAGCTTTCGCACGTCTAGAGCCAGATCGTTGATAATCGAGCGAAGCATTCCCCTATACCCAGCGGATGGATCATAGGAATGCACCTTCGTGATGGAGCAACCGTCAGTGGGATAGTGTCCTGATGCAATCAGCACGGGTTCACCATCGCGGGGAACCAGGATCAGATCCCCCCGGGGTTGCAGATCTGGAGCACCCCGCCAATCGACCTGAATTCCGGTCAGATACTGGTAGTTGGGACACGACCCATACAGCACCAAGTCAATGCCTTGTAGCCGCATCTCTTGCTGCAACCCGTCTAGCCGTCGCTGGTAATCCATCGTTAATCACCCTTTCACCTTCATCTCGATGCAGGCCTCAGCATACATTACTACAGCGGTTCTGTATCAATATTCATCGGCAATGTGCACACGACATGCCATGGCTTGTTGGGCATCGTCCCTAGGGGGCGAGAAGATCGGACAGCCACGAATTCATTGGTCCGTCCGTAGATCGCCTCCGGGCTAGCTCTAGCAGCAGCGTGGTGAGGCGAGTGTGTGGGTTCGGCAAGCCCAGAGCGCGGGCATAGGAGCGAAACTCATGCGCGAGTTTCAATGGCAATAGACGCATGGCACGCTCGATTTGCTCGATTCCGACCTTGCCGAAGGTGTCTAGATAGGCACGTGTGACGGGCTCTACAGCAGAGAGTTCGTGCGCATCGCTTAGAAGGCGATCCAGGCTGAACAGCGGACAGCCAACAGTCGCCTCTTCCCAATCGAGCAGGATGACGCGCCCGCCATCCTGGATGATCGCATTGCACCCATTCATGTCGGGGTGGTCGAGCGACCGGGGAACATCCGCCAATGCATCGGCATCGCGTTGGAGTGATACCTGTGCATCGCGCAGCCACTGCATCGATTCTGCCGGCTGGTCGGACAGATCGTCCTCGAGCAGAATACTCGGCACATGGCGGACATCGAGAACCGGAATTCCCGAGAGATCGAGCTTTGCGGCAGCCACTTGAACCCGCGCCAGCTCACGAGCCGTGGCCACAAGCGCATCAACTGTTCCAACCTCCTCAGCAGTGGGTCCCTCAACAAACTCAAACAACGTCCAAAGCTGACCGTCCACCCGTCCGCTCGCAATCAATCGCGGTACGGCTACCGGCTCGATGGTATCAAGAATGGCATGGATGTTTGTGACTTGCGGAAATAGCGGCGTGAAGCTGGCTTTCAAAACGACATTTCCGAACCGCGCTGTCACACCCCATCGTTTGAGCTGTAGAATTTCGGGTGCTGCCACGTCACGTTTGCACGCAGAAGCCACCCACCTTGTAGCCGTTTCTAAATCGATGTGTTCGCCGGGCCACACAGGCTGTTCATTCGGCATATATCACTCTCCTGATTCAGTACATCGTGTCGAGATCAATGTGCTTAATTTCGCGTCTTCTATCGCGACCTTGTTGCCACGACAGCAAACTCACAAGCCCTGCTGTCAAACGGCGCCCCTGTCACATTGCCGTAGAGCTCCTGCTGCGTGAAACCCGCATTGCCGAATTCTCTGTGCAGGGCTTCCGGCAGGAAGTGCTGAGTCCAGTTATAGATTGTCCGGGTGCGTTTGGCCTCGACGATGGTGTACTTGTCCAAGACCACACCGACATCTTCGTATTTGTGGGTTGACCGAAAGACGTGGTTCTTGCCGGGTGACCAGAATCCGTTCGCCTGGTTGAACTCGTAGGAGACGGATTCTTCGCGCTGCTTGAGAGCGTTCATCGAATAGACATCAAGAAGGATCGCTCCACCTGGTGCGAGCAAGGCGCCGAATTTCCTGAGCAGCGCCGCACGTTGTGCAGGGCTGAGAGAACAGAAGTCGCACATGATCATCAGGATGAGCTCAAAACAGTCTGTTGTTTCGAACTCTAGGTAATTCTCGTTTACATAGGAGGCCGTCAATCCCTCCTTTGCAGCGACCGTACGCGCGTACTCAATCGAGCGGCTGGAGAAATCGATCCCCACTACGCTTGCGCCCAGTTTGGCAAGCCGGTTTACATAGAGTCCAGGACCGCAGCCGAAATCGGCAATCCGAGTCCCCACGCCAACATTGAATTTGGAGCAAATCCACCCAACGGATTGGTCGATAAAACTCCCGCGACGAGAGGCAACATCAAGATCGGTATTGAGATGATAGGCGAGCATCTGCTCTGAAATGTGGTCGTCGGTCCACAACTCCGCCGCCGTATAGCGCTCGAATGGCTCAGGCCGGACGTTGATGTCTTCAAGTCGCTCGAATAACCCCATACTCCTCCCTGCAGAAGCGTCTTCATCGTCGGGTACACGAAGCCTGCATCGCTTCGCGTCATGCGTTCCACTCTAAGTCGCTTCCGTCCTCACCAGCGTCTCCCATCACGCGCTCAGAAAACTCGGAGAACCGTGATTCGCAGCAACATGTTGTACTGGGCTGCTTCCAGGTCACGCTTCGGGTAATCCACGACCGTGCTTGTACGATCATGACTTTTCGACTGATTGAAGAGCCAAACCAAGCGCGTCGCTATCGACCCCCTAGTCAGACTCGCGCCAATCGTGCGGAAGCAAATCGCGCAAAGGCAATACCAATCCATCACGAACCATCACTTGCGCCTCGGCATTGCCGTCGTCAAGTTGACTAATGAATTCGCGGCATCGGCCACAAGGTGGCAGGACGCGTCCATCCCAATCCACTGCAACCAT
>JAHITR010000014.1 GCA_018817505.1 Candidatus Bipolaricaulota bacterium | reverse complement strand
GCCGTAGTAAACAATAAACAACTGAACGAGCAACGGCGTGCCGCGGAAGAACTGGATGTAGACGACACAGAAGCCTCTCAAAATGCGGGGTCCATAGACGCGGCCGAGGGCAAGAAGCACGCCAAGAACGATGCCGATACCGATACACGAGAAGGTAATCAGCAGCGTGAGCGGCAGACCTTGCGCTATTTTTGGGAACCACGACCACTCAAACGACATTAACCCGTCTCCCCATAGAGCTCGCTGATCTTGTTGAGAAACTCTCCTGTCCGCTTGTGCTTGGCATTCGTAAACATCTGTTTTGGCGCACCCTGTTCGACGATAACGCCGTTTTCCATGAAGATGATCTCGTCTGCCACAGCACGCGCGAATCCCATTTCGTGCGTGACGACGAGCATGGTCATGCCCTCTTTGGCGAGGCTGATCATGACCTCGAGAACCTCACCGATCAGCTCTGGATCGAGAGCTGATGTGGGCTCATCGAACAAGATGAGCTTGGGAAGCATGGCCAATGCGCGGGCGATGGACACGCGTTGCTGTTGCCCCCCGGATAGCTCGGCTGGGTAGGCGTTTGCTTTGTCTGACAGGCCCACACGAGCCAATTCCTCCATTGCCAGCGCTGTGGCGTCCTTCTTGTTCAACCCCTTGACCTTCATCGGGCCAATTCGGACGTTCCCGAGCGCAGTGAGGTGGGCGAACAGATTAAAGCTCTGGAACACGAAACCAATCTGAGCGCGGATCCTATTAATGTTCGTTCGCGTGTGCGTAATCTCTTCTTCTTCGAGCCACACACGGCCTTGATCCGCTGGTGTCAGGCGGTTGATGCATCGCAAGAGCGTGCTCTTTCCTGTTCCCGAAGGTCCAATAATGACCTTTGTCTCGCCCTTCATCATCCCGAACGAGACACCACAGAGCACACGATCTTTGCCGTATTGCTTGTGAATATCTTCAACTCGTAAAAGCATAGTATTTCTCCACTCAGCGCCATCCGCGTCCCCGCCCGGATGATCCGAGCGCCATTTGGCGCACCTTCTCGTAGCCAGGGACCTGTAAGCCAGGGATCCTAAATTTTCGCTCTACGAGCCCCATGCCCGCATTTCCCAGCAGTGTCAGTACCATGAAGATCAGGGCAACAGAAATCAACACCGTCATCGCCAAATCGTAGTGAGTGTCATACACGATGCGTGCCGCTCGAAGCACCTCATTGAATCCGACGGCATAGGCCAGCGTTGTGTCCTTGATCACGGACGAGAATTCGTTGGTCCAGCCGGGAATGGACAGTCTGAAGGCTTGTGGCAAGATGATCGTGAAAATGGCCCTGACTCGGCTCATGCCCATCGATCGAGCCGCCATCATCTGTCCACTAGGAATGGATTGGATCGCTCCGCGAAAAATCTGAGACTGGTAGGCCGAGGAGCGGAAGCCCAGCGCGAACATGGCGGCAACGAATCCCGAAATATCTAGGCCGAATCTTGGCGGGCCGTAGTAGAACAGGAACAACAGAACGAGGGCCGGAATGCTGCGGAAGATCCACTCATAGATTCGGGCCAAGGTTCCCAACACCTTCCCACCGTAAACCTGTAGCAATGCAACGAGCGTTCCGAAGACGTAGCCTACGGCAATCAACGCGAGCAATAGCTCGATGTTGATCAAGGTTGCTCGAAGCAAGTTAGGGATGAAGGGTGCTAGCCGCGCAAATTGATGGATGGCAGCGCCTCCTGTTCGTGAAAGAGCAGACTGGGAGTCATGGTGGCTCCCAGTCGCTCAGGAATGCAAACAACGTCTGGGCTAGAGCCCTAATTCCGATTTCATGCTTGTGACAAAGCCGTCGAGGTCCCCACCAAGAATGTATCCCTTGGATGTCTCCCAGGCAGCTGTGATGTCTGCCGGATCGGGTTCGAAGTAGATCTGCAAGAGCGATTCGATGACGCTGCCCTCAGCGATAACCAGTTCCTGCAATCCGCCCGCAGTGTCAACGACAGTCAGTCCGAGCGTTGCCAGCGCGGTGTTGATCCTCGGAAGCAATCCATCAGGATCTCCGTTGGCGACAAGGAATCCGAAGTACTCATACGTGTTGATGACACCGGCCACGGTGAGCAGATCCGGATAGGCGGCAATGGACGCCTTGGATGCCGGTTCGTCCTGAATGACGGCATCGATTCGGCCATTGACGAGATCGAGAATCGCTGCTGGGTAGGTTTCATACCCGTTCACGGTAACGCCGAAGGCAGCCAGATTGTCTTCACCCCACCAAAGCCCCGTTGTCGAATTCTGCGCCCCAACGGCCTTGTTGGAGCCTTCACCGGCTAGGGCGGTCACGATATTAAGCCCAGAGTCCTTGCGGATCACGACGGCTTGATTGGACAGGAAATAAGGATTGGAAAAGTCGATGGTGACTTCACGTTCGTCTGTGATTGTGAATCCCGATGCGCCGATATCTACGCGGCCCGCACGGACTTCCTCGATAATGGCGTCAAAGGCGACGTTCTGAATCTCAATCTCAAAACCGGCGGTGATGGCAACCGCACGCATCAAGTCGAGATCGAATCCAAAGAACTCACCGGTAGCCGTGATCATCTCAAATGGCTTCCAGGGGATATCCGACCCCACGATGTACGTTTCAGCCGTGACTGAAAATGCGAGTATCCCAACGAAAAGAACGACCCAAAGTGCTCGCTTCATTCTTGTACCTCCTTAACCAAAGGAACGTAGCACGAACCGGCAATCCTGTCAAACAGGAACCTGATTTCGGAAGCGATGAGCGGATGAATCCAGAGAGCAGGAATGTTCTAAAACACGGGCTTCTGGGAGCCAAACTCCTGTGGACATGACGTGTGTGTGCGGATGTCCTCGAGCCGTTGGCGATCTCTGACGACTGCGCCTAGCCAGTGTCCCTTTGAATGAACCACTCCTGATGAAGGAATTCGCACGTGCAGCCTCTCGTTGCTTGCTCATAGGGGTAGGCACCATCACCGTCAAGGACATTCTGGAAATAGCGGATCCGATTGTCGATGGCCTCAAGGCGCGTGTTTTTGTTGTCCAGTGTGCGTCCGTGACTCAGAAGAAACGTACGATTGGCGAGCGTGCGCAACAATTCAAGCGAGGCAATGTGATCGGCAATCTCAGCAAACTCTGCCCACGGCAGGATGTCCTGCCCTTCATTGGATGTCATGACATTGTCGGCCACATGGACGAACGAATTGTCGATGATCGTGTATTGGCTGCATGCGGAGTGCCCGGGAGCTGGACGAAAGCCTAGATTGAAGGGACCGAATGCTAGCCGCGTGCTCTCGGTTGCGACCTGGGTCGGAAAGAACGGCGTCAGCTCGTCTTTCGAACCAAATTGGAATAGGGTTTCCTCCCATCTTGAGTTGCCGACTATCTCGATGTCAGGCAGTGCCTGCAGGCCGACAATGTGATCGGGATGGAAGTGGGAGATTACGGCTGTGGTCAATCCATAGCCCATTGCTGTGAGATCTGCGCGTACAGCAGATGCTTGACTCTCGTAGGCCGTATCGATGATGAGAGCTGTCCTTGTTTGCTCATCGAGCAAAACATGAAGGGAGAAACCGAAGTGCTTGCCCTCGGCAGGAGGAAATTGATAGCAGAGAATCCCTGAAGCGATCTCACGCTTAACCATTGTCGGCCTCCTTGGAAGCGGGATCCCATTATCGATGATGAGAATCGAAAATCAACGTATGGGGATGCCTTGGCCCAGGTATTCTCAACTCCGAAGCTTTACTGCGTGCCCGTTAGCGAGAAGAACAGCCTTGAAGCAAAAGCCGCGATCTCGACCTTCACTTCCAGCGCAGGGACGTCGCTTCCCGTGCCGAACAGCTGTGTTGTACTGACGGCGCTCGATATGCTCATTTCGCGTCGCGAGAAGGATGCATACTCGGCGGCCCATCCTAAGACCTGAGCCAATTGCCCTTCATCCAATGCACCATACGCCATTGGCTCGCTGGTTCGCGCTCGACACACGACGGCTTCGATGCGCCCGTCTGAATAAACAGACATTCGATCGCAGTGACTAAGACCGCCGGCATCACGGGCCCAAGTAAGGATGGGTTGATCCGCGGGAGCTTCAATCTCAGGCTCGATGGCTGGGACTGCTGTCTCCTCTGTCTGGGGCTCAGATACAGGGGAGGGCAAATCTTCAACCACAGGCGGTTCCGCGTTTTCGGATGTGTCGCTTGAGGTTTGCGATTGGGTAGCAGCGACGGGGCCTTGAGCCGAGGACTCAGGCGACGACTCGCCGCCACATCCAGCCAACCCCAGAACAAGGGTTGCCAACAGCACAGCCAAGACGAACAACGTGAACAACGACTTGATCCTCATGAGTAGCTCCTCCGACCTCCGGCATGTGCCGAGCTTGACAAGAGCAGCTTGGATGGTCATTGCCGAGCGACCGTACCCCCGCATTCATGACCATCGTATGGATTGCTGCTAGCAAGTCAACTTATCGTGAACTTGCGGGCGGATACGTCGAGCAGTGAGGCGGCGGATCTACGGCAGGTGATAATTCCAAGCGCAGAACCGATCGCCTTTGAGGATGCTGTGTGTGATGTCGCATCGCGTGAACTTGACACCCAGAATCGGTTCCCAGAATTGCTTGGCCCAACCTGCGGCGCGATAGCAGAAGATGGGGTCGACTTTGGGATCTTTGGCTGCACGGATAAGCGAACAAAAACAATAGGCTTGGCGAAGCTCTTCAGGCGTCTCTGCCTTCTCGTAGCCTTCGCGATCTCGCGCAACTTTCGACAGGTGTAGCACATGCCCGTCACAGTATGGAGGATCGATCCACCCTCCTGTTGGCGTGGACTCCAATGCCTTGTTCTGAGCATCGAGGACAGCTTGGATGCTCCGTCCTGATTCCTCGTATAGGGTTCGAAATTTGGCCGTATCTTCGGCGGGGCGCAGCAACGCCACGCTGGAGAGAATCTCAAATTGCTGATCCTTGTTCGAATGGATCTTCAGCCGTTCAAGGGATTGGCCGACCCATGTTGCGCGTTCATCGACGAGCGTGAACGGGGTGATTGCCTCTCCTCCGGCCCAAATGACATCTGCCTGATCCTTGCCCAGTACACGTTCCAGGTGACAGCGATAGATTTCGGGCCACGCCAGAAACGCACCGCGCACTTCGATGCGATTCTCTTGTTCATTTTCAGGATCGAATTGGTGATAGATTTCTACAAGTTCCAGTTCTGGAGACAATCCTACGCGGCTCATATGCTCATAGATCTGTCCGGAGGTTTCGCGTAGCGTGCTCACCGGGCCGTGATGCATGGATGCAAAGAAATCGAGCTTGCGCAGGGAATGGGTCTTCACATGGCCGCAATTCACCGGAGAGGATACGGCAACGCCAATTTCGGAGTCGAATCCATCCACGGGAGTGTCAAATCGGAAGATATGCGTCACGGGGCCAATGGCGGCATCTCCGCAAGCGGCCACAACTTCATCGATTCGCGATGGGAGCTCACTCCGCGACTTAATGGGCGCACGGATGCCTGCGAACAGCATCTCTTCTCGAATGACATGACGGATATCATTGACTTGCTGTGTCATCGTTCCTCCCAAGGAAAGCACCGAGCATCTTTCTGCGGCACTAGGATAGATTACACCCCTCGGCGTCTCTTGTACGTTTCAGACACGCAACAAGACCCACCTTCTTCTTCGTTGAATCGGTGGCGCGCATACGAGACGATTCACCTGGGGAGAAGCAAAGGAGGAAGTCTGTGGAGACCATGAAGGCCGTTCAGATCACAGCAGTTGGCCAGCATCTTGAAGACCGCGAGGTGACGATTCCGGATCTCGGACCTCAGGATATTCTCGTTCGGGTAAAAGCTGCAGGCATTTGTCGCTCCGATGTCCACTATCGCTCTGGTCTGGGAACGGTTGGGCCGCTTCCTCACACGCCAGGGCACGAAGTGGCTGGCATGATTGAGAAGAGGGGCGCCGAGGTAAGGGATCTTGAAATTGGGCAGCGCGTCGCACTTCATTACTTAGTGACATGTGGTGAGTGCGCGATGTGCCGGACAGGGCGCGAGCAATTCTGTCCCAGTGGCAAGATGATCGGCAAAGATATTGCGGGGGGGTATGCAGAATTCATCCGCATACCCGCTCGAAACGCCGTCCTATTGCCTAATGAAGTTCCCTTTGAACATGGGGCCGTACTCATGTGTTCGACGGCAACAGTTTTTCATGCTCTACGGAAGTCTCGTCTAGCTCCAGGCGAGAGTGTTGCCATTGTCGGTGTCGGAGGATTGGGGCTCTCAGCCGTGCAGTTGGCATTGGCTTTTGGCGCGACGACGGTGTTCGCCATCGACATTGATGAAACCAAGCTTGCTACGGCTGCAGACTATGGCGCCATCCCGATCCATGCATCGGAATCCGACCCCGTAAAAGAGGTGGTCTCCAGGACAGGCAAGGGAGTTGATGTTGCCCTGGAGCTGATTGGATTATCCAAAACCATGCAACAGTCCGTCGAAATGCTGGGTGTTCAGGGTCGCGCTGTCCTCGTTGGACTGGCTTCAGAACCCCTTGTCGTCGACACCTACGGTTCCATCCTCGGCAAAGAGGCGGAGATCATTGGCTGTTCGGATCATCTGTTG
>JAHITR010000095.1 GCA_018817505.1 Candidatus Bipolaricaulota bacterium | reverse complement strand
CCCGTCAATCCGGCGGATAAAATGCAGTTGAATCCTTGGTTCTGCGTTGTCGGTGATCACCACCAATCCATCAAGCCCGCCCATGAGCGAGACGGATGTGCCTGATCCTCGCGTAATGTGTCCCGGTTTTTTCCCAGGGCCCCGATCATAGGGCGTACGCCATCTGACCACGACGGCTCCCGCACGGTCATGCTCCAACAAATACAGCGCCCGGTCAGAGAGGATGTAGGCGCCTTCTTCTGCCACAGCAAAGGAGTTCTCGATGATCTCCCCATCAAGCCGCAGCGTATGAACGGTCCCCGAGTCGACGGCAACGGTTCCCACCATGCCACCCGTCGTCGCGAACCAATAGACCTCGCCATCCCAGTCTGGGAGGACCCATGCAACACTGTCCTTTTGAGGCCATCGCATGGGGACGACGTCTCCGGACAGGTCGTACTCGCGGATCAACTCGAACGCATCGCCTCCATCAGCCGGGGTTTGAACGACGAGAATAGTATTGCGCGTGGTCGGCACGACAGCGCGGTCCTGGTCATCAAGGTAGAAGTACATGCCAGCGCCAATGTACTCCCACGGCATGATGCCTTGAAGCAGCCAGTACCATGGCCGTGAGGGCAGATCATAACTGGTCAACTCTTCCAACGTGTAGGGATCCATCAGCTCTAGCTGGAATCCTCGTCCATTGCTGTAGACGGCGACCAGACGCCCGCTCTGGTCATAGGCAATCGTTCCATATCCTCCAAAGCCCTGTGACCGAGAACTCACGCTCGTATCGACGCCGACAGGCCCCGCGGCCTCGTACGTATCACTGATGTAGCTATCGCAATGCATGTTGTTGCCGAGATTCGCCGCCATGAAGGGATGCTGAGGAATGGCCACATGCGGGATGGGGTTTGAGGATTCAATCGGGCGGAATCGAACGAGATCCTCGCACGAGGTTCCAGTGGAATCCCCAGAGCCGAAGAGGGTATTCCAGCCATTCTTAACGAACTCCCAGGGGTAGAGCAACCCATTGGGAATCGGCTTGACCGTGGCTCCGCGATAGGCCGAGAACTTGATCACGTAGGGCACGGAGATACCGAGGAACAGAACCGCAAAGATCAACAGGAATATCACGAATCCACGTCTCACGTTTCCTCCGGTCAGGCTTCACGAGGCGCTTCCCCCTCGTATCGAGAGCTCTGATACTTCTACTACGAGTTTATCCTAGAAAACAAGGTTTCCATTCCCCCCTACTACTCGCCAGTTGCTGATCGAATCGCACAGCGACCCTGTCTCACGATGTCAGATTCGCGCCTTCCAAACTGGATGCCCGAAAACGCTATCCTCCGAGCCATTCCAATTGAAACGAGCCAGGATTGTGTCCCTCGGGCCGCTTCAATCGGTCATGAGTTGCCATCAGCCCACGCGCCTTCTGCAGGATTTCTGGACGATCAATGTCTTCAAGTAGAGCGGCCATCACCGACGTTAACTCGGCATCTTCTGGATGGTTTCCGCCATCCGGTCCGCCAATCCCCCATCCATCCCAAGGCACGACCTCTTGTCCTGTGAGACACGCAAGATCCTGAAGCATCTTGTATCGCGTATACGCGATGCCACATGGTTCTGGCTGAAAACCGATCTCGCGCGGACTGACGCGCTGGCGCACGACTTCTTCGTGGCACTGCCAGCTCGCAAGGAACTCGCCCGCCGGAATGTCTGTCGGATCAAAAGGCAATCCGAGCGATTTCATGATTACGCCGTCAATCTGTGCATCAACCTGCTGCCAACGGCCGTCACGTTCGTTCCAGAACTCGCAGATCCAGTGATCCTCAAGTCGCCGGCGGCCTGGGATGAGGTAGCGAGCCGCTCCCGTGCGGACACGGGCAGCCACCCCTTGATGGCGCAGGATAGAGGTAAGCATTAGTGCATAGTCACGACAGTTGCTCACAACCCGAGCCCGCACGTTGCGCGGCGTTGAAAGGCAGCATGAGTTAGTTGCCAGGATCAACTCAAGCCGTGCTTCAACTGTGCGCAGACTGATCTCAGCGGCGATGTCGCGCCCTTCGTTGATGAGGTTTTGTCTCGTGAACCCGTAGGTGTTCTCTCCAATCCACCACATATGCAAGAGAAGGCCTTGCACAACTGCGCAGATCTTGCCAACGTCAGTCGTCAATCCATCGAAAGCCGCCGCATAGGGCGCTGGTTCAGAGTACGTGGTGTGCACGCGAAAGGAATTAAGAACATCATCGTGTGTGCTCGTGACTGCAGTCATGTCAACCTCCTGGAAAGAGACTAGCAGACTTCGATCGCGATTCAACGCCCCTGCTCCGTGCAGGTAGTTCCAAGTACCCAGCGTCTAGGGTGCCGCCATTTTGGACATTGGTTTGCTCCACTTGCGCGCCACGAGTCTCTCGATGATGAGGGATGAATGGCGCGCGCGAATTGGCAAGATGGATCTTTGTGAACTCGTAGTTGGCTGATACAAGTTCCGCTTCTGGGAGCTCATGCCATATCCTATCTCCCCGCGTGCCACGTGTTAGAAGGTAGGCACGAGCATGGTTCGAGCCTCGTTTCACGGAGTGGCGCACCCTGGCATTGATGGCACCCTTCTTCATTTCCATCCTGCGCCATCAGACGTCTCTTACTTGGCAAACGCAGCAGTCTCCTGTTACCGGAACTCTCTACACCGCCATGACCGTCTCGCCAGCGTGGCCGCATACCTGAAGACGAAGAGACAAGTGGAAGGGGGAAGGGAACGGCGACTACAGACCGCAACGTCTCCTCGCCGTGAAAATCTATCTCTGCATAGAGAGGCATGCCGCTGTCTGGCACACACCTTCGTTCTCTTCATGCCCTTCACGGTGAAGGGGGGTGATTCCGCCCTAGTCTTCTGATAGGGCCCTCTCAAAGTAGTATGCGATGAACTCAAAGTCATCAGCGATGACCTTGTTGTCATCGGCGATGAACTCAAAGTCATCAGCAATGACCTTGTTGTCATCGGCGATGAACTCAAAGTCGTTGTCGGGATTCACGAAGTAGTCCTCGTGATCCTTCTTGAATTCGTCGGCATCGACATTGCCCTCGCCCCGCCACAAGCGTTCGGGGATGGCATCCCAACGGCATAGCTCCATCGCCACAATGCGAATGGTCGCTCGAACCGTCAGCGCGCTATCATAGACGTCGTAGAACTCACCAACAACAAGGGCATCATCATAGTCGCCATCGGCGACATCGACATCGCCGACGTCAACCACGCTGGCTGTTTTCCTCCCGTCTACGATTTCTTGCACCAGAGCATCGGATACGAATTGAATACAGCGTCTTCGCGAGGTCATAGGATCTCCTTCAAGTACGTGTCTGAAGCACGCGTTAGGCTTTGCGTGCGCTAATCATAAGATACCAATGCGTAGAGCGCCGCTCGCCATCAATGTTTTCGACACCCAGCTGCTCTTTCTGCTGCGCAGACAGATGATCGAGGATCGTATGTATCTCGGCCACATGGTCTGCTGACACTCGTGCAGTCAGCGAGGACAAAGGCCGCTGTTTGGTATAGGGCTCGACAATCTCCACAGTCAGGGCGGCATTCTCCAGAAGTTCGATCCAACAACTGGCGCGATACTGACGCACGTGCGATTCATCGTGCAGGCAATCCAGGCGATGCATGGTGTCATCGATCCAATCGTCTTCGGGCACGCTCCGATCGTCGATCAGAAGCATGCCCCCCGATCGAAGGGTGCGGACCATTTCGCTCAGCGCTCGATGGATGTCGCTGAAATGGTGAGCTGCCCGACGACAGGTGACCAAGTCGAACGAATCCTCTAATTCGTTGGGCAAGTGATGCACATCCGCCACTTGAAACGTGACATTGGTAATCCGCCTTTCACCAGCGAGTTTGCGCGCTTCGATCAACATCTCCTCGGTAAGATCGAGGCCGACAACCTCGCGCACGTGTGGGGCCAGGGCCAATGCGGTATGCCCCGTACCAGTGCCGATGTCGAGCACGCGCCAGTTCGGCTGAGGGTTGGCGATCTCGATCAATCGCCCCAAGACTTGTTCGTCGGTATGGGCAGCACTGGTGGTATAGAGATCGGCTCGGTCGGCGAAGATGGCCCTCGCACGCTCTTCGTAGCTTGCCGTTTCAGTCATGGCAATGGCCTCCATGTCAATTGGGAAAGTGCCTGAATGTGCGGCATTGTACAGGCGTATTTCATGTGTGCAAAACTGCCCGTCTGCTTGCATGCAATGAATCCTACGGTATGATGCAGCCGTCATGAAAGAGACGAACGGGTTCGCGAGCACAGTCGTTCGAAACGCCGCCCCCGGTTGCTTTGATTTCGTCTCCAACGTGATGATGATGCGAAGCACCACTTTGTCTCCGTAGCCTTTTAGGTTAGAGACGAAGTGGCGAAAAAGACCGCAGGAATTGTTTCCTGAGGTCTTTTCTTATTGGCTTTTACCAAGGGATTAAAGATGGGAGGTAGACGATGGGCAAGGGGTTTTCAACGAAGGTGGTTCACGCAGGCGAGGGCAGGAGTAGGCCATACGGCGCGGTAACCATGCCCATTGTGCAAACGTCCACCTATGCGTTCGCTGACACGCAAGAGATTCTTGACTTTGTGGAAGAAAAGGAGGCTGGCGGCAGGAACTTGCGTGGCGAATACGGCCGCTATGGGAATCCGACGCAATCGGCTGTCGAAGACAAAGTCGCTGCACTGGAGGGCGGTGAACGCGCACTGCTGTTCTCCAGCGGCATGGCAGCCATCACCAGTCTGTTGCTGGCCTTCCTCAATCGCGGAGATCATGTCGTAGTCGCGTCCAGCACCTATCGTCAGACGCATACATTCATTTGTGATCATCTTTCCCGCTTTGGGATTGAGTCCACGTTCCTGGCCGATGGAGAGATCGACAGGCTTGAGGACTGCGTTGAGCCTCATACGAAACTGATCTTCTGCGAGGCCCCGACCAATCCTTACCTGCGCGTGATCGACCTGCGTCGTGTGAGCGAGATCGCCAAACGACACGGCATCCTCACGGCCATCGACAGCACTTTCGCCACACCGGTGAATCTGCTCCCCATTGAACTCGGCATCGATCTGGTCATCCACAGCGCGACCAAGTATTTGGGTGGTCACAATGATCTGCTTGCCGGCATCGTGGTCGGCTCGTATCCCCTGCTATCCCAATTGGAAACGCTACGTGGAATCTTGGGTTGCGTGGCAAGCCCGCATGACGCCTATGCGCTGCTGCGCGGACTGAAGACGCTCGCTGTGCGTGTCCAGAAGCAGAACGAGACTGGTCAACGAATCGCCGCGTTTCTAGAAGCCCACCCGCGTGTTCGCATCGTCCATTACCCTGGGTTGGCGTCCCATCCCGATCATGCCATTGCCAAGAGACAGATGACAGGGTTTGGCGGTGTTGTCAGTTTCGAAGTGGATGGGGATCAAGCTCAAACCAGTTGCGTCATCGATCATTTACAGATTCCTTTCATCGGCCCCACTCTCGGTGGGGTCGAGGCCATTGCCCAACAGCAAGCCCTGTTCATCTCCCGAGATCCGGCAAAACGCGCCGCGTCTGGAATCTCTGACCGTCTCATTCGCTACGCCGCGGGGATTGAAGATGCGGAGGATCTCATTGCCGATCTCGATCAGGCACTCAACGCCATTCCACCATCCCAGGAGGCGTCCGTATGATCGTCCATAAATTCGGAGGAACATCCCTGGGCACGGCGCAGCGCATCTCGTCTGTCGTCAGGATTATTGAAACCAGCCTCGATCAGCAGCCCGCCGTCGTTGTTTCAGCACTGAGTGGAACGACCGATCGCCTCATTGCTGCTGCGCGTGCCGCCGCCCGCGGTGATGATTCGGTCTGCCAAGCGGCCCTGAGCTGGCTTGGTGAGAAGCACCACTCCGCGGCAGAGGCACTCCTCCTGGCAACCTTCCCTGAATGCCGTGAACTCCACGGCTTCATCGATGAGCACCTGGAACGGCTGGGCCGCTTTCTCCATAGCATCGCCGTGCTCGGAGAACTGACAGCAAGGGGACACGATGCCGTTGCTTGTTTTGGCGAAAAGCTGTCTGCGGCGATCGTTGCCACCACACTTCGCAGTCGTGGAATCTCAGCCCAAGCGGTATCTTCAACAGATCTCATTCGCACCAATGACCGCTTCGGATCTGCCATTCCACAAATGGAGGCTACCCGAAAGCAGGTCCGCGATCGCGTTCTGCCGCTCATGAAGGGGGGCGTGGTTCCCATCATCACCGGATACATTGGCTCAACAGCCGACGGCATTCCCACGACCCTGGGTCGTAGCGGTAGCGATTTCTCTGCTGCCATTGTCGCTGCGTGCCTGGACTGTGACGAGCTTCGTATCTGGACAGACGTCGATGGCATTCTCACCGCCGATCCCAACGTCGTTTCCAGTGCCCGCGTGCTTCGCGAGTTGTCGTATGAAGAAGCCACGCGGCTAGCCCGGTTCGGCGCGGAGGTGCTTCATCCGAGAACCATCGGACCGATCATTGAGAAGGGCATCCCGCTGTGTATTCTCAATAGCTTCAATCCTGCAGACCCAGGGACTCGCATCGTCCAATCGCCATCCCCACAGCGCCACCTGTGGCCAGCCATCGTCTCAGCCACCGGGCTGCAGCTGTTGCGACTGCGAAGCCATAACGGTCCGTGGCAATTGCGAATGGCGACGACCGCGCTCGCCCGCCTCGACGATGCCAGCATTCCCGTTCGCATGTTCAGCCAATCCTTCTCCGAACAGGGCATCAACCTCGTGGTGGGGGACCAGGACGCCCAGCATAGTGTGCGTCTGCTTTCTCAAGGCGTCGGGGGCTCGCCCTCTCATCGTGTCTATGCATTGGATACGATAGAGCAGGTGGCCACGGTCTCTGTCATCGGGCTACCCGGCGATCGCGTGTACGGCATTGCAGTACGGGCATTTGCCGCATTGGGGAAGCGCGAGGTTCGCGTGGTGGCTGTGGCTCAAGAGGCGGCAGAAGACAGCGTGACGTTCTGCATTCCAGCAGAAGATGTGGCGGATACCGTTCGGTTTTTGCATCGCGAACTCGGCCTGGAAAACGGCAAGGAGGAGGAGACCTGAGATGCCCGGCAAGAATCTATGGCGCGACTCCATCCGCCCACGCATTGCCGTTTCCCAAGCGACGCTCGGGATCCTCAATGCGGGCGATCTCATCCGTCAAAGCGGCGGAACCCGCTGCCAGGACGGTATCGCGCTGTCCCTGTTTGAGACACCACTTTGCATCGTCATTCCCTCATTCGAGGTCCGACAGGCCAATGGAGACAACTGCCAAGAAGAGACACAGATTCTCGTTCTCGACTATCTCACACGATCCGTGGGAACGACACCGCCGGAAAACGTCAATGCCGGTCGTCGTTGGCTAGGTTTTCAGGAATTGCCCAATGGCGCGTTTTATGCCGCCGCCTTTCGCTCCTATACCTCCGCAGTTCTGGAGCGCGAGCTGAGTGGAGGCATCGCAGATTTTCAGCAAGCATGTGAGGGCAATGGCGGACGCCCCTTTTCATTGGGAGATGCTGCATTCTCGTTTCGAGCCCTTCCCCACATTGACCTGGGTATCGTGTGGTGGGCGGGCGACGACGAGTTCCCGGCAACTGCCACCGTGTTGTTCGATCGATCCGCCGCCCATGCATTGCCCATCGATGGATTGGCTGCGCTTGGTCGTTTGCTCTGCCAAGGACTGATTCGCGCTGCCCGTACCCTGGTCCCAGTAGAGCACCGTACAATGGAACCTGCAAGTGAGACGCTGGGAAGGAGCGGACATGTCGAAGATCCTTGCTGAATTGGCGATTCGAGGAGCCCAATCTCTCGTTGCGCAGACGCGTGATGCCCTCGACACAGCCATTGCCCGACTGGGGGCAGACCATTCGCTCTCGTTTCCAGATACGGCCTATGCCCTGCCGCTCACGCTGGCATTGACGGGGTTGACCGTCACCTCGTTCGATTCAGCGAGCGATGCATTGCAGCAGGCAGAGTCTCTGCTTCCAGCCGCCACACTCCCCGAGAATGGAGCGAATCTCGATCTGTCACCTGTGCTGGATGCCGGGCGCGCCGCCCTCATTGCCGAAGAGATCTTCGAGGCGCTCCAATTGACGGCTTCAGAGAACGGATCCAAAGCGTCGGGTTTTCCAGGCGATGCCGTTTTGCGCTCGCAAGGAATCAAGCTCGTCGATGGCCGAATGCCTGGCGTCGCCGCCTGCGTTGGCGCGCCATCCAGCCAAGCCAAAGCCGTCGCCATTGCCCGAGGATTGCAGGGCCGAAACATCCTCACCTTCCTTGCCTCCAGCACGGGAGGGCAGTCGATGGCAGATCAGCTGGCGGATGCGGGCATTGAGACAAACTGGGACACATTCCTCGTTCCGCTGGGCCATCGCACATCGTCAGCTGTTCACGCCCTAGGCTTTGCCGCACGGGCGGCGATGATGTTTGGCGGCATTCGGCCCGGAAGTGCGAACGCGACGGAAAGGATTCTCGCTTACTGCAAAGAACGCGTGTTTGCCTTTGTTCTTGCGCTCGGCTCCGACGACCTAGCATCCGAAGCAGGACTGAACCAAGCGTGTGAGAAGCTGGCGACAGCGGCCGGCGCCCTCAATTTCGGCTTCCCGACGATCACCGACGCAGACATTCCGCAGATTCTCGAACACGGGATCTGTACTTATGAAGCCATCGTCAGCAACGTGCCCCTCGACCGCATTGTTCCGCGCGCCATCGAGGTGCGTGGCCTGAAACTCGAGGTCACGGAGATCCCTATTCCTGTGGCCTATGGTGCCGGGTTCGAGGGAGAGCGCGTCCGCAAGGCACAGATGCATGTGGAATTTGGTGGCAATCGAACCGATGCCTT
>JAHITR010000094.1 GCA_018817505.1 Candidatus Bipolaricaulota bacterium | reverse complement strand
TGCAGGTTGTCGATTCTGTAGGGTCCAGCAGCCATGCCCGTGGCATAGAGAAGGACGTAGGGGCTCAAGTACGGATAGGCGCCCGAGTCAGCCACCATGGTAATCTGCGCGGCCGTTATCGTGCCATCCTTCTTGACGCCGGTTCGATGGGTAATAGTGAAGGGATGGCGCTTGGATGTGCAGGCGAATGCTTCCTCTCGCGTATAGACGAGCTTCACCGGTTTGCCCGTCGCCCGTGCCAACAGGGCAAGGAAGATTTCTACGGTGATGTCTTCTTTGCTTCCGAATCCGCCGCCCACCATCGTGCCGCGAATGCGAATACGATTCTGAGGCACGTCCAAAGCTCGGGCGATAGAGCGGAAATGCTCGATCACTTGCGTGCAGACGCGGATGTTGATCACGCCCTGTTCATCGATCCACGCCACCCCGCCATCGGGCTCAAGATAGGCATGTTCGACAAACGGCATCTTGAACGTGTTTTCGACAATGACATCCGCTTCTGCCATCCCTGCATCCAAATCGCCCTTTCGGATTTTCCAGCGGGCCACGGCGTTGTCCGGCTCGAACAGAACGGGCGCGCCTGGCTTGAGAGCTTCCGCTGGATCGAATACAGCAGGGAGGACCTCGTACTGCAGATCGATGAGGTTCAGCGCGGCTTCAGCAATCGCCAGAGTCTCTGCGGCAATGAGGGCAATGGGTTCGCCCACATAGCGCACGACATCCTTGGCCAACACGGGCGCATCAGAGCCTGATCGCGCCTGTTTGCCCGTCTGCCCTGGCATGTCGGTATTCAGTTTGGCGTTGGGCGCATCCTCATGAGTCAGAACGCAAATCACGCCAGGCAAGGCACGCGCCTTGGAGACATCGAGCCGTGTAATGCGCGCCGCCGGGACAGGACTGCGGAACACCTTGGCGTGCAACATGTTGGGCATTGAGTAATCGGCGGCATAGACCGTCGCTCCAACCGCTTTGCCTAATGCGTCTACTCTCCGGAGCGGTTTTCCAACCTGTCTCAATGGGGGCAGATGATGCTCCGGCAACGGTTTCGGTGTCACGTTGTTCACGATTCACCTCCCACTTTCGTTTGATCGCCAGACTCGAGAACACGATTCGAAGAATCGAGTTCTCGTCCGCGCTTGCTATTCGAGCGCGCATCCTCACGTTGTGAGGAGGCACCCGCTAGCCGTGAAGCTGCCAGCTTCACGGCGTCGACGATCTGCCCATATCCCGTACATCTGCACAAGTTGCCGGACAAGGCATCGCGAATCTCCGCTTCGCTGGGATCGGGATTGCGATCGAGCAATGCCTTGGTCGAGATAACCATGCCCGGCGTGCAGAAGCCGCATTGAATCGCCCCCGCGTCAGCAAACGATTCCTGAATCACATGGGGCTTGTCCATCGTCCCCAATCCGCTGTTGGTGACAATGTCTGCGCCGTCTGCCTGCATGGCAAGCACCATGCAACTGTTGACGGCTTCCCCGTCGAGAAGAACAGCACATGCGCCACACTCGCCAATCTCACACCCATTCTTCACATCGGTGTATCCCAGGTCTCGCAATGTGTGAAGCAGCACCGCCTGCGGTTCCACTGCCACGGTATGGCTCCTGCCATTCACACGGAGATGAATGTGTTGCCTTGTCACGATGCCTCACCATCCCTGATTCCTGTGGCCATCGCCGTCAGAATGCGCCGCGTCAATCCATACACGACTTGGCGTTTGTATTCAGAGCCGCTACGAGGGCTTGCAGCCTCACCAGCCAGGCGAGCAGCCTCCTCAATGGTCTTGTCCTGTACCTGCTCGCCACAACGCACCGGCTTTTCAGGTGCGCGGGCAATGAACGCCGTTCCCACAAGCGACGCTTCTGCCTTTTCGGCGCGAAGTGGGATGGGTGCAACAGCACCCAAGGCGATCCGTGCATCCTTGCACGCTCCTCGCTCATCGAAATCGGCCATCACGGCAACATCGACCTTGGCCATGCACGAGATCTTGCGCAAGCCCATCTTCTCGAACCCACCCCGACTGGATGCAGGAGGAATGGGGAAACGAACCTCCATCAGCAGTTCGTCGGCTCGGCGCTGTGTCTGAAATGCACCGACAAGGAATTCCGTGAGTGGTATCCACCGAGTGCCGCTGCTGCTGGATAGCGACACCTCGGCATCAAGCACGAGGAGCGCAGGGGCAGTGTCTGAACACGGTGCCGCATTCACCAGATTCCCGCCGACCGTCGCGCGATTGCGGATCAGCGTGTTGGCGAACGTTTTGCCTGCAGCGAACAGCACAGGGACACGTTGTCGAATGATCTCATGGCGGAGCAATTCGGCAATCGTCACAGCGCCGCCGATTGTCATCTGCGAATCCTTCACCACGATTCCACGAAGCTCGTCCAAATCGCCTACATCAATCATCGTCTCAGGCGATAGCTTGCCTGCCCGGACATCCACCATCAGATTCGTGCCGCCGGCAATGGGGTATGCGCCCGGCTCTGTGGCCAGCATATCCAGTGCTTCGGCAAGCGAGTCCGGCTTAAGATAGTTGAATGCTGGAACTGTCACGAGTTTTTGACCTCCAATCCGACCGAGAGAAGGCTTGATGACAAGCCTTCTCCAAGCAACTGAGGCGTTTTCCAGCCTGAGTTGCCGCTGGCAAATAACCGTGTTCCCTTCGGGAACGATGGAGAATCCTTGAGAACAAGGATTCTCTGGGGTACGCAAGTGCTAGCGAACTCCATCATTGCTCTCCTCCATCACTCTTCGCAGCTGTGTTCACAGCACGAACGATACTTGCAGTATCCGCGCCCCCACAGGGGGCATTAGAGAATCCTTGAAGGCAAGGATTCTCTGAGGGTATGCGAGAGCAAAGTGACTTCATGCTTGCTCTCCTCCATTACGTTTCGTCGCTGCATTCACAGCTCTGACTATGCTCGCATACCCTGTACATCGACAGGCATTGCCTTTGAGGTAGTCGCGGACGTCGTTTTCTGTCGGAGCGGGAATCTCTTCCATGAGTTTCTTGGTCATCATCAGCATGCCTGGTGTGCAATAGCCGCATTGGAACGCGTTTTCTTCGATGAAGGCGTCCTGCAACGGATCGAGGGTGCCGTCTGGAGCCGCCAAGCCTTCGACAGTCCGCACGTCTCCGCCATCGGCTGAGACGGCAAGGACAAGACAGCCAAGAACGGGGCTGCCATTCAGCCAGACTGTGCAGGCACCACACTCGCCAATACCGCAGCCATACTTGGCTCCCGTCAGCTCCAATCGCTCACGCAACACATTGAGCAGCAGTTCGTTGGACGTAACCTCCAGTTCGAGGGTCTCGCCATTGACGGTCAGAGTGATCATCGCCGTGTCTCCAGCTGCGAGCATGAGCGGTCGTTGCTCTTGGAGGACCGCTTCCTCTGCATCCGCGCTCAGAGAGCGCGGCGTCGGCGACTTCTCCAGAACACCCGACTGCTTCGTGTCGGCTGCCCGATCCCAGGCCAGCAGGATGGCATCATGCACGAGGGCAACTGCCGCCCGTTTTCGATAGGCTGCGGTCGATCGAACATCATCGATCGGCTTGATCTCATCCCCCGCCATACGGGAAGCGTTCAACACCACGTCTTTGGAGAACGGATTGTCGGACAGCATCGACGACGCCTTCTTGGCGCGAACAACCGTGGGGCCAACAGACCCAAGGGCCACGCGCGTGTTCCCAATGCGCCCGCCCTCGCGCACGAGGCGAACGGCCACAGACACCTTGGCCAAGTCAGCACGCACACGGGCCAATTTCAGGAAAGCTGTGCCAACGGCAACTCCACTTTGTGGAGTTGCTCCTGGGAGGAGAATGGATGTGATCAGTTCTCCTGGCTGAAGAGCGATACGTCCCGGACCAACCAACAGGTCGGCAACAAGCGCCGTTCGGGTGCCGCTTGGCCCGATGATTTCGACTTGTGCGCCCAGAACAACCAAAGCTGGCACCGTGTCCGATGCCGGCGATCCATTGGCGATGTTGCCTGCCAGCGTGCCCATCATCATCACTTGCGTCGATCCAAAGGCAGCTGCGGCCTCAGCAAGCGCGGTGTAGTCCGCCCGCAGGATCTCTGACAATGCCAATTCACGAATGGTCGTCAACGCGCCGATGCGCACGCCGGCCGATGTCTTCTCAATCCCGCGAAGTCCGGGCACGCCGGAGATGTCCACCAGTGTTGTGGGTGCGTTGGCAAGTTCATGGGCGTTGGCCATCTTCAGCTCGACGAGCAGGTTCGTTCCCCCTGCAAGCGCCTTCGAGTTTGGACGCTCCGTAAGAACGCCAACGGCTTCCTGCAGAGAAGCCGCACGCACATATTCGAACTCGTGCATCAACACGTGGGTATTGGGGAATGGCGAGCCATCCGATCCGTCGGCATGATGCGAATGTTCGTGTGTCGTTCGCGTGATGTCCGTCATGAACGCTCACCACCTTTCTCAAGCGCCTTCAAAATCCTCTCCGGGGTTATCGGTAGTTCGTAGAATCGGATGCCAATGGCGTTGGTAATCGCATTGGCATAGGCGGCAGCCACGGGATTCATTGCGGCCTCACCGATGCCCTTGGCGCCGAATGGCCCTGTTGGCTCATAGGAATCGGCGAAGTGCATGTGCAAACCGTCATTGCTCGGCATCTCGCCAATGCCTGCAACCTTCATATCCATCCACGAGCCGCGCGACAGCAATTGCCCCTCTGCATCCCAGCCGTTGGTCTCAAATAGCGCATAGCCTGCGCCCTTGGACAAGCCACCTTCCAGTTGCCCGATCGCCATCGCCGGATTCATCACCGTCCCGCAGTCCGAGCCCATCGCCACGTTCTTCGTCGTCACCACGCCGGTCCATGTGTCCACTTCGACTTCGACAAACACGGTGACATAGGCTGGAGGGCAGTTGGTGGGCCGGTACGATTCCACTGCAGCGATTGTCTTCCAGCTCTCGCTCCAACAGCGGGTGGCGATCTCTTTCAGCGTCATCTGCTTCTCAGGAATCGACCGACAGTAGACCACGCCTTGCCCCTTCTCGTCATCGAGCTTCAGATCAAGCGCATCGGGATAGACGTTGAGGAACTTGGCCGCCGTTTCGATGATCTCCTTGCGCAAGCTGTGCGCCGCCTTGTAGGCAGCGCCGCCACCGGCATAAACGCCGCGTGTCGCGTGGGTGACACAGTCATAGACTGTCGAACACGTCTCTGCGGGCGCCATATTGACCAAATCGAACGGTACGCCCAGCTCCTCGCCGACAATCTTGGCCAAGGCCTCTAGCGTTCCGCCGCCGTGATCCATCAGCGCGGTGATCACATCGACCGATCCGTCGATATTGAGCTTGACCATCGCACCGGAAAAGTCGATGACATCTCCTGGCTGCGGTGCGCCGGCCGAAGAGGTGTGGAAGCCGCGTCCGACTCCAATACCGCGTCGGACGCGGTCAGAGTTTGACTTCGTCAAACGTCTGGCCTCTGTGGTTATGCGTTTGGACCAGCCAATCAACTCAGCGCCTTTGCGCATGAGTTCGGGCACGCCGTCGGATAGGACGACCGACTTCACTTGCGGGCCCTGGCCCCAGAATGTGTCGCCAAGGCCGATATAGTTCTTCATCCGCAGATCGATGGGATCGATGTTCAGCTTGTCCGCCAATTCGTCCATCAACGATTCCGCAGCAAACGTCACCTGCGGATTGCCGAATCCTTGCATGGCACACGACAGCGCCTTGTTCGTATAAACGGCTGTGCCGCGATAGCGAATGTTGGGAATCTTGTACAGGCTGACCAACCAGCCAATCGACACGCCGAGGAAGCTGTAGGCTTGGATGTTGTGCACGCCGATATCGGCAACCACCTTCATGTCTGCGCCCAACAGCGTGCCATCGCTTTTCGCTGCCAGCTTGATGTCGATCGTCCCGCCATAGCGGGTGTGATCGTGCGCATCTTCTTCCCGTGTCAGTGTCAGCTTCACCGGTCGGCCGCTCTTGAGCGCCAATGCTGCACAGATGGGAATGGGTGCATTCATCTGAATGCTCGAACCAAACGTCCCGCCGATCGGCACGCGGTGCACATTCACCTTGGACAAGGGGATATCGAAGATCTCACCCAGGAGAATGCGCACATTGTGAATCGATTGCGTCGTCGGCCACACCGTCAATCCGCCATCAGGCTCAGGTCGGCACACACACGACTTGGTCTCCATCTGGGCGTGATAAATCTTCTCCAGCTTGAACGAGCCCTCAACGGTCACGTCAGCTTGCGCGAGGGCGGTTTCGTAGTCGCCTTCGTCGATGTCGCGCGTGCAGGCAATATTGTTCTTGATGGCAATCTCAGTCTCGCCGAACATCACCGTGTCATAGATGGCCGGCGCATCAGGCTTCATTGCTTCCTGAGCATCCACCAACGCTGGCAGTACTTCGTATTCGACTTTGATCGCGCGAACTGCTCGTTCTGCCAACTCTTCCGTTTCCGCAGCAACGGCAGCAATCGCCTCACCCATGCGGCGGACCTTGTCAGCAAGCACGGTATGATCTTTGTGCAGTACGGGGGGAATGGTGATGATGCGCTCGTTGTAGCGCTTCTGAGGCACATCGGCGAATGTAATAACTGTCACCCCCATCGCCTCGGCCATCGACGTGTCAATGGACAGAATGTTGGCATGCGCATAGGGACTCGACAGAATTCGCCCGTGCAACATCCGTGGCAAGGAAATATCTACTGTGTAGCGTTCTTTCCCTGTGACTCTCGCCACAGCATCTTTGCGCGGGAAATCTCGCCCAATAATCTGGAGTTCACGTTCGGTCACGCTACACCACCTCATTCACAGGAATGCGAACGTAGTGAGGATTCCTGCAGGCAACTCCTTGGAGTTGCTGTCCACATGTATAGCGCTCTCTCCCAGTTACCCTCCCAATTGAGTCTTTATGGCGGAATTGCTTGCCAAGGAGGTCGTACTCCCTCTTCTCAGTCATTCAGTCCTCCCTTTCCACAGGAATACCTTCGAAGGCATTCCTGAACGCAACTCCTCGGAGTTGCCAGCGGCATATTTCGCGCGAAGGACAGACCTACCAAAGAGAAATCCTTCTCAGCCATCAATCGCTACCTCCCTACCTAGCAACTCACGGCTATTCTGAGTTGCCTTCCTCATGCCTCACGTTCGTCCTCGCGGAACAACACATTCCGTTCCGCCAAGGAACCGGGCTTGCCCGGTTCCCAGTGGATGTTCACAAGCACATTGAGACTATTCATCGACATCTTCCCCGTCTGTGTAGTGCCTCACGTAGTGCTTGTGAACCAATTCCGATGCCAGAGCACCGTCGCTTGCCTGAATCGCATTGAAGATAGCTCGGTGTTCTTGTGCCGACTCTCGCAAATAGTCACGCCGGTTGGGGAGATAGGACTGCCGCTCCATGTCCTTCCATCCCTCGTGATCCATGTAATCGATGAATGTCTGTTCCGTCTGCTCGACGATGGCATTGTCCGTGGCCTTGGCTAGCGCGAGATGAAATTCGCGGTGAAGACGAATGTAATGCTCATAACGTTCGCCTTCGGCAGCTTGATCCATGTCTGCGAGCAATCCGAGGAATCGCTCAGCTCTGGAATCATCCCACCGCTCCGCCGCCAATCGAGCCAACCCCGACTCAAACACAGCCCGCGCCTCCTGAAGCTGAACCGCCTCAGTCGACGCCGCGATCGCCTCAGCAATCGCATTGGCCGCTGCATCTTCAGCCAACCCGTTCATTGAAGCTGCAACGAAGCTCCCTGACCCAACGCGCGTTTCGACCACACCCATCAATCGAAGCGCTGCCAATGCTTCACGAACCGACGTTCGTCCGACGCCCGTCAACTCTGCCAGCTTGGCCTCTGACGGCATCCTCTCACCAGGCTTGAGAGACCCGTCCCGAATCGAAGAGAGGATTTGATCCACAACAAAGCGAGGTTTGTTCGTGTCGGTGAGTTTCTCAATCGGCATGGTCTGCAATCATACCATATCTGTCTGATAGCTGACAGATATGTTTCCACGTGCTCCATGCAGTTGCTTGTTGCGATAACTCCTGGGAATTCAGTCTCATTCTGATTGGTTGGCGATTCAGCGAGTTCGAATCCTCTCAGGCGT
>JAHITR010000093.1 GCA_018817505.1 Candidatus Bipolaricaulota bacterium | reverse complement strand
TCTCGGATGATTCAGTTACATTCTCGGATGCTTCCATAGAAACGGCCATTCGTACGGCAATCCAGAAGCCAGAGGGCAAGATCATGGAAGCTGATTTGGCCGGACTAACCTCTCTTGATCTTCGATCACAAAATGTCGTGAATCTAGAAGGTTTGCAGCACTGCGCGAATCTCGAAACGCTTGATCTTTCTGGAAACAGGATCGCCGACCTCGCAGTCCTCTCGGGCCTCATCAAGCTCAGGCAACTTAATCTGAGCTGGAACCTGATCGTTGATATTCATCCGCTCGCGGCGCTGACTAATCTTGAGCTGCTGTGGCTTGCTGAGAATTACGTCGTTGATATTGGCGCAGTAGCCGACATGACCAAGCTGGTTGACCTCGTTCTTAGGGGCAACCGTGTCGTGGATGTTCGGCCGCTGGCGAATCTGACGCAACTGGTGACACTCGATCTGAAATACAATCAAGTGGCCGACATCACCACGCTCGCCGGGCTGACTAACCTTGATGTCCTCTTTCTGAGTGGGAATGCGGTCAGCGATCTCAGCGCTCTTTCGGGCCTGATCGGACTGACGGGTCTTTATTTGACCGCGAATCGGATTGTCGACCTGGCTCCGTTGTCCTCGCTCATCAACCTCACCATACTCGGCCTGTACAAGAATCAGATTGTCGACGTGAGTCCATTGTCTAGATTGACGAAGCTGCAGCAATTGGATCTGAGCGACAATCTCATTGAAAACATCGCGCCATTGCTGATCGATCCAGGGTTAGGGCAAGGCGACGTTCTTGACATCACGACCAATCCGATGGAAACAGGAGATGGTACGATCGGCAAAGCACACATCGATCTGTTGATTCAGCGTGGGGTCAGTGTTCTGCACGACCTCATTTAGATCGTCTCATGCGTCATTGCACGGGAGCTCGAAGCCTCAATCGGAATCACACAGGCTCTAAACGAGTTGCGCGTCTAGGAGATCGAACAGCGCTGTCAAATCCAGATTGCCGCCGCTTACGATGATGCCCACTCGCTTGCCTGTCGCGCGCACAGAGCCGTTGAGCAACGGTGCGATGGCGACGGCTGACGAGGGTTCAATAACGATCTTCATGCGTTCCCAGACAAAGCGCATGGCGTGGAGGATGTCGGCTTCAGACACGAGCACGAGATCGTCCACATGGCCTTGAATAATGGGAAAAGTGATTTCGCCAAGCGGCGTGCGCAGGCCGTCGGCGATGGTATGTGGTGTGAAGTCAAGAATGCGGTGACCCGCTTGCAGCGATTGAAAAGCATCATCAGCACCCTCGGGCTCGCACCCGATGACTTTGGTGCCTGCGGAATGATGTTTGGCGGCCAGCAAGGTGCCTGACAACAGGCCACCTCCACCGACGGGAGCGAGAATGAGATCTAGCGATTCGACTTCATCAAGCAGTTCAAGGCATGCGGTTCCTTGACCAGTAAATACGCGTGAGTCGTCAAATGGATGCAAAAACGTGGCTCCTGTTTCCATGCGAATTCGCTCTGCTGTCTCGTGGCGAGCGGCGTGCGTAGGCTCGCAGTACGTAATCTTGGCCCCATAGCCAACAGTGGCCTGCTTCTTGATCTGCGAGGAATTGCTTGGCATGACGACATAGGCTGGCGCATGGTGTAATTGTGCTGCCAACGCAAGGGCTTGAGCGTAATTGCCACTGGAGTGAGTGACCACGCCGAGATGCCGTTCTGTTTCAGAAAGACTGGCGACTGCGTTGCATGCGCCGCGAAATTTAAAGGATCCGGTTCTCTGAAAATTCTCGCACTTAAGAAATACGGACCCACCAACCAGCCTATCAAGCGTTGACGAAGATAGGACGGGCGTTGTGTGAACGAACGGACGGATACGATCTCGGGCTTGGAGAACGAGGGTTCCTGCGCGCGCGAAATCAAAGGAGTCCGCAGACCTGGAAGGGGTTTCAGCTCCGGAGACGCTCACAATGCCTTGACCCGAAACACGTGCTGTCGATAAAAACGCATCTCTTCGATCGATTCCAGGATATCGCCCAGAGAGCGATGCGTGGACTTCTTCACAACCTTCTCGACCACTCCAGGATACCAGCGATAGACCAGTTCCTTGAACGAGCTGACATCGACGTTTCGAAAGTCTAAATAGTTGTTGAGCTTGGGCATGTGATGCATGATGAATCGACGGTCAAAGCCGATGGAATTGCCGCACAGCGGAGCTTTGCCCTTCAGACAGTGTTTCTTTACGAAGGCCAGCGTTTCCGCCTCAGCCTTGGATAACGGTATTTCCGATTTGCGGCTTGCTTCTGTGAGACCCGATCCGCCGTGCTGATCGATGCACCACGGATCCATATTGCGAAGGATGCGTTCGGATTGATGAATCACGAGGCAGGGACCTTCTTCGACGATATGCAGATCCTTGTCTGTGATGATGGTCGCGATTTCGAGGATCGAGCAGCTTCGATCGTCAATTCCTGTAGTTTCCAGATCCATCCACACGAGATGGGAGGGCGATTTTGGCATGAGCTTCCTTTCAGTGGTGAAAGCATACCGACAATTGCGTTTTGCAGCCAGTCTAATCGACTAAAGAAAACGCGGGCAAGCTGAAGCCTGCCCGCGAGTCCGTCGTTTGAAGACGGTTATGCTTTGACTGGTTTCAGCCACAGTACGCTGATGACGATGCCGACAGCGGCGAGAACCATCACCGGCACGAGTACGGGAAGGTACGCGCCGGTGGTGTCCTTGATCATCCCCGACAGAAGCATCCCGAGAATGGCGCCGACGCCGTACGAGGTGAAGACCAACCCGTAGTTCTTCCCATAGTGTTTCGTGCCGAAGAAGGTGGCAGTTGCCGTGGGTGCGATGGCCAACCATCCGCCGAGATTGAGATACAGCACGGCAAACGCGATGAAGTAGAGCACAGGGCTACTGGCTCCCCAGAGGTAGAGAAGTGCCGATGCAGCCAGGATGAGCGCGAACGATAGCGCTGCGGTGTTGCGAGGGCTCAGCTTGTCGGTCAGCCAACCGAAGATGGGGCGCCCGATGCCATTGAAGATGGCAAAGATAGAGACCATCGTGGTGAGCAACGTAGCCATTCTTACTGCGTCATATCCGGCTGTCTGAAGAATTTCGTTGCCGAATGGTTTTGCGATCCCAATGGCCATGAGACCGGCGAGACATCCGATGGTGTAGGTCGCCCACAAAGCATAGAACGATCGTGTCTTGACCATCTGGTTGCGATCGAGGTCGACAACGCTTATGGCAGATTTGCCCTTCTTCTGTACCCAACCAGCTGGCTTCCAGCCTTCTTTCGGGCTACGAAGTGGAAGGGATAGCAGGAGGAGAATGGCAAGGAAGGCGATTCCCAAGTATTTGAAAGCTCCAAGTGCGCCAATGGACGAATTGTCGATCATTGCTGTCATGATTGGAACCATCAGCAATGCGGACAGGCCGAATCCCATCACAGTCAGACCAACGGCCAATCCCTTCTTATCGGGGAACCACTTGGCTGACACAGCGATGGGGACACCGTAGATGATTCCAACGCCGCCACCTGCGATCACGCCATAAAAAATCGTGAGCCAGGTGATGTTCGTGGCGAACCCAGACAGGATCCATCCAATGCCGACGAGCGTGCCACCGAAGAGTGCTGCTTTCTTTGGTCCCCACTTGCCGACCAACCCGCCAGCGACTGCCATGAATAATGCGAATGTGGCAAGGAAGATCATGAAAGGAAATCCGCTTTGCGTGGCGTTGATGCCCCACAAGTCCTGCAGCGGTTTCGTGAATACACTGAATGCGTATACTGCACCAAGGCAGAGGTTCATAAGCAAACCAAGCAGAACGAACATCCATCGCCCCTGCTCGGCCTTCATTCCGAAAACTTTCTGTTCCGACATTCCAACCCTCCAATGAGAACGGGGACGGACGAGCCGTCCCCGCATCTTCTGCTCAAATGGACACCTGTTGCCAGTCCATTCAATCTACCCCTTGTAGTCGATGAGACCCTTGAGCGTGTCCACGGACTCTGGATTCTGCAGGGTCGTTAGGTCTCCCACGGGCTCGTGACGAACGAGCGCTTTGAGCACGCGGCGCATGATCTTGCCCGAGCGTGTCTTCGGCACGTCGTGCGCGAACACGATCTGATCAGGGCGGCCGGTAGGCCCAATAACCTTGTTGACCGTGGCCATGAGCTCTTTCACGATCTCGTCGCTGCCTTCGATTCCCTTGCGGAGAAGGACGAATGCGACCGGGACCTCACCCTTGAGATCATGCGGACGCGAGACGACGGCCACTTCGCTGACCTTGTCGTTCTGGGCGAGCGCGGACTCCACTTCTGCAGTCGCCAACCGGTGACCGGCGACGTTCATGACGTCGTCGACACGGCCGGTGATGCGGATGTTACCATCCTCGTCCTTGCGGGCACCATCGGACGTGAAGTAACGTTCTGGTCCGTACTCTGAGAAGTACTGAACCTGGAAACGTTCCATGTCACCGTAGATGCCGCGCGTGAGTGCGGGTGGGAACGGGCTGAAAATAGCCAAGTAGCCGCCTTCGTTCGGACCAAGCGGGCTTCCACCTGAATCGAGGATGTCGCCCCGGATGCCTGGGAAGGTTTTGCCAGCGACTGTCGGCACGAATGGACCGATGCCCGGCAAGTTGTTGACCATATTGGCCCCCGTTTCTGTCTGCCACCAGGTATCGATAATCGGGCAACGTCCGCCGCCGATGACGTCGAAATACCACATCCATGCATCGACGTTGATCGGTTCGCCAACGGTTCCCAACAAGCGAAGTGAAGACAGATCGTACTTCGCTGGCCATTCGTCGCCCCACTTGACGAACATGCGAATGGCTGTGGGAGCGGTATAAAGCTGGGTGACCTTATGTTTTTCGATAATCGCCCAGAATCGTCCATTGTCGGGCGCATCCGGAGATCCCTCATAGACCAGGGTGGTGATTCCGTTCATGAGGGGGCCGTAGTTGATGTACGTGTGCCCCGTGATCCATCCGACGTCAGCGGTGCACCAGTAGATGTCGCCTTCGTGCATGTCGAAATTCCACTTGGCTGTGGTTTGAGCCTGGACAGCGTAGCCACCCGTGGTATGCATGATGCCTTTGGGCTTGCCAGTCGTTCCAGAAGTGTAAAGTAAGAAGGAGAGATCTTCGGAGTCGAGCGGCTCGGCTGGGCAATTGGCCGATGCGTTGGCGACGATATCGTGATACCAAACATCGCGACCTTCACTGAACGCGACGTCTTGCCCTGTACGTTTGACGACAACGAGATGCTCCACAGGCGAGTTCTCAATTCCGGCGTCGGCGTTGACCTTTAGATTAATGGCCTTGCCTCGACGGTAGTATCCGTCAGCTGTGACGACAACTTTGGCATTGCAGTCGACCATACGATCGCGGAGCGACTCAGGGCTGAATGCTGAGAACACGACGGAATGCGGAGCGCCGATTCGGGCGCAGGCCTGCATGGCGATGACGGCTTCTGGAATCATGGGGAGGTAAATGCCGACGGCATCGCCCTTCTTCACGCCTAGAGCCTTCAGCGCATTGGCGAATTTGCTAACGCGCTCATGGAGCTGCTTGTACGTTAGCTTGACAGCCTTTTCCTCGATTGGCTCGGGTTCCCAAATAAGGGCAATGTTGTCACCCTTGCCTGCTTCGATGTGACGATCGAGCGAGTTATAGGACAGGTTGGTTTTGCCGCCAACGAACCATTTATATGCTTGAGGCGCAAAATCGTAGGTCTTGTCCCACTTCTTGAACCAATGAAGATTCTCGGCTTGCTCTGCCCAGAATGCTTCGGGATCCGAGTTGGCCTTCTCGTAGATAGCGTCGCTAGAAACCCACGCTTGTTTCTTCAATTCCTCGTTCGGCCAAAAGACGTTTTCTTTGTTGGGGTCTTTCTTGACCCACTGTTTTGCATCCGGCACTATAAACCTCCTGGAGAAGCTTGTTGTTCAAAGGACGCGCCGATACTAGCCAAAGTCTGCGGCTTTCTCAATACGAGAAAT
>JAHITR010000092.1 GCA_018817505.1 Candidatus Bipolaricaulota bacterium | reverse complement strand
TGGGGGGGTACGGCCTGACCAAACGATTCGGACTCATCTACGTCGATTTTGAAATGCTTGAGCTTAGGCCCAAGGGGAGCTACAAGTGGTATCGAGACATCATCCGAAATCGCATCGTTACCTGGATCCGCTCTATACTCAACTCGGCCCCATATGACTGAGACGAAGAAGGAGTAGCGAATGCGCCTCGCAGTTATCGATGCAAGTGCTCAAGGCTATAATCTGCGCCCATTGACCCATGACGAGATGCCTACGGCGTTCTTGGCGTTAGGCGAGAGCAGGACGCTCCTTCAGCGTGCCGTCGATCGTCTGGGTGATGTCATCCCTTCGGAGAACATATGGGTGCTTGTCGAACACCGTCTTCGGGCAAAGGCCAGAACAGATCTGAAGCCTGGGATTCACATCATTGATTCGGATGGTGGCTTCTTCACTGCGTTGAGTCAGGTTGTGTCAAACAGCGGAGCCCAGAAGAATGAAGCAACCACAATCCTGATTGAGTCAGCGACGCATATGGTCAAGAACGACCGTCGTTTCAGACAGTGTCTTATCGCGGGGTTCGAGAAGGCAGAGCTGACTGGACAAGCAGTAGCGTTCGCCACGGAATATGAGAAACTCGGATTGCCCATCGCGGGTTTCCAGTGCTGGCCTCTTGACCAGTTATCGGCACGGCTGAAGTCTTCGGACCTGAGGTCAATGAACTGGGTCTCACACTTGTTGGCATCAACTGAGGACAAGATGCAAGTCGCCTCGCTGGCTGATGTTGGCTGGGTGACCGTGGATGATTGGGAATCGGTCAAGCACCTACTGGATTATGTCGAAAAGCCGTGGGGGCATGAGCGGTTGTGGGCTCTGAATCGGAACTACGCTGGCAAGATTCTGTTCATCAAGGCAGGTGAGAGCCTGTCTCTGCAGTACCACGAAGTCAAGGACGAAACTATCCGCATAGTTTCAGGTCGCATGCGATTCCTCGTGGGTCCTTCAATTGATCGTTTGGAAGCACACATCTTGGAACCAGGCATGAGCTACGAAATCTCACCTCGTGTCATTCATCAGATGGAAGCGCTTGAGGATTGCACTTTCATTGAGGTATCGACGCCCCATCTCACGGATGTGATTCGACTCGAAGATCGCTATGGAAGAACCTGATATAACTGCTTGTGGATTTCGCTATAATGGCGACATGATAGATGTAATCGCAGGATTCGACATTGGAGGAACGAAAATCGCCCTCGTCTTGGCCGAGCTTTCAGGGGCAGTCATTCATCGAGTCGTTGAGCCGACTGACACAACGAGTGTCGCCATAGAAGTCAAGAACGATACGGTCATCTATCACGGCCTAGCAATTCAGCTACAGCGCATGCTGCACGAAGCGGCTAGCGAACTCGGGGAAATGGATATTCGCGCTATCGGAATCGTGTCCGCGGGTCCAATTCGAGAGGGCGCGCTTTGGAATCCGACGAATATCGTCCCTGAAGGTATCGCTCCTTCACGAAGGACACAGCGCCGTGTCATGCCATTGGTAGAGCCTTTGAGCGGTGCATTTCATTGCCCCGTCAGCCTCCTCAACGACTGCAGTGCAGCCGTACTAGCTGAAGTGATGTTCGGCGTTGGCAAAGAGGTCACCGACAAGTCGACCCTGCATCTAGCATATGCCACTATTAGTACAGGATTCGGTGTCGGCGCCTGGATCGATGGGCGGCTCATTTTGGGCAAGGATGGAAACGCTGGCGAGCTTGGGCATGTCTATGTTCGCAAGGATGGCCTCATGTGTGGATGCGGGAACCGCGGATGCGCTGAAGCCTATTGCTCAGGCACCGGCATTGTGAAGAATGCTCACGCTCTGCTCCAGGAACTGCCCGATTTGCAGCGTGATGCACCTGAGTTCTGCCGCTTGGCGCTCGACGATGCCCCGACATCGTCTGGGGCATCCTTGAGTGACGTGCTTTCCAGCATCACGCCAATGCGTGTTTTTGAGGCCGCTGCAGCCAACGATCCATTGGCTCGTACCGTCATCGATGACGTCATCTTCGCTGGCGGCATCGCGCTGGCGGCCATCGCGTGCGCCTATGATCCACAATGCATCTCAGTCGGTGGAGGAATCGCTCTTGCTCATCCTGAGATCCTCGGTCCGATTGAGCACGAAATGCGTAGCCACCTGAACGTGCGTGCGCCTGAGGTTCGACTCACGCCATTGGGCAGCCGCGTGACGGAGTTCGGAGCCCTCGCGATCGCCCAGAGTCTGTTGGCGCATTAGGCGCATCTGCGCACGCATGGGTCCGCCCGGTCGTGTGGATTCTGGTATTCTACGATCATGGGAACACGACATGTCGATCGTCGATCAGATAACGACATTTCGAATGACAGTTGGGAAGGAAACAGAGGCGGTTGTTGTGAATATTCAAATTACCAATGCGTCCCCTCTTTATGCGGCCCTGCTCGGTCGCATCTCAGACGAAAACGTCGTGGCCCGAATATGGGCTCACGATGCGACTGTCTGGAGTCGAAATCAAGACGAGATCGTCAATCGTCTTTCATGGCTTGATTTGCCCGAGAGCATGCAATCGCGGATCCCCAGAATTACGGCGTTTGTCGATGCCGTACGCCATGACGAATACACACATGCCGTAGTGTTGGGGATGGGCGGATCGAGCTTGGCACCTGATGTGTTTGCCCGCATGTTTGACGCAAAGCGTGGGTTTCCTCAGCTTCGAGTCCTGGATTCGACCCATCCCGAGGCCGTGCGCCAAGCCACTGCGCAATTGCCTCTGGAGCATACCCTGTTCATCGTCACGACCAAATCCGGAACCACCGGTGAAACGCTCGCACTGTTTCGATACTTCTATCGTCAGCTTGCGGCATTGGGAAGGAGCGTGCCTGTCGGCAATCACTTTGTAGCAATCACGGATCCGAACACGCCTCTGGTCTCTCTCGCCTCAAGCCATGGATTTCGGGACATCTTTCTCAACGATCCAAATCTTGGTGGCCGGTATTCGGCGCTGTCGTTCTTCGGGCTAATTCCCGCCGCCTTGCTGGGAATCGATCTTGAAGCGTTGTTGCAGAACGCCCGCGACACAGCACAGCTGTGTTCGGCTGAGATACCTGACACGGACAACCCTGCTGTCCAGCTCGGTGCCCTGCTTGCCGCCAGCGCGTTGTCCGGGCATGACAAGGCAACGCTTCTGCTGTCTGAGCAGATCAGCCCTCTGGCCGACTGGATTGAGCAGCTCATTGCGGAGAGTACGGGCAAACAGGGGAAGGGCATCGTTCCTGTGCTGGAGACTGTGCAGGGGGACTCGTTCGCCAGCAGCCGGGATCGAGCGGTGTTCGCCATTCGTGTTGGGGAAGATCCAACTCAGGACTCCCAAGTTCGTCGACTTGCCCAGATCGGGCTTCCAATCGCCCAGGTGTGTCTTGATTCAATACGGGACCTGCCTGGTCAATTCTTCGTATGGGAGTTCGCCACGGCAGTCGCCTGCCACATTCTCGGAGTGCATCCGTTCAATCAACCGAATGTCGAATCCGCCAAGCAGTGGGCTCGGAATGCCGTTGAAGAATCACGGACCACGGGCCATCGACTCGACTCATCAAGTCAGCCGATTTCGCTTGATGTGTGTTCCCAGTTCCTCGCGGACATCGCCCCGGGAGACTATGTCGCCATTCACGCCTACTTGCCCCCTTCGCAGCCACTGACCGAAGCACTTCAATCCCTGCAAATTGCACTTCGCGCTAGCACCTCAGCAGCCGTCACCATTGGATACGGACCTCGGTTTCTCCACTCAACAGGGCAACTACACAAGGGCGATCGCGGCAATGGACATTTCATTCAACTTGTCTCGTCTTCACTGCCCGATGTCGCCATACCCGATTCCGCGGGCAGCGATGCGTCGTCGCTTACGTTCGGTGCGCTCATCACCGCCCAAGCCGTGGGCGATCGGCAGGCTCTTACAGCCGCAGGCCGCCCGGTGCTCACGCTGAGCGTAGGGGATGACCCGGAAGAACAAATCCGACTAATGGCTCGCGCACTGGAATCCTCGGAGTAGGCGTCGAGCGTTTGTGTCTGGAATCGGCATTAGGCCGGGAAGCAGCAGACTTCTTACGTCCTCAGACGCAATCAATCACCATCAAATGACACTTTTCTTTCACGTTCGCTTGCGGCATTTCAACACCATGATGATGGCCAGTGCGACACCTCCTCGACGATATCCCAGTGCATGGCCGTCGCATCGAACCCTTTGTTCCGCGCTTCAAAACGGCCGACTTCAAATCCAACATGAGTGAGCGTAGCCATCGTGTGCTGCCATATCCTGATCCACCGACACATACGGCTTCAGATCAGCCCCTTCTAGATGCTGTCGTACATACGAATGGGGGATCCATGGATTAGGAACACACCACGTCAGGGAATCGCATGCAATCCATATAGTGCTTCGTAAATTCTTCGGATTTCGATAATTCGATGTATTCCGCAGAGGATGCGATTGCCGCAGCCTCTCGCTGCAATTGATGATTCAGAAGAATCGCGGCAGCGCCCTTGCCTGCGCTGTTTCCGATCGGAAGAACGCGTGTTGCATCGACATCAGGTAGCAGCCCCGTGCGCAATGCTCGCGTTGGGCGAAGGTGCGTTCCAAAGGCGCCTGCAACATACAATCTACCTAAATTCTTTGCCTGCACGCCCACGGCCGCTAGCAATGTGTCAATGCCCGCGCGAATGGCCGCCTTTGCAAGCTGGAATTCACGGACATCCTGCTGATACAAGTACACGCCTGCCTCGTCACCAGCAAGCAGTATACGTCGCTCCTTGCCTTCGCCCTCAAGGCGGCAGTCCAGGTCCCCATTCACAGACACCAGCTTGCCCGTCGAGTCGATCATGCCGATGGCTCTCAACTCGTCAATCGCGGCAATGAGTCCGGTTCCACAAATCCCCTTGGCAGGTTGCCCGCCAATGACAGCGCAGGCGATTCTGCCGTCGTCAATCGCAACGTCGTCGATGGCTCCTGGGAGCGCGTTCATCCCCTGCCGGATCGCAGCGCCCTCAAATGCCGGACCAGCAGCAGTCGAACAGCTAATGAGCCGCCCATCCATCGCCACGGCCATTTCGCCATTCGTTCCGATATCAACGAGCAATTCTGGAAACCCGGAATCGCCCAACCCAACTGAGAGGATGCCTGCTACCAGATCCGCGCCGACGTAGCTAGACACGCTGGGAATGATAACGAGATCCGAAGCGGCGTGGGTGTGCAGCCCGATCTCGTGTGCCTTCATCTTGACCGTCTCCAAGAAAATCGACGCATAGGGATTGTGATCTATCCCAACAGGGCTGACTCCCAGCAGGAAATGAAGCATCGTCGGATTGCCCACGACGCTGATCCGATAGATCGTTGAGGCAGCATGGCCTATCGACTCGCATGTTTCGTCAATCAATTGGTTGAGTCCATCGACTACAGCATGTTGTAGCTTCTCTAATTCTGCTTGACCTTGAACACGCACACGACCGATTCTTGTGATGACATCCGCGCCAAATGCACGCTGCGGGTTATAGCCAGCCCCGCTCGCCAATTGCCGTCCATCAGCGAGATCGAACAAGTACACGGCCAGAGTCGTGGTTCCAATATCCACCGCCAGACCCAGAATGCCTCGTGAAGCTCCTTGCTGAACACCGAGAATCTCTCGCCCATTCTCAATCACGCGAACGACAGTCGGACAGTCACGTTGTCTAAGAGCTAGGCTTCGGCGAGCGTCCAGAGAGAGAGGAACGTCTTTCCCAAGCGCTTTGGCCAACGCGGCTGTCGCTGAATCCGGGTTATCTTTGTCTGGCGGCAGAAGCTCAATCCGCGTGCTCGTCACACTTGGATCAAAACCGAATGGGCGCAGATCGAATTCTTCAGAGGCTTTCTCGCGCAACTCATGCTCATGCCCAACAAACTCAATCACCGCGTCATCACATATCGCGTGTTGACAAGCCAGTCTCCAGCCAGAGGAAATCGCGTCAGTAGCCAGCATCTGAACATCGGCAGCGCTTGCCTGCGGCGCCGCGGAGAGAAACTGGATCCTGCATTTGCCACAAATTCCCATGCCACCGCAGTCGGTCACTAGGGACACCTTGTGGGCAGACAGCACATCCGCGTAGGACTCGCCATGAGTTCCTTCGAGGGTTTGCCCTGCTGGCATCAGCTTCACTCGCACCCGCTGCCTAGCAGAATCCCCGTCTTCTCGTTTGCTTTCGCCGAATCGCGCAGATGTCATTCACACCGTCCCCTAGTTGATGAATCGTTCGCTCGATGGAATCCGCATGGTCGGCATCCTAGTTGAGTGAGGGCAACTTGGCAAGTCGAGCCGATGCAAGGCACTGAATGCAGCCTCGAACCCCCAATTGCACGATGCGGGTGAACGATTACTTCGATCTCCGGCGCATCCCCAACGTAAGCAGGTCATCCGCAGCGTGCAATTCGGGGTGCTCGCCAAAGTCGATGAGTACACGCAGATCGTTCGAGAGCACGAATCCGCAATCGCTGCCTGCATCGACTCGACCACATTGCAGGTGCGCAGACAAGCAAAGCTTCTCGAGATTGATCGGGCGCTGAAGACCTATTCGGCGTATCAGAGACTGACTACAAATGGTGTTTGAAAACCTCGATCAATTCTCTTGTTGCTTCGTCCTCGACTGGATCTGTGGGCTGCCTATCTCAGCCGGGGAAAATGCGACTGGCCAACAGAGAACCTAACCCTCCCTCTCTCTTGCCAAGTTGGGGAGTACATACGTACTCCCCAACAGCGGGTGTCTTCCAACAATCGCTCGAACTCCGAAGGCACTTTCCACATTCTCTGCCGTGAGCACGTCTGCAGGCTGCCCCGCAACAACCACCTGGCCATCGCCCATCAGCACCATGTGATTGGTGACCTGCGCAGCCATCGTCAGATCGTGAATGGCGATCAATACGGTCATCCCTTCACAGGCGCGTTGCCTCACGATCGACATGAACTGGGTTTGATGCCGAAGATCCAGGTAGGTCGTGGGCTCATCCAGCAAAAGAACTGCCGGTTCTTGCGCCAGAGCCATGGCCAAGTGAACGCGCTGTCTTTCGCCGCCAGAAATCGCGCGGATCGACCGATTGGCCAGGGCACAGACATCGGCCAAATCCATCGCATGATCGATCGCGCGGACGTCCTCTGGCCTTTCCTTGGCGAAGCGCGAGCGATGCGGAATCCGTCCAAGCGCGACCACTTCGCGGACCGAAAAGTCAAAGCCGATAACCCGCTCCTGTTCAACCATGGCCAGATGGCGTGCGATCTCCCGCGCCGAGCGCGTATCGATGGGCGTGTCATCCAACAGCACAACGCCCGTCTTGGGCGGTAACACGCCGGAGACGATACGCAACAACGTGCTCTTGCCCGAACCATTGGGTCCGATTAATGCACAACAACTGCCACTGGCGATCTCCAAGCTGACTTGGTTCAATGCCAGCGGGGAATCGGGGTAGGCAAACGACACGTTTCTCACTTCGATGCGCATCAGAGACTCGCTCCCCGCGTCTTGAGCAAGTAAAGGAAGAATGGCGCTCCAAAGAACGCCGTGATCACTCCGACAGGCAGCTCTGCCGGAGCAAGGACAGTACGTGCAGCCATGTCCGACCAGATCAGGAAGCACCCTCCCACAAGCGCCGATGCAGGGATCAACCGGCGATGATCCGGTCCGATCAGTAGTCGCATCACATGAGGGATAACCAATCCAATGAATCCGATCGTGCCTGCCATCGCGACAGCCGATGCAGTAAGCACAGTCGTCAAAACCAATAGCCATCGATAAAGCGTTTCGGGATTCACACCAATATGGTGAGCCCCCTCCTCGCCAAGGGCGAGCGCGTTCAAATCCCTTGAGAAGTAAAGGATCGCGGCAATGCCGACTGCGACAACAGGCGAGAGCAGGGCCACAGAAGTCCAGCTTGCACGACCAAGCCCTCCCATGATCCAAAACAGCACATCTGACAGTCTCTCCCCGCCCGAACTCAGGAACAAAAGAAAACTCGTCAACGCTGAAAACAGGGCGCCAATGGCGACGCCGGCCAAAATGAGCGTGAGGATTGATGTCCGTCCGTCGGAACCCCGTGCCATACGAAACACGGCCAGCGCTGCCACTGCTGCGCCGACAAACGCCCCAAACGGCAGGAAGAACAGGGATCCGCTGGCAAACAGAATGGCAACCGCTGCGCCAGCAGACGCACCGCTGGCCAGGCCAAGGATGTACGGACTTGCCAGCGGGTTGCGGAATACACCCTGCATCGCTGCACCAGACACCGCCAATGCTGATCCGACCAGCAATCCGAGTAGGACCCGAGGCAGTCGGATTTGACGAACGATAATTCGATGAATCGCTGAGACGTTGTCATCCGACACGTTGAGCAGACTTGCGACCACCGAGCGCATGGGAATCATCACAGGCCCCACCATGATGCCCGCCACAATAGAAACGACCATCAAGATGACCAGACCCCAAAGAAGCCAAATGCCCAGCCGTCGATGACCAACCATCATGGTGTCATGGGTTGACGATGTGAAGCCCGGCGATAATCGCCGCAAGCGCGTCAGCAACCTGTGTGGACGCGACCGTACTCGCTCGAATTCCAATCACACGTCCATGAAGCACTGCCGCAACAGAGCGCAAGAACGGATTGGAAGTAATGTTGGCAACTTGCGATGGAGCGGTGAAGATCACGTCAGGATTCCGGGACAGAATCTCCTCGAAACTTACCTGGGGACTCCACACTAGCTCCGCGAATACATTGACTCCACCGCTTCTCAGAATCAGCTCATTCTCAATGGAATCACCGCCTGCAGCATAGGGAGGGTCGTCTGATGAAGCAGCGTAAAGGAATGCGGCCGAGACCGTCGGCTTCCCGAGCACTTCAGCCTCCGCCTCAATGAGTTGTGCTGCAATTCGTCCTACGAGCAGCTCACCCGCCTGTTCCACGCCAAGCGCTGCAGCGATTGTTTGAATCGTATCGAAAATGGATACCACACTCGTCAGCCAGGGCGTCGTCAATACAGACACGCCAGCAGCTTCCAGAGCAGGACGCTCACCACCCCAATCATTTGCCCCCAGAACCATGTCCGGTTCCAGACCGAGGATGACTTCCACGTTCGGAGCAAATGCAGGGCCGACTGTGGGGAGATCGTCGACCTCCACTGGATTATCGTCGGACTCGGCAACAGCAATCAGCCGTTCACCTTCACCCAAGTCAACAATGATTTGCGCGTACAGGGCGTTCAGACTCACGATACGTACTGGCTGGCTTTCGATCGTCACCAATTGCCCTCGATCATCCGTCACGGAGATTGGGTACTGGGCGAATCCGACAATGGACGACGCAAGGACAAGGCTGAGTCCTCCCACGAAGGTTCCGATAATTCTCATTGGATCATTCCTCTCTGTTGTGGGATATCGTATCCCACTATCGTGGCGATATCGTACGGGCTCTGTGCTGCAAAAGCAAGGTTTTTCCTATGTTTTCTGTTGTACAATCGCGCGAATCACGCGCCAGAGACCCCGCCTGTCTTGCTGGCGTGTCGGGCCGGAGACAATAATCAGTAGATCCTCATCGTTTGCATCGGAGAATGTCGTTTCGATTTCATCCGCATCTGCGGGGTTCAGACTTCGAATCGTCTCTTGATTGTGCGAGAACGCCCAACCGTTTGAAGTATGGACCAGAAGCATGAGAGCGGTCGCTCCTTCGCGGATCGCTTCATCCCGCAGCATCCAGGCCGGAGGAACTGTCACGCTGGATAAATGGGCCGCGGCCTCATGAACGTCCAATTGCAGGGATCCCAAATGGAGGTCATGCACGGAACGGATGCAATCCAAATACGCTGCGAATTGACGTTTCCCTTTAATGGTTAGGGCAACGCCAGAACGATCAAGCCGGACTAGGCCTTCGCTGCGCATCCGCTCCAGCTCGACCCGCACGACCATTTCCGTCAGTCCGCTTCGATCGGCCAATCGTCGTCGACCCAAGCGCTCCCTACGAACGGCATAGGCAAGCTGGAGCGCAACGCTCGATATCTCCACGACATCCCCCTTTCTTAACAAACACCGTTCGTCGTTCCCATCAATTGTCTCTCGGCCACCCACTCGGCAACGTGGCTACGGCTCGTTGGACGACGCCAAGACCGATGTGAACCGCTTGTCGAAAATCCGCTTAAGCATCTTGCAGCACAGCGTCTACCATTGCCAAGATATTCTCAGGGGCACATCATTCATCATTGTGTGCACAGAGGACAGCATGTAGCCTCCACCCGGACCAAGGACGTCAACCCAGCGCAATCCCGCGTCGCCCGGATTCCCAAGAGTCGATACACGGCGAGTGCCGTTCGCCGAGCCCTGCCGACCCGTGACGTTCGACCCAAATCCGTCCCCCATTGCGGATGGATCCCCGAACCTGTTTACGCTGCCTCAAGAACAGCCGCGCTTGACGTAGGTATCTCGATCGCTGACATTTACGCCTGCTCGTTCGTGACGTCACCGTACGCCGCATCAACCTCAGCCCGGACACTTGAGGTCAAGGAGACTCATGCGAATCAGAGACTATCAAGACGCGGATGCGCCAGCTGTCGGACGGCTCATTTCTGCGACCTATCGCGAATACAACCTATCGCACGCTGATCTTGAGGAACAGGATCGCTTGCTCGGACCCTTCCAACATGCCTTCTCCGATGACCCCAGTCATCGGGAAGCCATCCGCTCAATCCTGCAATCTCCGATGCTTTACATCGCTGAGGCCGACGATGAGATCGTTGGCGTGCTACGTGGGCGAGAGAACGTGCTGGCAAGTTTGTTTGTCTGTGGAGATCGACATCGTCAAGGCATTGGTCGTGCACTGGTCAGCCACTTTGAACGAGAATCAGTCGCACAGGGCGTCACACGGCTGCGCGTCGCTGCGACCCTCTTTGCGGTTCCCTTTTACACAGCTGTGGGATTTCGGAAGTCGACAGGAGTCCGTCCGGGGCGCAGCTTTGATGGAACGAACTTCACGTACCAACCGATGAGAAAGGCGCTGACCTAGCTCCCGCAATTCAGCCGTGACACCTGTCGGAATCCCAACCCGCATCGTTGAGGGCCTAGCTGCAAAGGATCAAGCGCTACGCTGAGACCCAGCACTGCGCGGCATCACCCTTCCCCGGTTGTGCTGACGAAACCGCATCCCAGGCCTCCGGTAGTTCCTTGTGGAAGAGAACCGTGCCCTCCGCAGTGAGCCCTTGCGCATCAGCGCCGTCGGTGGACTCCGCCACGAGCGATGGCAACCCGCCTGGTACGTGAATCTTCTTGCCCTTCTCAGGCTTGTTGAAGAGCCTTTGCCACACCCTTGCCGTAGTCGGGATCCGCTCGGCGGAAATGCTCCACCATTTTCTCCTGAATCGTCTGTGGAGCGTTCTTCAGCGAACCGACAATGTTGGCAATCAAGCGCTTCTGCTCATCTTCAGGCATCAATCTGTAGAGATTGCCCGGCTGAATGTAATCGTCGTCAACGCCCCGCTTCTGCTCATATCGTGCCGCGTCACCGGAAATCTTGAGTGGAGGTTCTTGATAGCGCGAACTCGCCTTCGGCCCGCCGAAGCTATTCGGCTCATAATTGGGAGTCGGCCCGCCATTGTCATCGAATCGCATACTTCCGTCGCGCTGGTAGTTGTGTGTCCGAGTTGCATGCGGGGCATTCACGGGCAACTTTTCATAGTTGGCGCCCAACCGATATCTGTGTGCATCGGCATAGGCAAACAGCCGGGCTTGCAGCATTTTGCATGGCGAGAAGGAGATTCCGGGAGGCACGTTCGCAGGCGAAAAGGCTGCCTGCTCGATGTCTGCAAAGTAGTTTTGTGGATTCCGATTCATCTCAAGGATGCCCACCTCAAGCAGCGGGTAATCGCCGTGAGGCCACACCTTCGTCAGATCGAATGGATTCCAGCGATACGTTTCCGCTTCCGTTTCCGGCATCACCTGAATGAACAATGTCCACTTCGGATATTCGCCGTTCTGAATTGACTCAAACAGCTGGCGCGTGATGTAATCGGGATCCAATCCGGCAATTCGGTTCGCATCCTCTTGCATCAAGCACTGAATCCCCTGCTGTGTCTTGAAATGGAACTTGACCCAGAATCGCTCGTTCGCGGCATTAATGAGGCTGTAGGTATGGCTTCCGTACCCATTCATGTACGGAATGCCCGCCGGGATCCCGCGGTCCGAGAACAGGATGGTGACTTGATGGAGGGACTCGGGCACGTGTGACCAGAAGTCCCACTGCGGCGTGTCATCTTTGTAGTTGGATTGGGGGGCACGTTTCTGGGTGTGGATGAAGTCGGGAAACTTAATCGCATCACGAATGAAGAAGGTCGGTGTGTTGTTCCCAACCATGTCCCAATTTCCTTCTTCCGTATAAAACTTGAGTGCAAAACCACGAACATCCCGCACGGTATCCGCAGATCCTTTTTCTCCAGCTACGGTTGAGAAACGTCCCAACACCTCGACTCGATTGCCGATTTTCGAAAAGACCTGAGCCTTGGTGTATTGGGTGATGTCATGTGTCACTGTGAACGTCCCGAATGCCCCGGCGGCCTTGGCATGCACAACCCGCTCTGGAATTCGTTCTCGGTTGAAATGGGCCAGCTTCTCGATCAAATGATGGTCCTGCAGTAGAGTTGGCCCACGCTCACCTGCTGTGAGCGATGTTTGGTTGTCATCGACTGGTATTCCAGCTGCCGTCGTCAACGGGTGTGGCTTCTCGTGGTCGCCCATGCTTCAGTCCTCCCTTCAAAAAATTCGAATACATCAGACTACAGCGATTGCTCTGCTGTGGGCAACAATCAATCATCGATTCCTTCACATGTGACATAGACGCGAACGCAAGTTGCCACGAAATGAGGATCGGATGCGTTGCATCGACAGCGACAAGTCCGGGCGAGTGCTAGGATCCTCCCTGCCGAGCTATGTTTGGCTCACGTAGCAAAGGCGGAGAGGTGACTCCCACTGCTGCCATGCGCTTAACTCGTTTCATTCTGATGCTCCGTTGTCTTCTATTCGGCTCATTCGCACGAGGCGGGAGGGCGGCTGGCGCCCTCCCCCGAAGGCAGACTTCGCCTAGAGACAGCTGCCGTCGTGCAGGCCGCCGCCCTGGCGCGTACCGAATCCAGTGCCATCCATCGGGCGATCGCCGGATAGGTTGCGCCCAAGGCCTTGACGCACGCCGTAACCCGATCCATCCATTGGACGCACCCAGTCAGCATCTTCTGAGTTCAAGATGCCATCGCCATCTGCATCGTGCTCGTGAAGGTTACAGGTTCCCGCTACAGCCTGCTGAGGCTGCCAGTTGGCTGTGGTGCCAAATCCATTTCCTGCAACAGCAACGACACCTACTGCGAGAAGTGATGCGACGGTCAGCCCGATGATGAAGGTTCTTGTCTTGTTCATTTGAATCTCCTTGCACAGCTAAGATGGATGCATGATGTTTCTTTTCGATGGACGTCAAGGGTCAAACCTGTGGCAGGCAAGTGAGCAAGTTGAGGGCTTGTTGAGAGGAGTCTGTGTGGAACCTGTGTTCAGCACTGCCAATCCCCTTCGATCCTCAGCTAGATTGTCCGCTTCACATGGGCATTTGCTGCCAGACGGAAGTCCTCCGGTTGAGCTGGCCACATTCGGATCCTCTGCTGTGAGCTGGCGTTCAGTTCGGCAATCTCACATCCTTACGAAAACGGATCATGCCAAGACCGATCTAGGGAGGTTCATATGTCTACCATGGATAATCTGAAAGAAGCATTTTCTGGCGAAAGTCAAGCCAATCGCAAATATCTTGCCTTTGCCAAAAAGGCCGATGAAGAGGGTTACTCTCAAATCGCCAAGTTATTCCGAGCGGCTGCTGAAGCAGAGACCGTGCATGCTCACGCCCATCTACGTGTCATGGACGGTGTCAAGGACACGTCCGCCAACCTGCACGCTGCCATCGAAGGCGAAGGCGCCGAATTCCGGGAGATGTACCCGAAATTCGTAGCGGAAGCGCAAGCTGAGGGACAGCGACCTGCGGAGATTTCCTTCAGGAACGCGCTGGCAGTCGAGAAGATCCATTTCGATCTCTATTCCAAGGCGCTGGAAGCAGCCGCAGCAGAGACAGACCTGCCCTCAACTTCCATTTACGTTTGCCCGGTTTGCGGGAACACCGTCGAGGGTGGCGTTCCAGACGTATGTCCTATCTGCAAGGTACCAGGGAGCAGGTTCATCGAAATCGGCTAGCAGCGAGGGATGGCTCTGCACATCCTCGCCTGGCAATGAATCGATTCGCTTTCTAGCTTGCTGGAATGAACCCGATTCCGTCTGGATGGATGCCCGTCTCGAAGCGAGTGATCTCTTTGAGCGATTGCACGTCAATGACCGAGACATCGTTGGTCTTGTTGTTGGCAACGTAGGCACGCATACCCGTTGGATCGAAAACAATACCTCCCGGCCACCGCCCCACGGGTATCCGTTTGATCTCCCAATGTCGTTGCGTGTCAATCACCGACACGTCATGCGAATTCCGATTGGCAGTAAATGCGAGCTTCCCATCAGGGGAGAAGACGAGGCGGACAGGTGTCTCTCCAATCGGATGCTTTGCCAGAACGCCGTGGTGTTTCGTGCTCAGCACGTAGAAGTTGTTCTCGTCTTGATTGGCCACATACAGAAACTCACCCGAAGGGTGTACGGCAACGCCTTCAGGTTTCTTGCCAACATTAATGTGCATCTCGATCTCGTCTGTTTCTGTGTCAAGCCTGGAAAGCGTATCGGACCCCAGATTGGGAATGTACAGGTATCTCCAGTCAGGCGATGGAGATAGCATGTGGGACATTCGCTGCCCCGTGGGCACAATCTTTAGCAGGGTGTGCGATGGTCGCTCGTAGATGAATATCTTGTGCGCGTAGGTCACTGCCACATACAGCTTTCGACCATCTGGAGAGATCTTGATGTCATGGGGAAACTGGAATTCTTCATGCTTGATGCGCCCCAACTCTTCCATCGTCCTGGTATCGATGATCGAGATACTGTTGCCCATTGCGTTGGAGACATAGGCCGTCCGATGATCAGATGTCAGTGCCACTTCGTGCGGGTGAGCACCCACTGCGAGCACCTTCAAGCATTTGCCGCCTGTCGTCTCAATGAACGACACGCTGGCCTCATCCTTGTTCAATACGAGAATCTGATTTGCAGTCGCCATCATCATGCCTCCGTTCGTCGATCCTCCATCCTACGCGATCCGCTGCCGCGATGCTCAGTCCGCCGCCCATTACGTGTTGCGATGATTCGAGTGCCATTCTGCTCTTGTGCGCGCGCATGAAATCGCAGTTCGAATAGCGGTTTGTGTTGGCGCGTGCAAACGACGTAGAGTAAGTGCTGTACCCAAAGGAGTGAAACATGATCATGTCTTGGCGCGACACGTGCCGAGATGCGACAAGACGGCTGCTACCGGTCTTCACAGTTGCAGTCGCGTTTTGGATCAGCCTGCCTGGCGTTGCGCAAGTTACCGTCCGTGTAGGCGTTTACAACAATCCCCCGAAGGTCGAAATCGCTAGCGACGGCACCGTCTCCGGATTCTTCCCAACCCTTGTTGAATCCATCGCTCAACAAGAAGGATGGGAGATTGAATACGTTCGTGGATCGTGGACAGAGTCACTGGAGCGGCTCGATCGTGGAGAGATCGATCTGATGGTCGATGTCGCATTCACTGAACCGCGAAAAGAGCTCTACGCGTTCAACGACGAGACCATTTTGGTCAATTGGGGAACAGTTTACACACGCTCAGGATTATCCATCCTCTCTCTGCCCGAATTGGAGGGGCTTCGCGTTGCCGTGATGCGCGGCAGCACGCACACCGTAGACCCTGGTGGCATTCTCGATCTGGTTGCTCGCTTTGGGATTCGATGCACATTCATCGAGGTAGAGGGCTACGATGATGTATTCCGCTTGCTTGCGTCCGGCACAGCAGATGCGGGTGTCGTAAACCGCGTGTTCGGGTTGACATTCGAGACTCAGTACGATGTCGAACGCACGCCGATTGTGTTCAATCCCATCGAACTTCGATTCGCCCTGCCGCCAAGCGGTGTTTTGACTTCGATGCTCATTGACAAACTTGATACGCGACTCAGCAAGTTTAAGAACGATCCAGCGTCCGTGTACTACCGCGTGCTTGAGGAGAGCCTCTTAATCGTCACCGAACCTCAGACTATCTTCCTCTGGCCCCCTTGGCTGGTGCCGACACTCATCGC
>JAHITR010000013.1 GCA_018817505.1 Candidatus Bipolaricaulota bacterium | reverse complement strand
GTGGAATACTCTGAGGCAGGTATTCGCGTCGATTCCCGGCTACGAACCACACATCGAGCCATTTATGCGCCGGGCGACTGCAATGGGGCATTCCTCTTCTCCCATTCAGCCATGCATCAAGGCATGATTGCGCTCATGAATGCCATTGCCCCTTGGCCGATTCGTTTCGACTACGCCAAGTATGTGGTCCCATGGACCGTGTTCACAGATCCACCTGTTGCCCATGTTGGTTGGCTAGAAAGCGAATTGAAGGAAGCCGACATCCCCTACGAAATCCACGAAGAGAAATACGAGGACTATGGCGCTGCAATTGCCGAAGGAATGGCCATTGGCTCAGTCAGAGCCTATGTGAGCAAAGCGGGGCGTATTTATGGCGTGCGTATCATGGGTCAGGGGGCTGGCGAGATGATCAATGAATGGGGATTGGCTATTCAAAACAGAATGCGACTCACGAAGATCATGTTCTTGCAGCACAGCTTCCCCTCCATGTCCTTCCTCAATAAACGCGTCTCTGAGCGTTGGATGATGAAGCGCATGGAGAGCTCGTTCCTTCAGTCGTTGGTTCGCTGGCTCTACTAGTGGGACACCAACAACGCTCGACAGCTGGACAGGGCTTCTCATTGACAGTTCCATGTCCCTTGGCTATCATTCGCAAGTTCATTCGTCGTTTTGAATTTCAGGAGGTGTGTACTCTTCGTGGAACAGCAAATTCGAAGATTACCCAAGAGAGTTAACGGAGCGATTCACGCAATCGGTCGCCGCAAAGCGGCTACAGCACGCGTTTATCTCTCCGAAGGGGACGGAACGCTTACGGTCAACGGGCGTCCTGCAGAGGTTTATTTCGCCCCATTCTTGCACGTAGTCGAATACCTAGAGAAGAATCTAAAACAGCCGTTCTATACAACCGGAACGGTCGGGAAGTATGACGTCAAGGCCCGCGTGCGCGGCGGTGGCTACACCGGCCAGCTGGAAGCCATCCGGCTCGGTATTGCGCGAGCGCTGCTTGGCGTTACGGAAGAGTACAAAACGCCGTTGCGCAAAGCTGGACTCCTCACGAGAGATGCGAGAGAAGTCGAGCGCAAGAAGATCAACCGACGCAAAGCGCGAAAGAGCGAACAGTACTCCAAGCGTTAACCGTTATCCGGAGGATCCATGAAGACGGGAGTTCATCCAGAGCTGAAAAAAGCTCAGGTTCATTGCGGATGTGGACATGTGTTTGAGACCACGTCGACAGTTGAAGAAATGCGCGTCGACATTTGCTCCAAATGTCATCCGTTTTATACGGGTGAGGAGCGCTTCGTTGACACAGAAGGGCGTGTCGAACGATTCAACCGCAAGTACACGATCGAAAAGAAAGCCAACTAGTGAAACCGGTAATTGGCGGTCAAGCCATTATCGAGGGTGTCATGATGCAGAACGGCGACCGAATCGCGGTCGCCGTTCGCCGTCAATCAGATGGCGAAATCCTCATCAGACCCTTGCCATCGCGATTCAGGTTCAAGAAGCTGGGACGAATCCCGTTTCTTCGTGGCCTGTTTCGACTCTATGACATGATGTCATTGGGCCTGAGGGCGCTCAATCTATCTACAGAACTTGCATTCCCAGAAGATGAGCAAATGGGGAAGGGCGGCACGTTCGTCACATTCGCCATTGCCATTATCATCGCCATTTGCGCATTCATGATCCTTCCCCTCTATCTCACAGGATTCATTCCCGGTCTCACGTCGGGGAACTCCATTGTGTTTAATCTGGTAGAGGGATTCATTCGCATGGGATTCTTCTTTGTCTACTTGTTCGCCATCTCCAGGATGAAGGATATTCATCGCGTGTTCCAGTACCACGGAGCTGAGCATAAGGTGGTGTATACCTACGAGGCAGACGAGGCGCTGACCGTAGAGAACGCGCGGAAACACACCACACTGCATCCTCGATGCGGAACCGCCTTCTTAATGACGGTCTTCGTTATCGCCATTCTGATCTTCTCGCTGGCAGGGAACCCGCCGCTCGTGATCAAGATCCTCTCGCGTTTACTGTTGTTGCCCGTTGTGGCTGGCGTGTCGTACGAAGCGCTTCGTTTCTCGGGAAAGAACTATGATCGTTGGTGGGTGAAGGCACTGGCCCAGCCGGGGCTATGGTTGCAGAAACTCACTACAGCAGAACCTGATGATGACATGCTTGAAGTGGCCATCGCATCGATGGAACGCGTATTGATGTCCGAGTCAGCTGCAGAACAACTTGCTGAATCGGCAACAGAGATCACCTAGGCGACGCCCTGCCTCAACGTTGAACGAGCCCGTTATTCTCAAATCCTTACGCTTCGATCGCTTGGCCCAAACTCAAGGATGGGTCCGGCCTAAGTGACAGCGGATGAGACTGCCCAAGCCGCAAGTGGCGAAAGGCTCCGACTGCAGCAATCATTGCGGCATTGTCCGTGCACAGCGAAAGACTTGGGAACAACACCTCAATCCCGCGATCGGCGCCGGCCAAGGCCAATGCTTTGCGCAAATGAGAGTTGGCAGCCACGCCCCCTGTCACGATCAATCGCTTGCGATGGAATCGACGAGCGGCTTCAATCGACTTCTTGGTGAGAATGTCAACCACGCTTGCCAACACCGAGGCGGCAATGTCCTGCTGCTTCTCACGAGGGTTCTTCCTGAGGTGATAGACCACTGATGTCTTGAGTCCCGAAAAACTGAAGTCGAAGCCAGGAGATCCAATCATCGGGCGTGGAAAGTGAACGGTTTTGGGATCTCCCAACGTAGCTAGGCGGTCGATTTCCGCCCCAGCCGGATAGCCGATGCCCATCATTTTCCCAATCTTGTCGAGGGCCTCGCCAGCTGCATCGTCAACCGTCATGCCAACCAGTTGATAGTTCCCGTACGCAGGCACATCCACGAGTGAGGTATGCCCACCTGAAACCACCAGAGCCATGAGGGGCGGTTCCGCCTCAGGGTGCGCAATGCGATGGGCAAACACATGCCCCTCCAAGTGGTTGACGCCGATGAAGGGAACCCCCAGTCCAAACGCCAATCCTTTTCCGTGCGTCAATCCGACGAGCAACGGACCGACAAGCCCTGGACCATAGGTAGCAGCGATCAGCGACAATTCTTTGAGCTGCAATCCGAGCGTACGCATGGCTTCTTGAACCAGAAACGGGAGCTTGAGTACGTGATTGCGTGATGCGACCTCAGGAACCACGCCGCCGTATTTGGCGTGAAGATCAACCTGTGAGTAAACCGAGTTGATCAACACGTGATGCTCGCCACGCAATATGGCAACAGATGTCTCATCACAAGACGTTTCGATCCCCAGTGTGAGAAAGTCTGACTCAACCGTCATGCGATATGCTCCGGCTTCAGGATCCCAATGTAGGGCAGATTGCGATAAAGCTCTGCATAATCCATTCCGTATCCTACGATGAAATCGTCCTGTTCCAAAGAAAACCCTGAATAGTCGATCAAGGTGCTAACCTCTCTGCGCGCCATTTTGTTGACCAGCGTGCAGATGCGGAATGAGGCCGGATTACGAGCTGTGAAACTGCGACGAAGGTACTCAAGTGTGTACCCCGTATCAATGATGTCTTCGACGAGAAGAACGTCTCGGCCTTCGATCGGCTTCTCCAAGTCCTTCACCAAGCGAACTGCGCCCGGAGCGGTGCCGTTTCCGTACGACGAAACGCTGATCAGATCATATTCGACAGGAATCGGGAACCTCTTTGCCAAATCCATCATGAACATGAGCGCTCCGCGAAGAACGCCCACCAGGAGAAGGGGACGGCCCTGAACATCCTTGGCGTATCCGTTTGCCGTATAGTCCTTCGTAATCTGTGAAGCCATTTCTCTGACCCTGTCTTGAATCACGGTTTCGGAAAAGAGAATTTCGGACATTCGTTCTTCGAATTGAAGTAAACCCATATCTCCTCCAGCATTTTGTGCAAGACGTCTTGTTCGCACAGCGCCTTGGGTGGGCGCGGGTTCGTGCAGTCTCTTTAGGTTGTCGCCATCCGGTGAACGCGAGGATGGTCCCGCTTCACTGATCGCAACCTGGGCCGTCGCTCCTCAGGGCAAAGGACGAATGCCAATGGCCGCACGGCTATTGGCATCTATTGCGATTATAGCATTCTTGCCATAGACCACAACAGGCAAAAAGTGAGCGCTCCTCCGCCCTAGGAAGGAACGCGCGATTGAAGGACTTTCTTCTCTCGCCTCAGTCTGTTGGCGTTGGTCACAACATTAATTGAGGAAAGGGCCATGGCGGCTTCTGCAATCAGTGGATGCAGCAATCCAAGCATGGCAAATGGAATGGCAAATACGTTGTAGAAGAAGGCCCAGAAGAGATTCTGTCTGATCTTTCGGAAGGTGGCTCGTGAGAGCAAAACAGCATTCACAAGAGCATGGAGATCCCCTGAAACCACAGTCACATCGGCGGCCTCTATCGCGACATCCGTACCCGTTCCTACCGCGACGCCGACATCCGCCGCCTTGAGTGCTGGCGCATCGTTGATCCCGTCGCCGACCATCATCACTCGATCCCCATTGGCCTGAAGTGTTTGAATGGCTCGCAGCTTCCCATCGGGACGGACTTCTGAAATCACATGGGCGATGCCAACGGACATCGCGACCGCCTCAGCTGTGGCTTGGCTGTCTCCTGTCAGCATGACCGTTCTCATCCCCAGCCGATGCAGACTGTCAATCGCGCCCCGCGCACTGGGTTTAATTCGGTCTGCAATGGCCAGAATGCCAATCAGGCCTCGATCCCGTGTGCCGACTCCGATCACAGTCTTCGCTTGATTGGAGAGTTCGTCCCATGCTGTGGCCAATGGTTGTGTATCCATGTCCAGCTCTTCAAGCCAAGCGCGAGTTCCGGCGAATATCGGCACACCAGATAACTCTCCCCGTATGCCCTTCCCAGGCATCGCCTCGAAATCAGTGACATCTGCCAGAGCGAGCCCTCGGACCTGACACTCCTCAACAATTGCCCGACCGATCGGGTGCTCAGAGCCCATCTCAAGCCCTGCCACCACGCCAAGCAGATCGTTCTCTGAACCTTTGACGGGGATGATGTCGGTCACGCCTGGTTTCCCCTCAGTCAGCGTTCCTGTCTTATCAAAGACAATGACTCTGGCTTGCTGAATCGTCTGAATCGCCTCGCCTGTTCGATAAAGGATGCCCAACTCGCTGCCCACGCCCGTTCCGACCATGAGCGCAGTCGGTGTGGCCAATCCGAGCGCACAAGGGCAGGCAATCACCAAAACAGCGATCGCAGCATAAAGCGCACGCGACAGTGGACTCAATCCTTCAGCTACCCAGGGCAGATAATGTCCCGCCCAGTTGGATACTCCCCCGAGGAACCCAGGAGCCACCAGCCACAGAACGAACACCATGGCCGCCAGGAGAAGAATGACGGGCACGAAGATCCTGGTGACGCGATCAGCGAACGCCTGAATCGGGACTTTGGTCATCTGCACGTTTTCCATCATGCGGACAATCTGAGACAAGAATGTGCTCTCGCCGATTTGTGTGGCCTTCACATGGAGAAACCCGCGTCCATTGAGAGTCGCGCCAATCACTGGCTCTCCTTCGTCCCGTTTCACGGGTACAGATTCACCAGTCACCATGGATTCATCAATGTAGCTTTCCCCCTGAATGACGACACCGTCTGTGGGTATCTTCTCACCTGGACGAACGACCATCACGTCACCAATAGCAAGTTGCTGCACCGAGATTTCAATCTCGTCGCCATCGCGGAGCACGCGAGCGGTCTTTGCTCCAAGTGTAAGCAATCGATGAATCGCACGGGATGCACGTCCTTTTGCCGTCGCCTCAATCCAGCGCCCCGTGAGGTGAATGGCAAGCACCATGGCAGATACGCCCGCATAGTCAAAAATGGTTGGCAGCCACCCCAGGGCGCCAAGAATGGCAAGAATCCCTGTGCCAAAAGAGACGGTAACGCCCAATGAGATCAGGGTATCCATGTTGGGCGATCGATGAGCAAGCGCTCTGAAACCGACGCGCAGCGTCGATCCACCGACAAAAATCAACGGAAATGCTGCCAGACCGACCATGACTGAGTGAAAGGCCAGCGCTGATGGCCACATCAGACCGAAAAACATCTCCGGTATCATCCAGGCCATGATGGGCAACGCAAAGATCCAGGCAAACTTCATCCGTTTGGCTGCGAACTGCAAGCGCTCTTCATCGCGTTTGACTACATCATTGTCCGTCCTTTTTCCAGATGAAGCGATATCCCGTATAGTGAACCCAGCGGCAACAACGGCGTCTGCCAGCAGGGATTCATCGATGCCCGTCTCGACTTCCACGTTCGCCTGCCCAAGAGACAGGTTGACCGACACGGATTGGACCCCCGATACGCGAAGCAATGCACGTTCCACCGACGCAGTACATCCCGCGCACGTCATGCCATTAATGCCCACTTGCAGGGTATGCCTCATGCTCTTGGCTTCGGCAGTGAATCCCACATCCTTGACGGCCTGTCTTAGGTTTTCCAGTGTGACGGACCCGTCATGGGTCACAGTTGCGTTTTCGCCTAGTAGATTGACAGACGCATCTTCAACGCCAGCAACGGCCTTCAGGGCTCGTTCAACAGATTGAGAGCAAGAAGCGCAGTGCATGCCATTGATTTGCAGCTCTTGTCGAGTCGCGGTCATCCAATCTCCTTCATTCATTTCCAATGTGGATACTAACGTACGAATTTGGGGTTGTCTTGATTGGATTGTGAGCTTTGCGCAAAGAAGAGGCGGAGCCATGCACCCAGCCTAGCTCCGCTCTTCCGAAAAACGCGTTCCTGGCGGATCGCACCACAAGAGTATTCTACAAGATTGCTTCATGCAAAACCCTGTTCATTGTCAAGGAGCCAATCACGCCTCGTCGAGGAATCTTCGTCGAATGGCAGGAATGGGCGATTCTTATGCGCTGTAGCATTCGTCACATGGATCTGTGCAGTCCCCGCCCAATGCAGGCTCCATCTCGACGGTCGCGTGGGGAACTCCTATCTCGGCAAGCCTCGTCTTGATGGTCGTCCGCAAAGCAGAGCTGTCTCGAATCGAACAATCGGGATCACAGAGAACGTGTGTTGAAAGTACATGATGCTCTCCATCTTGGGTCCAGACATGGGTGTGGTGAACCCCCATGACACCTGCAATCTTTGCGATCTCGGATTCCACCAACTCAACGGAAAGGCCAGCAGGAACACCTTGCAGAAGAATCACCAGCGTTTGCTTGAGCTGTTTTGCGATATTCCAAAGGACATAGAGCGTAATGAGGATCGACAGGATGGGGTCGATGATCTGAATACTCGAAAGACTCATGACAATGGCGGCAATCAGCACAGCAATCCAGCCCAAGACGTCCTCGATAAAATGCCACGTAACCACGCGTTCGGATAGGCTGCTACCGCCTCGCATACGTAAAGCGGCAAATCCATTGACCAGAACGCCAAGAATTGCCAACAGGATCATACCCCGGGCATCGGATGGCTCGGGATGGATGATTCTCGGAATAGCACGAACAAGCACAAACAATCCGCCAGCAATGAGCGTCATCGCCATCACCAGCGCCCCAATGAGCGAGAAGCGGCGGTATCCAAACGTGTAGGATGAATCGCCTTTCTTGTCTGCAATCTTGGTGAACCGCCAGGTGAGGGCAAGTGCGAGACTGTCGCCTAGGTCATGTAGGGCATCGGCCAAAACCGCCATGCTATTGGTCCAGAGTCCTCCCACGATTTCTAGAATCGCAAAACATAAATTGACAAAGAAGGCTACGCCAATCCGTTGACCAGCGGACGGCCCGTGCGAGTGCCCATGATGCGAATGAGAATGGCTCAAGTTGAGATCACCGGTGGCATTGTGTCCGATTACATCACCCGGCTCAACACCCTTCCCCAAGTCAATCGTTAACCGCGCCAAGACTGGCCGTGAATGAACTCAGCCGCAGCAACTCTCTGGTTGCTAGTGCCGATGAATGAGTCGTCCCAGAAGGGGTATCTTCACTTCGATCGCTCCTTCGGGACATAATTCCTGGCAGCAGTAGCAACGGATGCAACGCTGGTAGTCATGAATCGGAGGATGAACTCGTCCGCTGCCACGAAATGCTACTGCCTTGGGGTGAACAGGGCACACATTCACGCACGTCCCACATTTTGTGCACTTGGATGCACGAATGAACGGTTTGGGAACAACATATCGTCGTGCAATCCGACTCGGTTTCCCGGGCTGCTCAGTGGTAGGAAGAGGACGCCGATTCACCACGAAGTCATCTCTCACAAACGACGACAGCGGGTCACCCAGCAGTTGGATGTCGTCACTTGATCCCAAACCGAATTGAACGCCGTATTGAATCGGCAAGACGAGCTTGGGATTCAGATGAATGAGTCGGCAGAATGTCGTGTCAACAGCGACCGGATCGCTGGACAACAACAGAACGTTCATGGCTCGCGGTGTTCCATTCTGAGGACCGTTGCCTTCCATGGCCACAATGCCATCCATGACATACAGTCGAGGCTTCAACAGACGATTAAGATCCACCAGCATCTGGGAAAACAATTCGGCCATAGGCAATCGAGCATGGAACTCTGCCTTGAGAGGGCCAGGAATGCAGCCAAATTGATTCTTGATCGCACCGGTGATGCGTGTCAATCCATGGGACTTCATTTTGGGAAGCGAGACGATTCCATCCGCGCTCCTTGCTCCACAGGCGATGGTGAATTGCTTGTTCTGTTTGCCGTCCGGGAACGAAATCGTCTCACCATGGGTGAAGTCGGCCAACGCGATGTTGAGTTCGCGAGCAATATCCAGCAAACCCGCCTTCTGCGCTGCAGTCTGAGGCTTGCCGAAACCAGGAGAATCCCCGTATGTCAGTGTTGCGCCAGCAGACTGGAAAGCCCTTGCCACAGCCCGAAAGACGCTGGGATGCGTCGTCACCGCCCGCTCAGGACCGCGAGCAATCAAGAGGTTGGGTTTCAGAAGTATGTTCTCGTTTGGCTTCACAAATGCTTCAGCCCCGCCGAGCAAACCTAGGCCTCGGTCGACCGCCTGTTGCACGTCATCCTGGTCGTATGAATCGCAACGCACAATGGCAACTGTACTTGCGCGTCCTGCCTGATCGTCCGCTCGCGCCATTTCGCTCACCTCTCTCTTTCTCATTCCATGGTATCCCGATGCCCATTGTATTGTGAAAATCAAACACGTATTT
>JAHITR010000091.1 GCA_018817505.1 Candidatus Bipolaricaulota bacterium | reverse complement strand
TATTCCTATGAGCTGAAGAAGGCCGTGGATCGATCGATTCCCGTCATCTCTCCTCTGTTTATGCGAGTGCATGGCGAAGTGCATCACAAGAAGCGCTATGCCCATTACCCGCGGCTGCTTGCCCTGGGGTGGCTGGACAGACAAACCATCGATGAAGACGAACTCTTTCAATCCGTTGTGGAGAGAAACGCGATCAACATGCATGCCCCCAAGGCATTGGCCGAAATCCTCGAACCTCGCGGCGATCACGAAACCACCAAGCGGCGAATCGAATGGGCGCTTTCTGAGGTGATCGGCTCATGACCAAGACGCCTGAACACATTACGATCTTAATTGGCAGCCCCAAGGGGATAGAAAAATCCAATTCGGCTCGCCTGGCAAAAGGCATCACCACCGTTCTGGAATCCGCACGCTGGACTAGTAAGTGGTTTCATACCCATCAGGTTCTGCGCTCCGATGAATCATGGGACGCCTTGCTGTCATCGATGGCACGATCAGACGTCATCCTTCTGGCTGCGCCGCTCTACGTGGATAGCCTGCCAGCTCCGGTCATCGAAACCCTCTACCGTCTGACCCAAGCCAAGAACGCCTTGCATCGTGATGGCCCTCCGCCCAAGATGCTCGCGATATTGAACTGCGGCTTTGTGGAAGCGCAGCAGAACTACACTGCCCAATCCATGGTGCGTCTGTTCTGTGAAGGCATGCCGTTTGAATGGTCTGGAGGGATCTCCATTGGTGCGGGCGGCGCAATTAACAAGCGAATCCGCAGCGCACTGACGTTGGCTGCCGACGCCCTGAGAGACGACATTCTTGTTCCTGATGCTGTGGATGCCCTAACGGGAAAGCCGATGATGCCACCGTGGCTGTATGTCTTTGGCGGCAACTTCATGTGGAAGCGGCAAGCCAAAGCGAACGGATTGGACGCCAAACGACTGGGGGATCGTCCCTACGAGGATCTATCTCGAAGGGGATGACGCCGGTTTCCTGCACACGGCGATCATGTGCGTGCCCATATCGAGGCAGCCGGGCTCCTGACACGCCTCGATCTCCATCTCGATGAGGTGTTGCCACCTATCGCCACTCTCAGGCAACGTGGCCAGCAGTTCAATCCAGTTGGTCGACAGGCAGTTCGATGCAGATAGGGCGAGGATTTCCAGTCCCCCGGATTCAAGCGTCTGGCGCAACTCTGAGGATCGAAACATGTGCGTGTAGTGTCTGCCGGCCCCGACGGTCTCTGGAATGAGATTGCCCGTAGCGATGATTTGCCGATTGCTTTGGATCTCCACATCCAGCACACCCGGCAAATATTGATGGACAGCTCCCCATAGGGACATGACCCCAAACAACACTTTCCCGCCGGGGCGCGTCACGCGCCGAAGCTGGGCGATGGCATCGTGGCGTCGCTCGAAGACGTAGCTCAAAGGGCCACCATAGCACACGGCGACATCGAATGCGCCGTCATTGAACACAGATTCAAGCTCGCACATGTCGCATTCAATCCAGTCCTCGATCGGGTCGGAAAAGCCGTAATCCACTGCATGTTGTCGATTGAGTGCAAGCTGTCCTGGCGAAATGTCGGCGACGACAATGCGATCGGTGATCTTGGCCAGTTCCTGGGTGAAACGGCCGGCACCGGCTCCGATTTCCAACACGCGATCTCCTGGGTGGACATGGCGTTGAAGATGATGAAGGTGAACGAAGAACTTCACCCGCTCGACGGGCGATTCTTCCCATCGATTCCATTCCTTCAGCCCATATTCGTCGTAGTAGTTGCGGACCCAGTCGGCGTTGTAATGTGCCATGCGAACTTCCCCTTTCAAACATGCCGATTGTAGCTTGGGCGCGCTAGGTCTGCCGAACGATGACGTATTGCAGGCGCTTGGGGAGCCATTAGCCCGCGTAGCGGGCGTTCAAAGATTGACGAAGGTCTATCGTGTAGACTAGCCACTTCGCGGAGGTGGTGCGCTTGAAGCGAACGACTCTCGTCTGGCTCTTGTTGGGAATCATTTGGGGATCGACCTGGCTGTTCATCAAGCTGGGATTGCAGGACCTGCCTCCGTTCAGCCTTGCCGGTCTTCGCTTCCTGCTGGCATCTGCCGCGATGTGGGGGGTTCTTGCCGTCCGGCGTATCCCGCTGCCACGCTCGTCACGCGACTGGCTGCTCCTGGTGGCGACCGGGCTTCTCACCTTCGGCCTCGACTATGGCCTCGTTTTCTGGGGCGAGAATCACATCTCAGCAGGGTTGACATCCATTCTCTTCTCGACCATGCCGCTGTTCGTCCTCGTGCTCGCCCATTTTATGGTTCCAGCCGAGCGGATGACTTCAAGGAAGCTGATAGGCATTCTGGTGGGGATTGGTGGCGTTGCCCTTATCTTCTCACACCATCTCCAGGTATCAGACCCTTTGGCGATATGGGGAGCGGTGGCGATTTTGGCAGGAGCTGCCTTTGCTGCCGTATCCTCGGTTCTGGTTCGGCGCTATGGGGGGCATCTGAATCCATCCGTGCTGACGACCGGGCAAATGACTATCGGATGTCTGCCACTGCTGTTGATTGGCATGGCTTTTGAAGGCTCGCCGTTTGATTTTCACTGGACACCCATGGGCTGGGCTTCGCTGATCTATATGGCTCTCGTGGGTTCTGCATTCGCCTTTGTTCTCTTGTATTGGCTTCTCAAGCAGATCGGTGCCGTGCGATCCGGGCTCATCGTTCCCTTCAGCACAGTTGTCGCTGTGATCCTTGGCATTGTCGTTCTCGGCGAAGCCTTCACCTGGCGAACCGCTGTGGGTGGATTGCTGGTCATCGCTGGATTGCTTGCCGCATCGAGACCGGCAATC
>JAHITR010000090.1 GCA_018817505.1 Candidatus Bipolaricaulota bacterium | reverse complement strand
ATTTCGGCTTCTGGACTGTTGGAAAGCGAAGTTGTGGCCATTGTCCAAGGGGTCGGCATTCAATGCTATGTCCTGCGTACTCACTACAGCAACGGCCCCGATCAGCTACTCTATCTCCATCGAACGAAGAGCAGGATCGATCTTCGAGGCTCTAGTGAGATATCGGCGTCAGGCTCTCAGATCAATTTCTCACTTAACCCAGGATTGGCGTTCCTTGAGCTTCCATTGGAAGAGGATGCAAGCTGGCAGATGTTCACGAGGGAAGGTGTCGGCGAAGCCCGAGTCTATCACCGAGAAGTTGCAGCCATTGAATCTGGAACAGTGAGAACCCTGCTGGGAACCTACTCCCCCATCTTCCTTGGAACCTGGCGAGTGCATTACGCACTGCCCGAAAGCAGCCCGCGCCTCTATGGCGGACCGGTGCAATTCTTGTGGTTCGCTCCCGGCGTCGGTGTTGTGAAGCATGTGCTGGACTCCGTCGACTACGAGCTTGCCGAATTCAGACTTCGTGAAGAGATCGTCGTTCTCGAAGAACAGGATGACGGAAAGACCGTGAAGGCCCCCAATGGCGGCCTTGTCGTTGTCCAACTTCGTGAAGGCGAAGGCTGGGAGTGGAAATTTGCTGGCAGTGAAGGCACGGCAATTGATTATCTCAGCAGCGAGTTTTATGCAGATACGCCCGGGGCATTCAAGGACACCGCCGCTGGAACCCATGCATTCCAGTTGCGAGCCATGAGCGTGGGCGAAGCGACCCTTTGGTTCGAGCTTCGCGATCGAGCAACTGGGGATCCTGGCGCGACGATTCAGTACAAGATTCGCGTGAACTGATTCTGATATCTGAACGCGGGGCAGTTTCCATGGCGAAGCTGCCCCGTTTGGTTTGTCACGTTCATAGAATCCTCATGCCTCATTGCTAGTCTGAGTTCATGACAATCAGGAACATCTGGATGCCGTGCACAGCACTCATTCTCGTGTTGTGCCTGCACACGTTGGGGGTGCTCGCCGTGGAACCCATTACTGCGCAGAACGCAAGTAATCTCGTTGAGAAAGCGATGATCGATCAACATACGCGCGCCGTTTACTCTGTCGCTTGGTCACCGGACGGCAGACTGTTGGCCTCAGGAAGTGACGACTGCACAATTCGAATCATGGATACGGCTAGTTGGGACGTTGTGCGACGGATCAGCGCACACACTGGTGCCATCTGGTGTGTGGCCTGGTCGCCCGACGGATCTCGTCTGGCCTCCGGTTCTTTGGATGGATTCGTTCGCCTGTGGAATCCACAGACGGGCGACAAGCTCCTCGAGCTTCCTGGAAGCCCTGTCTTCAGCCTTGCCTGGACGCCGTCAGGGGATCTGCTTGCCATCGGCCACAGCACAGGAAGGGTTAGGATCATCGATCCAAACTCTGGCAACGAGATCGCGTCTTGGCGTGGGCACATCGAGGGCGGCCATTCAACGGAGGTTATCGCCGTGGCCTGGTCCCCTGATGGGCAAACGCTTGCCTCGGGCGGCATTGACTATGCCGTGCGATTGTGGGATCGTGGCGGCAATGCGCTTGCCGTATTCAGGGCCAGCACACAGGCTCGCAATGACATCAACGGATTGGCCTGGTCGCCTGATGGGCAATCCCTCGCAGCAGCGGGACAAGCAGCCAGTGTGCGCATTTGGGATATTGCGGCTGGTGTAGAGCAGAACACACTTAGCACCATCTACGGCTCGTGGACCCGCGGCGTCGCCTATTCACCCGCCGGGAACATTCTTGCTACCACGGGAAGTGACAAGGCACTCACTCTTTGGGATGCCATCACGGGTTCGAGACTGGCGGTGCTGAGGGGGCATAATGCTCCTGTGTGGTCTGTAGCTTGGTCGCCGGATGGAACCATGCTTGCCACAGGTAGTGGCTTCTATGCATCCGGCAGTGGCGACACAAGCGTCCGCATCTGGGGGCCGTAGCCCTGCTTCGCGTGCCGCGAATTGTCGATCACATCCCTCAATCACCCGACGCGAGTCCAGCCTCTCGATTCATATCTGCACTCATTCGTTTCAGAAAGAAGCTTGAGCGTGGCACTGTCCGAAGTGCTCAATACTCGTCCATTCACACGATCTCGACACAATGAAGAATGACGATTTCACTCGAAAGGGCGACGCGTATAGTATGTCCAAAGGCCATCATTGCTATATAGGAGGATGGGAGTGCAGGATAGAATATGGGAGCTGTTCGTCGAGCTTCGCAAAGAGCTTCTTGAAAGCCAGAGAATCCGCGCGCAGGTCATTGGTATCAAAATCACGTTCGTCACAACGGCTATGGGTGTGATCATTGAGGGGATTGCACGTCTCGAATTTTCCTTTGCACTTCTTGTGATCCCTGCTATTGCCGCAGTGTTCTTCGACTTTCTCATCTATAGCTACAGCTTTTCTATCAAGAGAATAGGAGCCTACACGCGCGAACATATCGAACCTGCCTTGGCAGAATCAGGCCAAGTGCCCGAGGGGTACGTTCAATGGCAGGCGTACCTCACACAGCCAAAGACGCGGCAAACCCTTGCCCTCTATGGTAACTTGGGACTGACCTCACTTGCCATTGTGTCCGCGGTGGTGTCTCTTGTGGTCTTGTATGATCCCAAGATCTCCATTCCGCTGCTGCTAGTCCTTGGACTGTCTGCCGCTCTGGACGTGATCGCCTATCGCACGCCGCGCAGGTTGGGAAAGCTATGGCAGGATGTCGATGGCCATTAGGATGAGTCCGTCATGGTTCTCGAAAAAACGAGGCCCTTTACCCCTTCGGTGTTGTGACAATGGGACAACAGGGGGACGCATAGGGCTCTCATCTCGCTCCATGAAGAAACTCGTGCAAGGTTCCAGCTCGTCAGGGACGTAACATGAGCTCGTGCGATAAATGTCGCGTGGAGGTTTTGTTGTGGATCCGATCCGATCATACTACGTGCCGAGCTTCAGTGAAGAGAACGTAGAAGTCGTACTGCTCCGGCTCCCTGCAGAGATTTCTCTTGCGGTTGAGTTTCAAGAAGCTGCATCTCTTGACCATTTCATCATTCGGCACCTCCCGCGAGAGGGGACATATCTGATGGGGGAAAAGATCCAGCTTCTGAACGGGCGCTCGGCCTGGGTCGGAGCCGATTTGCGCACGGACATTCCTTGCGAGCAAGAGATGATGGAGACTTTCCGTAGTCAGCATCCGGATCTTTTCATAAGGGGAGTTGCTGGCTTTGCGAATATCACGATGAACCCCGCGTTCGTTGCGTGGGCCAACGGAAGCCTCGCCTGCACGCGACCAGACGTTGACCGAATTACAGACGAAGATCCCGCGTTTGGCGGGCTTGTTGTTGAACGTGATGGCTCTATAGGTTTCTCAAATGACATTCACTTCCAAAACGACGGGGAGAGAGGAAGCCACTTACGTCTGAAAATCGCAGGGTCTGATGTCACGGAGAAGACGCGTTTCGTAGCTTGCGGCCCACGCTTGGTCCGAGAGGGTGTTGCGATCAATGCAGATCAACTAAAAACTTCTGTTCTCAATATGGAATGGTACGACTTGCGCCACGTGATTCTCTTCCCTCATATCCATTGGCCAGACCCGAAATTGGAAAGATTCGATCCACTCAATGACGGGGACGTTCTGAGCATCAATCCAGGCCTAGAAGTCTTCTGGCGAAGCGATGGGGGTCTCAATGCGGATGCGATCGAAGCATTCTTTGCCGGCGAACCCGTGGACATTGATTTGAAGGCCTACACGGAAGTCGATGCCTATCCGTACTTCAAACGGTACGGGACACAGATTGGCGTCGATCGACTGCTTGAAGCGTTCGAGGCTCGAGGATACCGGCCAACCAACGGAACAACCCCGAATCGTGGAGAGTACTGCATTCGAGGAAAGAGAATGGCGGTCACGTTTCTTCCTGGGATCTACAATCATAGCCTTGCAGGCATCGGCCGCGACGGCCGTTTTCTATGGATGGGAGTCAAGGGGCTTGGAGGACGAGCCGGAGTGACCGTGACTGACACGGCACAACTTGCAGCGGACGCGGGATTTGCTGACGCCATTGTGTGCGACAATGGAGGAGACGTGCACCTGCGATTGAACGAGAATCCAGCATCAGACACGTTTACCGACATTCTCCTCTCTTCGAACAATCGGTGTCGTTTCCGAGGGTTGCTTCTGTTTGTTGAGCGCAAGACCGGCGGGGGAGGCTTGTTATCGATTACGAGCAGAACCACACTGCCGAAGGCCCCGATTGGCGATCTGCGAAGACTTCTCTGACGACCAAATCCCAGCGGCTTGTCGAAACCCTTCTGTGGAAGGGAGATAGTCTGGTGACAGATCTTCAGATGCGGCCGCTGGATCTAGCTTTCTATCCTCCCATTTCGCCGTTCTCTCCTATTGCGCACTGCCACCTGCAAACAGCCGGACGAGCATTTGCAGGGATGATTTCGATGACGTACGTTCTTATCTTTTCCAGTCTAGAGAAGTATCATCATCGAGTTTAGTATCAGAGCTAAAGTGAGATATGACGGAAAGGAGACAGGGAACATGATGCGATGGAACAAGGGTAAGAAGGAATGGCTCGACAGACTACAGGTGGATATCATCCTGCTTCTTCTGGGTGTAATTGTCGCGATGGTTTCCGTCCTCTTCTCTGGCATGACGCCGGGGATTCTAGCATGGCGAACGATTTTTCTAACTACGGGAACGGCACTGCTCACAACAGGGTTCGCCAGCCTGCTTTATCGAATTTTATACCTATTGCCGAAGGAACGCGTATCGATCAAGCTCTGGTGTGAGCGTCGCCTATCGAACTACGGCGAAGATGCCTATTTGACCGAAAGAGCTCAGCGGATTGACGTCCTGGGCGTTGCCTGTCGGCATTTCCTGGAGACGCTTGCAGCGCCGACATCATCACTACGGGAGAGGATCCTCCACCATGGGGTTCGAGTCAGAGTCCTCTTTGTGCTTCCTGGTTCGCCCTATGCCCAGCAGCGAGCACTGGAGGACGGCAAGGTGGATGTCAAGGACATCAATAAGGATTTGCGTACTTCGCTGGGACTCGCAAAGAAGATCCATCACGATCTTCAAAACAAGATCAAGGGAGGCGTCGATCGCCTACGATGTGGGACTCTTGAAATCAGGGTCACCGGTCATTGCATCTATCACTCCCTGACGCGCTTGGACGATGTCATCTACTGGGGGCTCTATACAGCTCACAAACCAGGAAGCGAGTCGCCGTCTCTCATGATCCCGAGTACTGTGCCAAGTGTTCACGGGGATCTTACCGATCACTTCACGAAGCTGTGGAGCGACGCGGAAAAGGATGGCTGGGTCGTCAGATTTATGCAGGGAGATCTGCCCATATTCAACGAAAAAATGGAGGGCTACTTGAACCCTCCTGCAGCCCCGGAGGCGGACTGAACGTGCCTCGTGGGGGGGGGGAAACCGCGGAGATGGGAGCAGGCTCCCTGGCACAGCGTTGACGGTCTGGTCGATGGTGCGCCCACCGGCACCACAATTCTCAACCGCTTTCTATTTCAGCCACTTCCATGTACTCTGACTCTGTGAGACAGGAGGAGGGAGTATGCTGCGGGACCTCACATTCGCCCAGTGGAAGGGTGTTCTCTGCGTTATCTTGCTCGCAGGCCTCGTATCCTCATGTTTGCGGCTTCCGCCAGTTCTCGGAGACGGTTCGGTCACCAAGATCGATTGGCAAATGCTGGAGTGGAGCGGGATCGAACGTGTCTACGGTATCTATGTTCCCGAAACGGTCCTCGATCCTGCGCCACTTGTCTTCGTTCTCCATGGAGGAGGAGGGAGTGCCTCCAAGACGTGGAGTCAGGAGCATGGGCGATCGTGGCAGGCGCTTGCTGACGAGCATGGGTTTGTCCTCGTTCTGCCTGAGGGCATTTCGGACCCTGGGGATACAAGCGGTCATCATTGGAATGACTGTCGAACGGGCCTCGATCCTGCCGTTATTGCCACGACTGAGGATGACGTTGGCTTCATCATGCATCTCATTGAGAACGTGTCCACGACGACGGCGATTGATGCAGCTCGGGTCTATGCAACGGGCGCGTCCAATGGGGGGATGATGACCTACCGCCTAGCGATTGAGGCGGGTCAGCAATTTGCCGCTGTTGCGGCCATCATTGCCAATCTGCCAGATCCTTCGGCATGTGGCCAGCCATCCGTTCCGATTCCCATGCTCATCATGAACGGAACGGATGACCCGGTTATGCCCGATGACGGCGGGTGCGTAGCGAATGCGTCATGTCAGAGGGGTCGCGTGCTGTCCACTTTGGATACAGTTTCATTCTGGGTTGGCGCTAATGGTGCGGCATCGGATCCAACTGTGGTGAGATTGCCCAATCGAGCATGGTTCGACAATTCGAGGGTTACCGTCTATCGCTTCGATGGTGGGAGCCAAGGGGCGGACGTGATCTACTATCGCGTCCTCGGTGGCGGCCACAATGTTCCCGGATTCGAATCGGACTCGCGGATTGCTCGGGCAATCGCCGGCCCCAAGAACCGGGATATCGATGGCCCGACTGAAATCTGGGCGTTCTTCCAGCGATACGAACAACCCTAGAGGAGAATGGGTTCGGCAACCCAGCATATGGCTGGGTTGTCAGGAGTTTCTGGGGTGACTCCTCCTGATGAGCTTGAGGAACTGGTGTTTCACACGCCAAGACGTTTTCGTCCTACGGACGGAAACTCCAAGGAACTGGTGCTCCGCACCAGTTGCCCTTGACATCACCCCACGACAAAACGTATGTTGTGTTCAGTGGTCGCCAGAACGGCGGCCACTTTTGGCTTTCTCCCACAGGTTTT
>JAHITR010000089.1 GCA_018817505.1 Candidatus Bipolaricaulota bacterium | reverse complement strand
CCGGGCTATTGTCTTGGCTGCCAACATTCATGACATTGGCAAGGTGATCATCCCCGCAGAAATCCTCAGCAAGCCGAGTCGGCTGAGTCAAGCACAGATGTCAATTGTTCAGTCTCACGTTGCTGTTGCGCACGAAGTGCTGGAGGATATTGACTTCCCTTGGCCGATTGACGAGATTGTGGGCCAGCATCATGAGCGACTGGATGGCTCTGGGTATCCCAAGGGTCTGTGCGGCGAGGACATCCGCTTGGAGGCTCGTATCCTGGGCGTGGCTGATGTGGCTGATGCCATGTTGTCACATCGGCCGTATCGACCTGCATTCAGTCTTCAGGACACAATGGACGAGCTTCTGAGACTGCGCGGTTACGCTCTGGATGCTGTAGTTGTCGACGCCTGTCTTGAAGTACTGAAGCAGGAAGCCGTAGCGAAGAACGGCAACGTATCCTAGAAGCCGCCCCCCAGATCAAGAAACAAGCGGCCCTGGCCATCGACGCCAACCACTGGATGGGCATAGCCAATTCCGATATCGAGCGCAGTGCCGAGGAAGACGGGGAACCTGAAGACCAGCTTGGCTCCCGCTTCGACACGCATACCTGGCTCGCAAATCGACGTGCAATTGGCTTGCGTGCGCCCGCCTTGTACGAACGCAGTTGGCGTGATCGAATCGAGACGTGTTAGGTTGAGAATCGCATAGCCGGAGTCTCTCACGAGAGGCGGCAGCACCAACTCCATCTGGGCAAATAGCTGATGATGCCCCATCGGCAAATAATTAAAAGCATGCAAGTCGCTCTGGGCAAACAGAAACGCATTGGGCAATTGCCTCGACAGCGATTCAGAAACCGATACCGATGCATCGATGTACAGAAGCGGGGCCAATCTGAATCGCTTGGCGACGCGCCATTCGAAGGTTCCAAAGGCGTCGACGCCGAATCCCGGGATTCCGAGTTGAATGGTGACCGTATTCGTTAGCACAAGGGCAAGCGAGTCATCGCGCGTGACCGAGAGTGAGAGATAGGGGATCGGGCTCTGCAATTCACCAAGCACACCGATCGTGAGTGCAGATTGCCACTGGGGATACCAATACTGTCCTGCCATTCCAGTTTGGGGATGAGAGAAACCCAGCACCAGTGCGCTTAGGGCAATGTCCACATTGCCTTGCCCTGAGATGGGATCGAGGGCGGTGATGGTTCCTGTAAACGAGACTCCTAGATCTCGCCGAATGTTGGCGGCAAATGTGCCAACGACATCAAGAAGCTGAGCACCGGAGAATGAATCCATGGTTTGCCAATCCACATTGGCGGGTACGTGAGGGGTCACCATCAGGGTCCATGCATGGTCGTTGCGGAAAGAGCCAGAAATGCCGGTGAACATGATATCCAGGATGTAGGCATCCAGAGGCAACCCAGCATTCGGAGAGTCATCGGATTGAAACGGATGCGAAACAAGAATGCGTCGAGGCCAGTGATTATTGAATCGATTGGCGTCTGGCAGCATCTCGTCTGGATCGATGGTGACGGACACGACGGGAGTCTCTGTTTCGAAAGGCGGCGCGCTGACTGTGCAACAATCAGACCAGAAGGTGAGCCGTGTGGTTGTGTTGTCGTCCAAGGTTGCTTCCAATATGACAGGGAAAATGTCATCTAGACCAGACAAATCGACGATGGTTCGATAGCCCGAGTCGAGCTTTGTCGACGCGAATCCTGAAATTGCAGCATCGTACTGAGCATCTCCATAGAGCCACGCGGCAAAGAAATTCGAGAGATCCGTTTCAGCCATTTGCTCAGTCAGTTGCTCGAATTCCACGACGGAAAGGACCTTGTCCATCCAACGATTGCGTGCCTCGACAAGGATTTCGGTCAATGCGCTGCGCCCCAGGATCCCTTCAAGTGCTCGCAGCACGAGATAACCCTTGCTGTAAGTCCGCACGGTTGTGCCATTGACATACTCAGATTCCGCGATCGGCTGGATGATGGCCTCATCGAACCCGGCTTGGAGGAGGGCCAGGTACTGAAGCTCCGACAGGTGTTGGCGAAGATTCAGGTACCCGATCGTGTCGACGACCAGGTCTTCTACGAGACCGGCTTGGAGATGGCTCAGCAAATTGGGCTCGAACCCGCCGTGCTGTTCTTCAAAGTACGTAATGGACAAATACTCGGCGAATCCTTCCGATATCCAGTTCTCAGCATTGAAGTCTGTGCCGATGCCGATTCCCCACCATAAATGGGCAAGCTCGTGTGCCAAGAGGTATTCATTGATTCGGTCATAGGCCCCCAATACGGGCATATCTGCCAACTCGATAAGGCTTGAGCCCACAAGCACGAGGCCATTGGCAGCCATGCCAAAGAAGCCGGACGTTGGGTTCTGTGCGATGATTAACCGTTGACTAGGAAACGGGCCAAAATGCTCAGAATGATAGGCCAGGATTTCCTCTGCATAAGATAGAGCCGTTCGCGAATAGGACTCGCCTCCGGGCAAATAGACGGCCTCAATGCTCACACCATTCCATGACGTGGCGACGGATTCAATCTCAAGGCCAATTACGAGGGGCACAGAACGAACGGGACGCGTATTCGAGAACGTTGCCGTCTTGAGTCCTGACATAGGTGGCCCATTTATTTGAGAGTCAGCTCCGCCAAACACGTCGTACTCTTCGGGAATGGTTAGCTCCACATGGTAGTCGGCAGCTGGCAATTGAAACGTGCCCGAGCGCGCTTCAGGATCGACAACCACGGGATTCCAACCAAAGCGCCAGACGTACGTATCTTTGTATACGCAATTGTCTGCGGCCATGGCGTGAGCGAATTTGGTCTCAAAGCCGATTCTCAAGACGGTGCTTGAACCAGGAGATAGAGGGGTATTTAGTTCGATAATGAGGAAGCCGTCGTCGAGCGAGTACGTTTGAAGAAGCGGTTGAGCGTCCTCAAGTCGGTAGCCGATGGCCTGCCCATCTTCTGTTTCCACTCGGGTAATATGTGTCCATGTGGGATCAAAGCCGTTCATGTACTGTGGATCTGTCCATGAAGGATCAAGATACGGGTTGGCCTCAGCGCCCCAATTGGCGATCAAGGCGAATGCCACCTCATCAATCGCCGTGTCTCCCGCATTGGTCAACGTCATGGTTTGCCATCCGACCAATGTGTTGGCGTTTGTATCCAACGTCACGCGAATGTCGTAGTCGACATTAGGCAATGAGTGCTGGCCGAATGCCGCAAGCCCCAAAGAAAGAAGCACAAGCATGAGTGCAACGAGCGTTTGATGTCTCCCCATCTGTCTCTACCTCCCAAGAAGCAAGCATTGCTTCTCGAAGGCATGGTAGTCGTCTGGAGACAACGGAGCAAGCGGATTCAGTGCGCGTTGGATGAGTGGCACTGGGCGGATCAGCTGTGTACTCAATGAGCAGCGGGATGAGCGATTGCATCAGCGACGGCAGTCGAGAATCCGTCCGGATTGTCCCCCATCATGTCATGGCCTGCGTTGGGGACAATGAATACGTCAATGCCGGCTTGGGGTAGGGCGTGCTCATCGGCATCAGGCAAGGTTTTTTCTCCGAAGATGAATGTGCGTGGCATGTCCATTCTGTAGAAGCGCTCACGATAACTTGGCGAGCGATCAGCGATGAGCGATACGGCACTTCGATAGAGACATCGCGGATCGGATGATCGCACCGTGCCCGCGTAGTCGTGGTAGCCGGCGGCATGCATTTGCTGATAAAACTCAGTGTACTTGCGCTCAAGGAATACCTGTTCGGACACAGCGACAATGCGGCCACTCACGAAACCTGGGCCTGAGTCTAGGTTTCCCTCTGCGACAATGAGGTGTGAGACGAGATCAGGCCGGGAATCGGCAAGGAGTATGGCAATGGACCCCCCCATGCTGTGACCGATCACGACACATTGCCCAACGCCCAGTTGGTCGAGCAACATCCCAACTGCGGTCGCTTGTGATTCCATTGTGTAGTCAAATGAAGCGGGACGGTCGCTGTATCCGTATCCAAGCAAGTCGATGAGCAGACAGCGGTGGTCACGCAGTCGAGGGTGATGAGCGGCTGGCGG
>JAHITR010000088.1 GCA_018817505.1 Candidatus Bipolaricaulota bacterium | reverse complement strand
CCGGGCTATTGTCTTGGCTGCCAACATTCATGACATTGGCAAGGTGATCATCCCCGCAGAAATCCTCAGCAAGCCGAGTCGGCTGAGTCAAGCACAGATGTCAATTGTTCAGTCTCACGTTGCTGTTGCGCACGAAGTGCTTGAGGATATTGACTTCCCTTGGCCGATTGACGAGATTGTTAGCCAGCATCATGAACGGCTTGATGGAACCGGCTATCCTAAAGGAATTCGAGGGGATAGCATCCGTCTGGAAGCTCGTATCTTGGGCGTAGCAGACATTGCCGATGCGATGATGTCGCATCGACCCTATCGGCCAGCATTTAGCCTGGAGGACACAATCACAGAATTACTCCGGCTTCGCGGGCATGCACTGGACTCTACCGTGGTTGATGCCTGCTTGACTGTTCTAAGACAGGACGCTGCCTGACCCGATACTCCTGTAGGATGCTAGAGTTCGCCTCCTACATTAAGGAACAGACTTCCCACGCCGTCAGGTCCGACTAGCGGGTGAGCATACCCAACCCCAATTTCAATTGAACGTCCGAGGAAGACGGGAAGCTTGATGGACACCATCGCTCCTGCTTCGAGGCGAACGCCCGATTCGCAGAACGAGACGCAGTTGGACTTCGTCTGACCTCCCTGAATGAACAGGCTGGGTGTGACCGAGTCAATTCGCGTGAGACTGAGAAGGGCATACCCAAAATCGCGCACCAGCGGGGGCAAGACAAGCGATAAACGTGCGAATAACTGATGATGCCCCAACGGCAGATAGGGGAATGCGCGGAGGTCATCCTGAGCGAATAGAAACGCGTCCGGCAACTGGTCGGTCAGCGACTCGCTGACGGATGCGGCAGCATCCAAATAGAAAAGCGGGGCCAATCGAAATCGCTTCTCAGCGCGCCATTCCAATGTGCTAAAAGTCTCAGCGCCAAGCCCGGGAATCCCGACCTGCCAAGTGATCTCATGGGTCATCATCGAGGCCAACGTGTCGTCGCGCAGAAGCGAGCATGAGATATAGGCAACGGGGCGTTCTAGATCTCCCAGCGCGCCGACTGTCAGGGTGGTCTGCCACGCGGGGTACCAATACTGGCCAGCCGTTCCCGTCTGGGGATGTGAGAACCGCAGCATGAGAAGACTCAACGCTAGATCCAGGTCTCCTTCTTTGGTATTCAGATCGACACCTGTCAGGATGCCGGTGAAGGTGATGCCAAGCTCCCGGCTTATGTTGGCAGCGAACGCGCCGATCACGTCCACACGTTGGGGGTTCCACAGATCCGCCGTCGAGCCTTCATCCAGTGTCGGATCGATATGGGGGAGCCACATCACAGACCAGGTGTGATCGTTGCGGAATGAGCCTGAAATGCTCATTGTCGAGATATCTATGACATAGGCATCAAGCGGCATGCCTGGATCCATCGTGTCCTCAAACTGGAAGGGGTGGGAAAGCAAGATGCGGCGAGGCCAATGGTTGTTGAATCGATTGGCATCGGGAAGCATCTCGTCGGGATCAAGCGTTAGTGATGCAACCGGTGAGGCCGTCTCGAGCGGCGCTGGTGCACTCGTGCAGCAGTCTGGAGCAAACGTCAATCGAATGGTCGACTCGTCTTCCAAGGTCGCCTCGATGACCACGGGGAGTGTCTCACTCATGCCCGCTAGCTTGAGGGTGGTCTGATAGCCTGACCCTACTCTCGACGTTGAGATTCCGAGAATCGCGGCATCGTATTGCGAATCGCCATGAAGCCAAGCGGCAAAGAAGTTCGATAGATCGATTTGTGCGGCGTCTTCAGCGAGTTGCTCGAAGTCAGCCACAGTCAGCAGCTCGCCTGTCCACTGAGCTTGGGCTTGGACGAGGATGCGATCCATCGTCTCCCTCCCTACCACACTTTCCAGCGCGCGCAGCACGAGATATCCCTTGTTGTAGGTCCGAATGGTTTGACCGTTCACATACTCTGAATCAGCGACCGGCTGAATGATCGCTTCATCAAACCCTGCTTGAAGCAGCATGATATACGGCAATTCCGACATGTGCTGGCGAAGGTTCATATACCCCAGCGTATCCACGAGCAAATCCTCGACGAGCCCGGCCTGAAGATGGTTAAGCAGATTGGGCTCGTATGCGCCATGCTGTTCTTCGAAGTAGGATATAGACAAATACTCGGCGAATCCCTCGGAAAGCCAATTCTCTGCATTAAAATCTGCACCGATACCTATTCCCCACCACAAGTGGGCGATCTCATGCGCCAGCAGATACTCGTTGATGCGATCATAGGCACTGACCACAGGCATGTCCGCCAGTTCAACGATGCTGGATCCAACGAGCACGAGGCCATTGGCAGCCATGCCGAAGAAGCCCGGCGTCGGATTCTGGGCGATGATCAGGCGTTGGCCAGTAAATGGGCCGAATCGGTTGGCGTGATAGGTGAGAATGTCTTCGGCATAGGACAGCGCTCTACGGGCGTAGGACTCACCGCCAGGCAGGTAGGCAACCTCAACATGCACATCGTTCCACTCGGTGATCACGGAGTCCATCTGCTTGCTGATCACCAAAGGCACGGATCGAACGGGATGGGTATTGGTCAACGAAATCGTCGTCAACCCGGCTACGGATTCTCCTGCTTGCTGGTCATCGGCTCCACAGAAGGCAACATAGTCCTCGGGAATGGTCAACTTGACGGCGTAGTCTGCTGCAGGCAGTTGGAATTGACCCAAGCGGGCTTGAGCATCGACTAAAACGGGATTCCATCCGAAGCGCCAAACGTACGTGTCCTTGTACACGCAGTTGTCGCCAGCGAGTGCACGAGAGAATTTCGTTTCAAATCGAATGACAAGCGTTGTCGTGGCGCCGGGCGTCAAGGCTGTCGGAAGCTCGATGATAAGGAAGCCATCGTCAAGCGAGAAGGTTTGAAGGAGTGGCTCTGCCTTCTCCAGCCGAAAGGTCACAGCCTGGCCGTCTTTTGTTTCGACTTGCTGAATGTGGGTCCAGGTTGGATCAAACCCTGCGACATACTGCGGATCTGTCAATGATGGATGCAAATAGGGATTGGCCTGTGCTCCCCAGTTGCCGATGAGGGCAAACGGGATTTCTGAAATCGATTCGTTGGATGTGTTGGTCAACGTGACGGTCTGCGTGCCGACCAGTGTATGGCTTTGCGTATCCAGAGTGATGTGGATGTCGTAGCTGGCACTGGGAGCTGCACTGTGGACAACGTTTGCGATTCCCGCTGTGATGAATGCGAGCAAGACCAATGCAACGGCGTGGCGTTTTCCCATCATGATGACCTCCCAGAATGGTCGTTCCCGACTTCTAGGGCATGGTAGTCCTCCAGAAGAAGCGGAGCAAGGAAGAGGCGTATTGTGGGTTGATGTTGCCAAGGCAATGGCAGCGATCTGCTTGGGCTCAGGCCCCTTCGATGGCGTCTGCGACGGCCTCTGCGAAGCCTTGGGCATTGTCTCCCATCATGTCATGCGATGCGCCAGGGACGATTCGTACATCGATGCCAGCCTGGGGGAGGGCATGCTCATCGGCATCAGGCAAGGTTCTTTCTCCGAAGATGAATGTTCGTGGCATGTCCATTCTGTAGAAGCGCTCACGATAACTTGGCGAGCGATCCGCGATAAGCGATACGGCACTTCGATAGAGACCTCGTGGATCGGATGATCGCACCGTGCCCGCGTAGTCGTGGTAGCCGGCGGCATGCATTTGCTGATAAAACTCAGTGTACTTGCGCTCAAGGAATACCTGTTCGGACACAGCAACAATGCGGCCACTCACGAAGCCTGGGCCTGCGTCTAGGTTTCCCTCTGCGACAATGAGGTGTGAGACGAGATCAGGGCGGGAATCGGCAAGGAGAATGGCAATGGAACCTCCCATGCTGTGACCGATCACGACACATTGCCCAACGCCCAGTTGGTCGAGCAACATCCCAACCGCAGTCGCTTGTGATTCCATTGTGTAGTCAAATGAAGCGGGACGGTCGCTGTATCCGTATCCAAGCAAGTCGATGAGCAGACAGCGGTGGTCACGCAGTCGAGGGTGATGAGCGGCTGGCGGATACCAGGACGACGAAGCAGAACCCAATCCGTGCAGCATCACCAACACAGGTGCCTTGCCAGGCAGATCATGATAGAACAAGTGCGCATCGTGCGGCTGTACGCGAAATGTATTCATCAACGCCTCCTCGCTGTCAGTCTTGAGTGATGGTCTGACGATAAATGATCCCGCGTTGCTCTAGCCCTTGCAGCATGAAGTCGACGCAGTCCGGTTTTTGCCCAACAAATTCAGGCGGGAAGATACCGTGCCGATCGAACAGGCCGCTGGCGAGCATGCGTGCTGCCGTGGTGGCGGCATACCCCGTGGTTCGGGCCATGGACGTGGTCTGCGTGGCTTCGTCGTAGCGATCAAGCAGATCGTAGGTGATGCACTGCGCCGTGCCTTCCAGGCTGCCACAAACGCGAATGCGCATGACTGTGATGTCACGCTCGCCCTCCTGCATCTCCCACAACGGGAACAGAAGCGAGGTCGTTAGATCGATTGGCCGTACAGCTTGACCCTCTGGGAGAATGACCTCGTGCGTCGCGAACAATCCCATGTCGCGTAACAACTTCATTTGGCTTGCATGACCTGGATAGCGAAGCGTCTTCTCGACCATGTTGGGCGCATCGATGGTCTGGGCAAGCGTTCGTAGTCCGTCGGTATTGAAGGCTTCGAGATCGCCGGTGCCAGGAAAATGAAGGATCTCAATCCCAGATAAGGCCTCCCTCTGCACGATCTGTCCGTTTTCGACGATG
>JAHITR010000087.1 GCA_018817505.1 Candidatus Bipolaricaulota bacterium | reverse complement strand
AGCATGAAAAGGATGTTGACGCCGTCTTCTTGATCCGGCACGGCGGATGCTCCAAGAGGCACTGCGCCTAGAAGAACAACGAGCAAAACGACAACTCTGCGATAGTAGGTCACGCGCATCACTCCTTCGTGTCTCCGCACTCACGGATTGCCAGAGACCGGGCAGCAGCAGAGTACTGTCGCCCCCGTCTCGCCGTCGTCTCGGGTGCTTCGCCCACGGGGCGCGGGCTCAGAAGCCGCATTGATTATCAGACCTTCTGCTGTGTTGCAGCCCGAAGCTTCGCCTGATTTACCGACAGATAGGGATACTGGATCTGCAGCGTCTTGTCGCTATAACGTCCTGGCGCTATGATGGTGCGAGGTGACGGCATGTCCAAGCGCGCGACCATCTACTTCGATTCCGACATTCACAAGGCGCTACGCATGAAGGCAGCGAACACCGATACGTCCGTGTCCGATCTTGTGAACCGGGCCGTGCGGCAGGCTTTGGAAGAAGACCGAGAGGATCTTAAAGCCATCGACGAACGCGTCGCGGAGCCATCCATCACGTACGAAGCATTGCTCGAAGATCTGAAGGCGCATGGCAAGCTATAGCCTGCGCTTCAAGACCTCCGTCTCGATAGACCTACGTAGCATTCCAAAGAAGGATGTCAAGCGCATTCTTGCCCGGATCGAGAAGCTGGCAGACTATCCGCGCCCTTCCGGATGCGAGAAGCTGGTGGATCGAGAGATCTATCGGATTCGCCAGGGTCGATATCGCATTCTGTACGAGATTCAAGATCAAGCATTAATCGTGCTCGTCATCAAGGTCGGTTCGCGAGATTCGGTGTATGGATAACCGTGGCAGGTGGGGACTGCCAATTTCGACTTGACGCTAGAGTTAACCGAAAACATGCAGCATACGGTGCTTTGTATTGCGTCCCGAGAGTCTCCGAACCGGAACCCCCAAGGCATCGAAGAACTAAACCTGATCGCGAACCCTGTCCAAGCGTGGCCGCCATTCACCTGCTCAGTCGCCGTCGGCTGCCGCCGAAGCCGTCCGTGTTGCCAACTCGATGTTTCGCAGCGGTGGAAACACTAGCCCACCAATGCCTGAAGCGATCAGGACAAATGCTGTAATGAAAAACCAGGGACGGATTCCCGCGAAGTCGGAAACCAGGCCGGCAATGGCGAGCCCCATCAAGCTCATTGCATCTGCCAGGCTCCGCATGAGTGATCCGATTCGTCCTTGCAGCGCCGGATGGACGGTTCCGCGGAATGTTGCCAGAAGACAACCGTTGCCAGTTGCCAAAGCCACACCGGAGATAAAGAAGCAGCCGACAGCCAGCACACTTAATTCGGATGGCGCGAACGCGATCAGGCCAAAGGCTGCCCCCATGAACAGGAGGGAAAGCAGTGCGGTCAGGATCTTCCGATGGGATCCACCCCAAACCGTGAGGACAAGCCCTCCCAGAATGAATCCGAGTCCGCTGGCTGCGGTGAACGATCCGAGCATCATGGCATCTCCCTGAAAGACGCGCGTGACCAGCAACGGCGTCAACGCAAACAGGGGCGTCAGAACGAAGTTCATCGATGCCTGCATTCCGAGCATCGCCAGCAGGCCGCGCCATTGGAACACATACGAGAGACCCGCCTTAAGGTCCGCCCAGAACTTCGTGCACGATTCAGCGCGGGCATTAAGCGCCTCCGGTTGCGGAATTTGAATGACGATCAGCGGCAAAATCGCAAACATTGCCGTTGCGACATCGATCAACATGATCGTATGAAGCGGCAGAGCCGTGATTAGCACGGCTCCAAGGATTGGCCCCATCACCTGCAGTGCGCCCTGGGCAACTTGATTGGATCCTTCCACCCGCCCGAAGTGCTGTTTGGGAACCAGCAGTGTAACGGATGCCGTCATCGCCGTTGAGTGAAATGCCTGGCCAACTGATCGCAGCAACATCACAAGGTAGATGTGCCAGAGACGCATCGACCCCGTCCAAATCAACACCGCCAATCCGAGAGACACCAACGCAATCCAACCGTCGGAAATGATGAGAACCAGCTTTCGGTTCAGTCGATCCACCCACACGCCAACAAACGGCCGAAGCAGGATGCTGGGCACCATCGCGGCAATAGAAGCCGTCGCCAGCACGGTAGCCGATCCCGTTGCCTGGGCAACCCACCAGATGAGAGCGAAGCGCCCGGCGACCGAGCCGACGTTGGACAGCGTCTGTCCAGTCCAGATTGTGACAAAACGCGTAATCCACGAATTCACGGGGCCTCCATCGTTGACAAGTCAGTTGCATGTACAACGTATGAACCCAAGGAAGTGTTGGAGTGCGAACGGGAGTGAAATGTCGTCGGCAACGATTCGGGATCAGAGCTCGGAACTCACAAGGATCCGGCGCTGGTTTGCCGTAAACACCAAAATGAAAGACCTGACCCCATCTGCGAAATTCGATATATGGATGACCAGCGACGCGGGCAATGGCATTGCGCCGTATCTGGATAGGGGACAGTCCCCGGCGGGGACTGTCCCCCCATTCTGAATTCGAACGAAAATCCTAACACCAAGCGTGGACGTCAAAGAACAAGACTTGAACCCGAACACTGGCGCTCGTGGCTCGTAGTTCAGAGTTCCGACAGCTTTGTTAACTCGGCGTCCTCGACAACAGACTGGAAAAAGGTGAGTTGCAGTTCAACCTTCTCGGCGAAGAGGCGTTGCCCCGTGGCAGTATCGAGCGGGTTGTTCTCAGCGTACTGCTTCAGCCTTTCGATCCGGCCTCGTAGCATCTCGGCCATTGCCTGGAAGTCGTCCTGCTCCGTCTGACACCAGAGCGCGCAACGATAGGCGCTGAAGCGATCGACGTTGTCGGAGTCGCTCACGAGGTCTGCTAGCTTCGTGTGCGGATGAGGAGTGGCTGGTTCGCCGTCTACATGCACTGCGATGGCATAGCAGATCTCCGCGGTCTCCTCCTCAGAGAAGCCAGCATCCAGGAGAACGGGCCTTGCGATCTCGGCCCCCGTGCGTCCATGGTCCTTCCAGTCGACGTCCACGAACTCAAAGAAGTAGGCGATGTCATGCAGCAGGCAGGCAACAATCGCGTGCTCGGAATCGAGTTCCTCTCCCTCAGCAATTATCTTCCCGTACTGCGCGACACGAAGCGTGTGCTCCCAACGGTAGTCGGCGCTGAATACAGGGTCCCACTCAGACTCCACGGCAGACCGCCGATACTGCGCCTCAACATACGAGGCAATTCGATTGACTCGCTCACTTCCTTGACTGGTTGGCATTTGGCAACTCCCTCTCTCTCGATGGTCGAGAGATAATCGGGGGCACCACGTAGGTTCGCAAGAGGCGCCACGGCGTGGCGAGGGACTAGGTACCGTTGATCCATTCGAAAAGCAAGCTCTGCCCCCCCAATCATGAAGGGCTTGACCCGAACGTCTTCGGGGTCAAACCTTGTATCGTGCATCATTCCCTCTGCAATTTCTAAGGCCGCAACTAGATGTAGTAATGCGACGGCCGGCAGTCCAGCGCGAATCAGTACTCGCAGTGTCATCGAGCCGGACAGCGTTGCCATGTGCAGATTCATTTCCAAGGCGAATAGGATGCCTTGGCACGATCACGGCATGCGTCCCTGGGTTTGACATTGT
>JAHITR010000086.1 GCA_018817505.1 Candidatus Bipolaricaulota bacterium | reverse complement strand
CGTGCCCGAATGGGTGGCTGAGAACTGTATCCAGTGCAACCAATGCGCGTTCGTGTGCCCGCACGCGACGATTAGACCATTCCTCGTCACTGAAGAAGAAAAGGCAGCAGCGCCTGCAGGCTTTGAGACGATCCAAGCGATGGGGCCGGGCATGGAAAGCTACGGCTTCCGTATGGCCATCGATCCGCTTGATTGTCAGGGCTGCGGCAACTGTGCCGACATCTGCCCGGGCAAGGCAGGCGAAAAGGCACTCGTCATGAAGCCGATCGAAACCCAGCTTCCTGAGCAGCCGCGCTACGACTACGCGTTGACACTGCCTGTTCGCGACAACCTGATGAACTGGAAGACCATCAAGGGCATCCAGTTCCGACAGCCGTTGTTCGAGTATTCCGGCGCCTGCGCGGGTTGCGGTGAAACGCCCTACGTCAAGCTGGCCACGCAAATCGCTGGCGACCGCATGCTGATCGCCAATGCCACCGGTTGTTCCTCCATCTATGGTGGATCGGCTCCAGCAGTGCCCTACACCGTCAATGCCGACGGCCACGGGCCGACATGGGCCAACAGTTTGTTTGAAGACAATGCAGAATACGGTTTCGGGATGCAGCTCGCACTGACCGCGCGCCGCGCCCGCCTCATCCGCCTTGTTGAAGAAGCGGCAGCAAACGCAACCGGTGAATTGAAGGCCGCGATGACGGCATGGCTGGCAGCCAAGGACGACGGTGACACTTCCAAAGAAGCCGGTGACCAACTCGCCAAGCTGCTTGATCCCGCCAAGCATGCCAGCATCCTCAGCATGCGCGATCTATTCACCAAGAAGTCGGTTTGGATCTTCGGTGGCGACGGCTGGGCGTATGACATCGGCTACGGCGGTGTCGACCACGTGATGGCGATGAACAAGGACGTCAACATCCTCGTCATGGACACCGAGGTCTACTCCAATACCGGTGGACAGTCCTCGAAAGCCACACCGACGGGATCGGTCGCCAAGTTCGCCGCATCGGGCAAGAAGACGAAGAAAAAGGATCTCGGCCGTATGCTGATGACGTATGGCTACGTTTATGTTGCCAGCGTCTCGATGGGCGCCAACAAAAACCAGTGCCTGAAGGCGTTCCTCGAAGCCGAGTCCTATCCTGGCCCATCCATCATCATTGCCTACAGCCCCTGCATCAACCAGGGCCTGAAAAAGGGCATGGGCAAAAGCCAAGAAGAAGAGAAGCTCGCCGTCGAGAGTGGCTACTGGCCGCTCTACCGGTACGACCCGAGACTCGCAGCCGAAGGCAAGAACCCCTTCCAGCTTGACTCGAAAGAACCCACCGGCAACTTCCAAGAGTTCTTGATGGGTGAGGTACGCTACGCGTCACTAGTCCAGACCTTCCCAGAAGAGGCTGCGAAACTTCACAAGCAGCTTGAGGACGAGTACGCCGAAAGGTATCAGACGTACAAGAAAATGGCTGAGTAGTCATTTCAGCTTCGCAGCATGTCAAAGGGGCCGTCATACGACGGCCCCTTTTCTTCTGGGAAGACAGTGCCCAACCAACCAAACCCTCTTTGGCTCACCAACCAAGAGAAAGGGGCTCTCATGGTTTACCCCTTTCTCAAAGCAACTCGAAGCGTCCGATCCATCGAGTTGCCGTTTCCACTGAGGAGGCACACTCCATCGAACCTCAATGGTGAGATGGAGTGGAAGCACGTGACGTATTCGGTTGCGGAAGAAACACCACGAAAGAAGACCTGACCCCGGACCCATTCCTCCGTCAGATCGTCCAGGCTGGTGTCAGATTCTCCGTATTCGGCAATCTCGCATGCTACGATCAAGTTCAAAGCTACCTGTATGTCGCCCAGCGACGGCCGACGCATCACGAAGCGTTCGTCAAGCTTGCATATGTGCCTGTTCCTCCATCTTGAGTGAGATTGAATTCTATCCGTCACTTCACCGTCTTCCTCCCCCAGGCTGATGCACCGTGGAAAGGATGATCGACCGGGCGATGGTTGGGACTTGCATGGTGGCAATAAGTTCTGTCTGTTTCCAATGATTTCGTGTGCGGGATTGCAGGACCTAGCCCTCGCCGCAGTTCAACAACAGCAACTCAAGAATTAAGTTCTGACACCAGCGAGATGCACGATACAAGGTTTGACCCCGAAGAAGCGCAGGATTTAGTGCGGAAGATGAACCGAGAGCGCTTCAAAGGTCAAAGAACAAGACTTGATCCCGACCTGCGGCCTCGACCTGGGAGCTTTCGTTTCACGAGAATCCTATTGGATCGCGAGCTTGTAGAGGGTCGATTTACCTATGTATCTAAGCTCGTTAGCCTCACAATATTGTTTGAGTGTTTCGTCAAACCAATTGGGAGCCGCGGGATTGAGCATCACCGACTTGATGAACCCTGGGATATCCTTGAATGAGACTCGCAGCACTGGCTCCAGCAGTCCAATCGGCTCTTCGCAGTAGCCCTTTTCTGTCTCGAATGCCTGCTGCGATATTTCTCCCTTCTCATGCAAGAGGGCAAGAGCTATCCCCATCCCTTTTTGGGAAGAGGCCGTCCGTGTCGCTCGATTCGCATTGCGCATATCGAAGGAAGTCAACCTGATTTCCTTCTCGTGAGCAAACTCAGCACGTTTCGTGGCCAAGATACCACCGACATGGAGATCTCCACCAATATGAGGGATCAATTTTCGCACTTCCTCATCCAAAGTGATTTCTTCGACGTATTGCACATCTTGTGTCGAAACCCCGTTGAGTTTTCGGACGTCTTCTAGATCAATCTCAAGACGAATCGACATGCAGCCATCTCCGTACTCTTTCCACAGGGAAGCACACTCCTGTGCACGCGTCCATGCTTGGCAGAAATATCCTGCGCGGAGAGCCTGAAGTTGAAAGAGAATGACTTCCGCCTGCTCCCGGCTCTTCAAGAGATTGAGAAGTGATAGCCTCACTTTCGACAATCCCTCGGGGGTCTGCATCGCAGCGAAAATGTACCCTTCGTAAGGATCCTTCCAAACTTGAGGTGCCACAAACGTGAGTGCGGATCGCTGAATGGCGTCAACCAGTGCCTGAAATGATGTGAACCTGTATATAGCTGTCATTTACTGGATTTATCTTAGCGGTAGGAGCTCGTACTATCAACTTGGAATCGTAAGACATCTCCGAAAGCGGAAAGGGGTCGGAGCTTTATTTTCGAATCCATCTGTTTTGAGGGTCAAACCATGTATCGTGCAGCAAGAAACAAGCTCAGACCACAATGACAAGCCGAGAGCTATCCTCTCGGGAACAAGACTGCGAGCACAGGAGTTCGGGGGACACAAACCATAACTCGGCGCCAAAATACGGCATGTGTCCCCCGAACCTACCTACAGAAGAAGCACCAATCCATTGGCCCTTAATGGTGAGATGGATTGGATGCAGTTGGATGTAATCTCTGTCTGAGGAGCATCAAAAACACCAAAACCAAAGGCCTGACCCCACCCCCTTCGAGCTGCACGATATATGGCTTAACCCCAAGACGGCAGCGAGTCGTCCATAAGCTTTGCTCAAAGCGCGATCCCGATGATCGTTCCCACACCAAGATCCAAGTACGATTCCTCGAAGACCTGGCGGAAAACGGTCCGGGCGAGGTCGCCGCTGCAGTGCGTGGGACCGGCTTCTTGAACACCCAATTCCTGCAGGCGCCGTGCGATTACCTCGATGGCTGCTTCGTCCTCCTGCAGAAGGTGAAATCCCCCAACGAGAAGGGCAATGGGTCGATTGGGAAGGTTTGCTTGAATGGTCTCTACAATCGATACGATGCCCAGGTGGGCGCATCCCGTGACGATGACAAGGCCGTCACTGGCGTCAATGACAATGGCTTGCTCTGCGATCCCGCTGCCGACAGGTCCGGTCAAAAAGACGCCCTGGCACAGCTCGGTGAGCCCGTCGATTTCTTCGACTTCCGCGTCTTCAAGCGGCAGACGATCCAGCACATCTTGGCGAAATCCAGAGGGGACGCAAACACGGCGAAGCTCGCTGCCGGTAGGGATTGCCCCAAAGCCCTCGCAGTGGTCCGCGTGGGCGTGCGAGAGTGCGAGCACATCGACGAGGCGGAGGTCAATGCACAAGCGATCGGCGTTGAACGATAGAATGGACGAGTTTGCCCCCGTGTCGAACAGAATCGTCTTCTCCGTCCCTGCGATCAGACACGAGAATCCCCAATGCGCTCGGAGACGTGAGTCCACTTGGTTGTTGTCGTAGAGAATCGTCAGCGTAGCCGCGGATTCGACGTGTGCCGACAGAAATGACGAACAAGAGACGCTGGCGATCAGAATGATCAGAAGAAGTGCTGCTCTTTGCCGGATGCTCATAATATCAGTATTGTTCTGTACTTTGCGGAACTGCGCCAGTGGCTAGACCCTGGCGGTGCGAGAGCGCGAGGAAGCGATCCGTGGATCAGCGGGAAGAACGAAGAAGGAGTCCAAGGATGAGAATAGGCATCTTGTACTTTGCAGTGGCGCTGTTGTTGATTGTCTCGTGTCCGCTGCATGGGCAAGCCAACGATCCAGATTGTCGCAACATCGAGGTTCGGTACCTGGGAAGTAACGGCTGGGCGGTCATCATCGGAAACCGCATGCTGATTTTCGACTATCAAGAGATGTCGGATCCGTCGCCCCCAACCCCAAGCGACAGATGCCTAGCGACCGGGTACATCGATCCAGACGAACTAATCGGCTACGACGTGTATGTTTTCGTAACGCACTCGCACCCCGATCATTACGATCGAGCGATCTTCCGGTGGGCGTACACTCTGGACGAGATCACCTACATCTTCGGCTGGGATGTCGGAGTCGCCGAAAACCGCATATGCCTCGCCGAGTGGAGGGAAACAGCCGAGCTCGACGGCATGACAATCTACACCATCTACTCTCACCACAATGACGTGCCCGAGGTTGCCTATCTTGTTCAGGTAGATGGAGTCGTCTTGTTCCACAACGGCGACTACTGCTCCGATTACCGGGCAGACTATGAATACCTCCGCTCGATTGCCGAACGAATCGATGTCGCTTTCGTTATCGGGCACGCATTTCCCGAGCACCAGCACTTCCAGCAGACATCCTACCTTGCGGAGTTGTTCGAGATTGGATGTATCTTCCCGATGAACCGAGAAGGGCAATCCTACAAGTGCGATGACTTCGCCCAGCTGCTGGCGGAGAGCGGCGTCGATGTGCCCGTGCTTGTTGCGGAGGTTCGTGGAGACGTCTTCCGGATCGAGCGCTAGCTAAATACCCAGAAGGCTACGAGCCTTCCATGGCGTTCTCGGATGTCCCTGGCGCTGCGGGCATGTTCGAACGAATGTGGGGTCAGATGCTGTATGAACGGACCAGCCGCCAGGGTCAGACCTTGTATCGTGCATCATTGTGGAGCTAGATCAGGGGCTGCGGTCGGGTCCTGCAATGCGACATACAGTCCTTGAGGGCGGATCTTGGGGATTCGGTGACACAGTATTTATCTCGGCCCATCTAATATCGATTTTCATTTTCTGGCTCTGAAATCCTCGAGTTTCGTATTGTGTCACCGAAACCTGTAATCCACGATACAGGGTCTGCCCCGAAGATAACCACGAAGACGAAGACGGGAACAGGCAAAGACATGATGTTCCCGTCGCAACTGAGATGGGGGCGCAACTGAGATGGGGGCGGGTCTTGCAATGCGACATCAGTCGTCACGCCGCTGCCGGGCGGTCAGATCTTGCGGTGCGGTGATCGAATCACGGGTGCGGATAGGATCGGGGCTTGCATCTGACGGTTCTCGGTCCTCACGGTCAATCCTTGGATCGAACTGCACACTGCAAGTCCTTGCCCTGAGCGTTGAGAGGAAGGCAAGAAGAACGCGGCGCACAGAACGTGCGCCGCGTATTTATTGCTATAGCTAGCTGGTTCTAGGCTAGTGTAACATCAAGAGCTTGGGGGCCCTTGTCGCCTCGTCCCAATTCAAACTCGACGTCTGCGCCTTCCTGCAGCGACTTGAAGCCTTCGCCACGAATGGAACTGAAGTGCACGAAGACATCTTCACCACCATCTCGTTCGATGAAACCGAAGCCCTTGTCATCGTTAAACCATTTGACTTTGCCGGAAATTCGATCTGCCATGATATATACCTCCTCTATGCTGGGGTCTTAGCGGGACGGAACCTCATTGGGGAGATCTGGCATTAACCGGACGTCCTTGAAGCACTGTGCAACTACCAAGCAACTATTGAACTCTAGCGGCTGGGATGACGAAACACAAGGTGCGTCCTTAGAGCCACGGACGGAGTCGTACCTTGGTTGTGCATTGGCGCCCAGTGCACCTCGCCACTTCTGGACATCATCTCCCGCATCTGTGAGAACCTGCTTGCCCTTGATTCATGCCCTCTTGTAGTCTCTTGTCAGATCAGAGGAGCCGCAGGATGATGAAACGGGTCTGGAATGCCGTGATGGCTGGCATTTTGCACATCGGTACTGCCCGACGGCGGCAAACGCATGCACCGACAGGTTGCCGTCGAGGACCAATACATCATGGAATCAAAGGGCTACGCGAACGGATCGCGGAACATAGGGCGGTTCGGCGGGAACGTCCCGCAGCAGGGGCTTGAAATCACCCGACGAACCCAAGTGATCCCCATTTACGACGTCTGCGCAGACTGCAGGAAGCGCATCCAACACGGCACGATCAAGACGCGCCTGAGATGAGGAGTCATGTCCTTGATGGTGTTGCGCACGACTCGCCTCGCGACAACCGATCTGATTCGGCCTCCACACAGGCTTTGCAGGTATTAACGACGTTGTATACTAACCGCATGCGTCAGGAACGGGCACTCTTTTGTGTACGCACACTGCATACGGTGATCTATCTCGTGATGGTGTGTGCAATTGGCATTCTCCTTTACTCGGGCGTTACCGGCCATCAGGGGATCTGGCTCTGGATCTCAACGGGGCTGATTGCCGCTGAGGGTCTTGTCTTCTTTGGAAATGGGATGCGATGCCCTCTCACCGGACTTGCCGTGCGCCTCGGAGCGAAGAAAGGTTATGCCTTCGATACGTTCCTTCCGGAGAAGTTCACCCGCTATACGTTCCGCCTCTTCGGCACGCTGGCTGTCATTGGCTTCCTCCTCATGGCCCTGCGTTGGAGTCACGTGATTGGTTAGAGTAGGCCCGCAGTAGGAGGCAAGTCGTCATGCTTGGACTTCCCTCTTGAAGTCTACCCACAGCGGGATGGCAAACGCGGATGAACTGTTTTTGCTTCGTTTCTTAAGGAGTGAGTGTGATTCGTAGGATCTTGATTTCTGCCGTACTGTGTCTCGTGCTGGCATGGCCTGCACTTGGTCAAACATCCGATCCAGTAGTCGTTCCCATCGGCAGCAAGCCCGTTCTCGATGGCACAATCCGCACCGATGAGTGGGCGGATGCCATGGTCATCGAATGGAGTGAGGAGTCGACGCTATTCCTTAAGTCAACGCCCGAGTTTCTCTTTCTTGCATTTCGCGGCACAACCAGGGGTGTACCGAGCCCGCTCATCGTCCGCGATAGCGAACGGTATGCTCTTCACGCCTCAGCCGCTCTTGGCACGGCCATCTACAAGCAGGATGGCGACACGTGGCAGCTGCGACAACCCTTTGAGCGGCAATGCCGGGATCGAAGTTGCTCAGCTGCGGCGGCGTGCAGGCACGGCCACGCTGGTCAAGAATCTTGAGGAACTCACGATCTGTGGTCTTCTCATCAATTCCATCCACCACCCGTTTCAGCCAAGCCATCATTTGCTTGTTCACACATCCTCCTTGGGCGTCGGCGCCCAGCTCATGCTAGCCGCCAAGAGGTCTTGCAGATAACCCCGCAAGAAGGGCTGTGGTCAAGGCCCTTGCTCGTTCAAGAGCGTGACAATGCGTGTACTCATCTGTATTACGGCTCGCCTACGTTGTCGACAACAAGAAGTCCGCGCTTGAGCACCCATAGAGTTCTGTTCAGCGCATCGATCGTATCCAGCGGGTTTCCCCTAACGACAAGGATATCGGCGATCATGCCTTCAGCTAGTGAGCCTACTGCGTGGTCGATCTGACAGACCCACGCCGCGTTGAATGTGCTGGCCACGATAATCTCCATCGGCGTCATCCCGACACGACGCATGGCCCTGATCTCCCACATCGGCATGCCATCGACGAGTTCAAGATACCCAGCATCATCCCCCAGTGCGACAATGCCGCCTAGCCGGATGAATTCAATCAGCTCCGGCGCTGTCCGGGTATTTCCAACAGCCAGCGTCGGTATCCACGCAATGTGGTCTTTGACCATGCGTTCGGGCAGCCAGGGCGCCGATCCCGGCGCATCAAGATAGTGGGCAATCTCATCCACTCCGCCGTCCAGTGCCAGGCGAATGTCCCACGACACAGTGGCGTGAGCGGTGACGCGAAGGCCCGCCTCGTGCGCAACGTTGACAATGGCCTGGATCTCCTCTAGAGAGAGACAGCCTGGGACAGTGTCTTCGTCGTGTTGGATGGCAATCTTGACGACATCAATGCCATCCTCAATAAGCTGTGCTACCTTTGCCTGCGCATCAGAGGGCGACTCTACGGCAAGCGATTCAAATCCATTGGGCACAATGGGATACCCATTCGGAACCGTAACGATTGGCCCTGCCCACAAGACTGTCGGATACGTCCGCTCGTTCGCATAGCGCGCTGCTGCCACTTGCCATTCATCAGGCGGGGCACCCAAGTCGCGAACCGTCGTTACGCCCCCCAAGATCCATTGATTGACCATCCACCACGATGCAGAGTTATGCACATGTGTGTTGATGAATCCCGGAAGAATGGTTGCATTGTCAGTCTCGAAGGTGATGGCATCCGTTGGAATCGCGATGCTCTGACGATCACCGACCGCTATGATGTGCTCGCCCTCAATCAGCACAACGCCATCCTCAATAGGATCGGAGCCCGTACCGTCAATGACTCGTCCCAGAAGCGCAATGCAACTCATTTCCTCGCTTTGTCCGCACACTACCACACCAATCAAAAGAAGAACGATTGCGAGTCCTGCTCTCCAGAAGGCTTGTTTGCGCATCGCAGATCTCCCTCAACGTCATCGTATCCATAGGAATGATATCGCTTCATCGTCTCAGGACCATTTCGCGTTCGTGAGTCAGACAAAAATCCAACCTCAAACGGCGACTGTCATTCGATTCATTTTCGAGGGCAGGTTTTGCATCTTGCCATTTGGATTCTAGCGCAAAACAGCAAAGGACTGAATCTCGCGCCAGCAAGAAGAAAACTCAGCTAGAAGCCCGACGCAGCAAACAATGTTCCCATCACCAACGGGACCGCACCAAGGGTTTACTGCACAAAACGCGGCGTCCGCAACACCGCAATCTCTCGTATACCTCGGTGGTGCAATTGGGCACGAACATGTGCGTGATCTTGCCATCATCGCCTGCCATGGCCTGTGACCACATCCACACACGCTTCCGCAGCGCATTGCCAAAATCGCCATCCCTCCCGCTAATCCCTGCGAACGTGATTCGCCATGCAGAGGGTTGACAGAATGCCCTCTTTATTGTATTGTTTAACGTACGTTTGGGGGTACTTATGGATGCACATATTCCGAAATTCGTTCCCGTAACGAGCTTGCGCCAGGAAGCAGCCAACGTGTTGAAGGCCATCGCCAACGGACAGGAGCCTGTCGTCATCATGCAGCGCAGTCGCGCAGTAGCCGTAATGAT
>JAHITR010000085.1 GCA_018817505.1 Candidatus Bipolaricaulota bacterium | reverse complement strand
CAATTCGCCCCACAGTTCGGCGTCAATGGCGTACTTGGCATGGGGATATGTCAGTTCGCCGTCACCAATCTGCAGCAAGAGGCCAGCGACGTGATCGCGGTCCACGTGAGTAATACAGACCAGTTCGATGTCTGCGGCCGCAATGCCGAGCTCTGAAAGTGCGCTGGCCACTTCGTCTCCGTCGATGCCGGAATCGATCAATACGTGTCGGTCTCGATGATTGAGATAACAGCAGGTGTAGGCAAAGGACAATGAGTGATCAGGGTTTTGCTGAAAAGCCTCAGGGAGCATTTCATTCAACGAGCGCGACGAATCAGGGAGAATGCGGATGACTGCACCGGTTGTTCCTCCGTGTTCAAACAGGTACAGCTTGTCGTCTTCAGTCTTCGAAGTCCTATTCATTAATTTCTCCTTATTCATCCTGTAGTCGGTTGCCAACGAAAGGCTGCACCGTGACGTTGAATCGTGCCGAGACCAGGGAACGGAATGTGTCCGGTGAGGACTAGGGCGTGGGTCGTTGCTGCTCGTTCCAGAAGCCTCCTGCGGCTGGCAACCTCTTGCGCTGGATCCAGTGCCATTGTATCCGGCCAGTGCGGATTCTCAGCAAACAGTGGGTGAAACAGCGTGTCGCCGAAATGAAGGATGGGAGAAGCCGCTGTTCGAAATTCATAGACAGCATGTCCGTGGCGGTGTCCAGGGCAGGGGATGAATCGCATGCCCTGCACAATCTCAGCTTCCTCAGCGAACGTCGATACGCGACCCGCGAGAGCAGACGATAGCCTGCGGCAGAAGGCTTTGTAGTTCGCAGGCACCGCGTCTAGGTTGGCGGCGTCATGCCAATGCTGCCACAGTGATGCGCTGAGTACGTAGCGCGCATTGGGAAACGTGAGTGCTTCGGACTCCGTGAGGAGACCAGCGACATGATCGCTGTCGCCGTGTGTAATCAGCACTCGTTCGATGTCCTTGGGGGCAATCGAAAGGGTCTGTAATGCGCCGACGACTTCGTCGGCGCGGAATCCTGCATCAACCATTGTTTGATGCCCTCCCGCAACGATGACAGCGCAGGCATAGGTGTAGGTGACGGTGGAATGGGCGGGCGACAATTGAAGGCTCTCAGGCAGCATTCGATTCAAGTCCCATTGCGCAGACTCAAGGACCTGAATTACGGCTCCTGAAACACCGCCGTGTGTGAACGGGTGAGTGCGTTCGTTCATGGCTGACCTGTTAGAATTCCCGACCCATTGACGTCCACTCATATTCCTTGTCGTCCACTTTCTTCAGTGTTCCCATCCCGGGAAACGGAATGTGCGAGCTCAGGACGAGCGCGTGGGATTTGGCAAGCCGTGCCACGAGCGCCCTGCGGCTATCCACGGCGGCCGCGGGAATAGAATCTGTTACATTCGCCCAGTCAGGATGCTCTGCGAACAGCGGATGGAAGAAACTGTCTCCCGTATGAACCAGCGGCGCGCCCTCAGATGAAAACTCATAGACAGCATGTCCGATGCGATGCCCGGCACTGGGGATGAAGCGTATGCCATCGACCACATTGGACTCACCATCGATCAACTGGATTGAGCTATCGAGCGCGCGAACGAGCTTGCGATAGAAGGCGGCACGCTCGTCATCCAAAGCCGCGAGGGTCGCTGGATTGGACAGATTGTCCCACAGGTCCTTTCCGATGACATGCTGCGCTCTGGGATAGGTGAGTGAACCATCATGCATCAACAAGCCAGCGACATGATCGCGGTCAGCGTGGGTGAGCAGCACCCATGCGACGTCCGCGGGATCGACATCAAGGCACTCAAGCGCCCCGGGTGTGGTATCGGGATCGAATCCCGCATCGACAAGAATGTGTCGACCTCGATGCTTGAGGTAGCAACAGGTATAGGAAAACTCGTACTCGCCGCCTTCATCGAGCTGTTCTACTTCGGCGAGGAACTCGTTGACGTTGAGTATCTCGTCCTCCAAGACGCGGATGACTGCGCCTTCAATGTCCTCATGCGCAAACGGATGGAAAAGCTCTTCCACATTGACTCCTTTCTTGCTCACGGTGCCTGATGGGCGTTCAGTCCGATTGCCCCGGTGATTGTTGAATCCAATGATAATGATGACCTTCGTCAGACGTCTTGAGCCGTCCTACATTGGACACAGCAAAGTGGGACCCGACGATGAGCGCGTTCTCGGTAGTCAGCCGTCTGGCAATGGCCGCGCGCGTGGATCGGGCCTGTTTGGGCTTGTATTCAGTAGGAAGTGTCAATTCGGGGCGCTCCAGAAAGATGGGATCGAAGGCAGCGTCTCCGATATGAAACAGGACTGATCCGTGGGAATCGAACCGATAGATGGTGTGACCAGCTCGATGGCCCAACGCTGGAATGGCGCGCACGCCAGGCCAAATTTCTCGTTCGGCTTCTAGCAGGGTGCTGCGCCCTTGGATGAGGTCGGCCAGTCTGTGAACAAATTCAATCTGGCCTGCGAAAACCAACCCAGCTTCAAGATCGCTGCTCAATGCACGCCACAAGTCGATATTGAGCACATAGTGTGCATTGGGATAGACCAGCTCTCCTTCTTTGGTAAGCAACCCACTAATGTGATCGGGATCGCCGTGCGTGAGCAGGATGGTATCGATCGATTGTGGCGTAATGCCTTCCTCATCGAAGGCCTGCTCAGCCATGTGAGTTCGTGGGCGCCGATGAGGGCCGTTGCCCGCGTCGATAAGAAACCGAACCTCTGGCGTATCGACCACCATGAGTCCACCTTCCATGAAGATCTCATGCTGAATCAGATCTTGAGGAAGATCGTCCACCAAGTCAGATAGCGGGCGTTGTCCACCCGTACCGTCTTTCACAATCAGAAGCTCGAACTCGCCGAGTTGAAATCGGTAGCTTGCGCTTGTCATCAGTCGACCTCCTCGATCTGTTCTACCTGAAATACAACCGGATTGTGTCCGTTTGTGCAAGCGGCGCTTGACGAATAACGGCCATTGTCCTTTTTGAATTCGTCGACATGCTTGACTTCCTATCATGGAACGGTTCACAAGGCACCAGTTCCTGCGGCGACGCTCCTTTGATCAGGCGACGATCTATCGGCTTCTATCCGACGCTTTCGAAGGCAGTGACTCGTGCGCCAGCGATGGGCCTTCCTAACTCTCAAGACGTTCGATTCGGAAGACAACCGGTGTCAGGCCGTCGTTGCAGCAAGTAATCATCGTGTTCTTGCGATTGATCCATGGAGCATTACCACCGAGTTCAACTACTGCGAGATCGCCGAAGATGCTGGCCCAGGCGCGGGCACAGAAATCTGCGGGCGGCACGCCTCCTCGAACCTCGAATGTCTGTCCATCTGCAAACCGCTTGCAGGGGCCGTAGGTTGGTTTGCGATCATCGGCGGCATACTCCTCGATGAGATCTGCAAATGCTGTCCGCTTGAGCACTGTAATGCGAAATGGCATGGCTCCTCCTTCATGAATTTCGTCTTGGATGCGTTCGATTTTGAACAAGACCGGCTTCATGGCGTCCTGTGCAGGCGAACCGCTGCTTGAGCATCGGTTCGTTTGGAGCGCCCCGCCTGCGGCGTGACGGCTGCTGCCCGGACTTCAGCAGACGCTTTTCTCCTATCAGGAGCCTGGCTCCATCCGTTCGATTTTGAACAAGACCGGCTTCATGGCGTCCGTGCAGCAGACAATGGCTGTTCCCCTAGAACCGACATAAGGGCGGCTGCCTCCGTTGAGTACAACCATCAATTCGTGGCGGATGTCGGCGAACGCATAGGCACAGAAGTTTTCTGGCTTGTCCAGACCGTGGTCGAGAATGAATTCTTGCCCGTCTTGGAAGCGGCCACAAGGACTGCATCCACCGCGATCAAGAAAATCCTTTGAGCCATATTCGTTGCAGACGTCTTCAAACAGTGCTCGTTTCAAAACGGTGATTTTGACTTTCGGCCAAGGCATAAAGTCCTCCTTTACTCTGCAGTCGAGACTTCGTCGTCGATGGGTTCAATGAGAAACGTGACGGGTCGGAAGGCATCCGTGCAGCAGCGAACCCAACTATTGTCTGGAACTTGATCCGGCAACTTGCCTTCGAATGCGGCGATTCGAACAAACGATTCGATATCATGCCAGGCCCACGGGCAAAGCCCGTCAGGACACATGACTGTTCCAGAAACGAGGAACGAATCGCCAATGTCCATCGCGCACGGGCGAGCTGATGCGGCGCGATGGGGAGCCATGTACGTTTGGATAAGTTCTTGGTTGAAATCCTTTTTGATGACCGAGATGCGAACGTCCTTCATGGATCCTCCTTGGTTGATGGCTGTAGCGCGTGGCACATTGCGCTTGTCTTGGGAGATGCTGCTGATAGAATCCCGCGTTTACCTTTGCCTCCTGAGAACGGGTGGATGCCCAGAGAGGGAGCTTCTCGCCGACCTGGATTTGCGACTATCGCTGATTATGCCCAGATCGTGTGTCTGAATCGTCTCACGATTCTGACTGATCGTGTTGTTTATGCGGTGAATGACGGGTGTTGAACGTAGATTGAACGAAATAAGTATACACGAACCGCTGAATTGCTTCAAGGCTGGCGGTTGGCGTATCAGGAGCTAGCTTTGCACGGGCCATTCGGACATCGCCACGCGAAAGCCCAAATCGTCATCGCAGAACCAAGGCACATTCATTCCCCGACTTGTCGTTCGAGCCCGAAGATCGGGACCAAACCAAGAACCGCCGCGGGTGGTTCGCTCGCTTTCGCCTTCCATCACTTCTCTGCCATCCGTGGCCACGTACGGGTAAGGGCGAAACTGGCTGCTGGTCCATTCCGAGACATTCCCCACCATGTCTTGGAGTCCAAAAGGCGAATCCCCGAGGGGACTGCGTGTTCCCACGGGAAGCGTGTGCCCCACGTTGCCGGATCGTGTATTGCAGAAAGCCGAACGGAAGCTGCTCCCCCATGGATAGAGATGACCATTCGGCCCGCGTGCTGAGAATTCCCACTCGGCTTCAGTGGGTAATCGAAAGAGTCGACCTGTCCTGTGACTCAACCATCGGCAATAGGCGGTGGCTTCATACCAGGTTACGCCAACGATGGGAAGCATATCGGGATTGTTGCGTGATCCCTCTGCCACGAAGGCGGGGCCTGATCGGTTCTCTGTCTGCCTCCACTCCCAACCCGAAGACGTCCACCATGAACGATGGTGATAGCCCTGCTCGTCCACGAACCGCCGATAATCGGCAACAGTGACGCACGTCTTGGCTAGATAGAAGCTTCGAATATCAACCTCGTGACACGGCTGTTCGCGATCGAATCGTCCGCTTTTCTCCCAACAGGCAGCTTCAGCATCAGCCTGAACAAGTTCCTCAAGCTGGCACGTAGAGATCCCCATCGGAAACGTCGAATCCGGAATGTAGCTCAGCTGAGGCATCAAGGAATTCGACATGATTCCCCCGGAAAGCAAGAACATGAATGGGCAGCGGAGATCCGCGCCGCCCACACATGCTGCGACTACATGGTTCGCTCCAAGAAGTCGATGATCAGTTGATAGGTTTCCGTCTTCTGGCCGATATCTGACGAAGCATGACCGACATCGGCAAACTCGATGTACTCGAAATCAGCGCCCTCTTTGTACCCCAGCTCAATCATCCGATCGCGGAAAATGCGGGATTGTTCGACAGGGCATCGTGGGTCATTAACACCGTGCAGGATGAGCAACTTGGCCGTGACCCTGTCAACGAAGTGAATGGCGCTTCGATCTCTCCACAGATCCGCGTTTTCGACTGGATCGCCCATGAGTGTGCGGAGGTAGTACTTGAAGTGTTCCATGCTCTTCTCGTACAGGCGATGAAGATCGGTAATGCCAATCCAGGCGATTCCCGCTTTCCACAAATCTGGCTTCTTCACGACAGCCATGAAGGTCATGTATCCGCCATAGGAGCCGCCAAACACAGCGATACGTCCGGGATCGACGGTTCCCAGTGATTTGAGATACTCAACACCCGCGGCGACGTCTTCGAGGTCGCCACCACCCCAGTCGTTGAGATTCATGTCCCTGAATTCCACACCATATCCCGTGCTGCCCCGTACGTTGGGCTGCAGGACAACATATCCTCGGTCCACGAGAATCTGTACGAATGGATCGAATCCTCGAAAGAATTGGCCCGTCGGTCCGCCATGGACCATGACCACGGCGGGCGCTTTCCCGTCTTGATGCAGATGGTCTGGAGTGGACAGCACGGCGGGAATAGACAGCCCATCGCTCGAGTTGTAGCGAATGTGTTTTGACCCGACAAAGGCTGTCGTGTCGATAGATCCGTAATTGACAGGCGTCAGAGCATGCTCCTGCAGAGTGGCAAGATCGACGGTGAGCAGTTCGCGATGTCGTGTCGCGGACGCCTTGGCCATCACCAGCAATGTGTCGTTCAGCGCAAACGCTGGCCAAATCGCAAGGCCTGTCTGCGCTCCCATGATGGTCTCGGTCCCTCGATCCACGTCGTAAATGACGACGGATATGGCTGCGTCCTGATTGCGAAGCGTTGCCAATTGATTGCCGCTTTCAGAGACCGACACCGCCGATTCATCGACGCCCTCGATACCCAGCCAAGTGGCGACTCCGGACTCCAGGTCGAGGATGCCGGGTCGATTGACTCCGCTGGCATCTGACGTCATCGCCAGACGTTTTCCATCAGGGAGCCACGCCACCGGACGATCTTGTGAGCCTTCATTGACGCGGAGCAATCGTCGACAAGAATCGCCATCTGCGGATACCACATAAATGTCCGAATTCCGAAGGTCCTTGGATTCGTTGGCAGACAGTGCCAACTGCGTTCCGTCAGGACTCCACAATCCGCCTGACACGGGATTGGCAAATTCGGTGAGTCGAACGGGCTGGCTGCCGTCTGATCGAATTTTGTACAGGCTGAGTTGGCCGTCTCGGTTGGAGAGCATGGAGATCCAAGCGTCATCTGGAGAAAACTCGACGGGGTAGTCCTGTGCGTTGGGTGTATGGGTCAGTTGCAAAACGGCACCAGACTTCACGTCCATACTGTATAGGTCGTGCTGCTCGTTGCCGCCGACATCCTTGGCAAAGACAATGCGGGTATCATCCTGCGACCAAATGAAGCCCGCGCGCAGGGATTTTGGCACATTGCCCTTGCTGATCTGTTGTGGAGCTCCATCTGGAAGATCGATGACGTAAAGCTCCATGGATCCCGAAATATCCCAGTAAAAGGCCAGTCGGTTCCCGTTATTGGATACCGTGGGGAAGTAAACGCTGGGCAGGTGCATGATGTCTGCAAGACGTATCCGATGTGCTGGCATACTCGCTCTCCTCTCTGGCTTTGTGGTTGAACGGTGGCGTCAGCGTCTGACTAGCTGCATGAGCCGGTGCTGCAACTGCCAACGTAGAACGTCATGATAAGAATCACGGCGATCATGACGTAGACGAGCGCAGAAAGATCGTAGGTCATAGGTCCCCCTTTTCATCTGGCTGTATTGTACTGAGTTAGTCGCCGAGTTGAACACTGGCGCTCTCGGGCGCATAGCGAAGGACGGCCTCTGGAAAGGCGAGGATCGATGCATAGACCCAGATCTCTGAGGATTCTCGATCGATGCCAATGCGCAAGCAATCTCCGACGTCCCAGAAGACACCGTACCGAAAAGCATCCAACGACAATGCGCCACCAGAGTACGTCCAGGCCAAGGTTGCTCCCCATCCAGACGGAGAGGTGTATTCCGACGCCAGAGTCATACTGCTAAACGAGACGTTGGAGAACGTCACCTTCCCACTGAGTGTGAATCGTTCCACAGAGATCTTGCCATTGAGTTTGGTCTTCACAGTCACCATGCCGTGATCAAGCTTTGCATTGACATCGACATTCACCCACTCGCTCGTTGATTTCCCCGAGAAGACCACCGTGCCGAATCGAGATTCAGCGGGTAGATAGGGAACGGACCAGTCGAGGCGAGCCGCGTCGGACTCCCAGTCTCCTGTGAGGAGCAATGAATCCAGCACGACATCTGATAGGATGTACTTGGCATCGAGAGTCCAGTTCGCCCAGTCGGTCCACGAGATCTTCGCGTGGACCGGATCGAAGACTCCTGAGTAGAGATTGATCCCACTATCGATACTGAGTGTGCCTCTGCTCTGTCGTGTAATCGTCCAGGCAAGGTGGTGTGTGGCGATCTGAGCATCGAACTCGAATGGACTATCTCCTTGCACAAGAACCAGATTGTAGTTGGCTGAGACGTCGCGCCAGCGCGCACCGACTGTCGTTTGAAACGAGCCGCTGCTCTGTCCAATGGCTGCTCCCTCATACGTCGTTGCCCTAAATGTGAGACGAGGCGAAAGCTCAACGTCGAACAGGTCAATCGGTTTGGAACCAAGGCTCAGTGCGCCGCTCAATCGAAGCGCCTCGGTAGCCGGCTGGTCTCCGAATTGTTCTCGATATCGACCTGCCTCGACACTCGGACGAACGGACCAGGCGCCCAAGGACCAGGCCTCATGGGACACGATGAGTTCCGGAATCCGTTCGGTCACGTTTGTGACGTCGTTTTCCGTGTCTTCGTCATCTGAGTTCACGACAGTGACTTCGCGCAATGCTGAGACTTTGGCAGTCCACCCTTGGCTCGATCCTTCAGCCTGTGCTCCATAATCGATCTCAGTGGTGTCTCCAACGACGCGTAGGTCGAGATGGCCTTCTCCGCTCCAGTTCCTGGCAGCAGGCAATTGATGCCGCACAGAGAACTCAAAAACGGATTCGCCGACCTTGGCTGGGAAGCTGTAGAAGCGGATTCGCCCTTGATGGCCTGCCAATGCATAGCGAGTGACAAAACCGATTCCCAGCTCGCGGTACCTGGCGTAATAGTCAAATAGAACGCTGCCGTAGAACGATTCGCTGAGGTAGAAGGGCACATTCCACTTGAGGTACCAGCCTCGGAGAGCGTGGCTACCGAATGCAGGAAACAGAGGGCTGTCCAGCGTATCTGCAAGTGGCTGAACATAGACCGGAAGCCACAGGATGGACACTCCGCCGATGCGTCCCGTTAGGCCAAAAGCAACGATGAGCTGATCGGGATAAAACAGCAAACGACTCGCACGGAGTGTATAGGGTTGGGACAGGAACGGCCGATCACAGCAATTGCAGGTCGTGACTTCCCCGTCGAGAATCTCGATCAACGACAATTCTCCCGCTTCGTCAAAGTCGAGTCGGCCGGATTCACCAAGGAAATACAGGGTTTGTTCGTCTCCCTCTGAGTTGGTGAAGTCGGATTGACCTTGGAAGCCCGTCGCTTCCAAGAATCGCGTCTGTGCCCCCTGCGGAGTGACGACCACGTCGGCGGCAATCCGATCACCGCGCAAATCAAATTCTCCGAAATCCAATGCGACGTCTCCCGCAGCTTCCAGTCGCCACAGGCCGTCTGCATCCTGCTTGAGATAGACGGAATCGGCCAGCAAATCCGCGTCATCCAGAATGGCATGAACGGATCCCTGGGCAATGATCTCCGTGCGATCCGTCGAAATAAACAGGTCATCGCACTCCAAGTGCAGCGGAACTTCTTGTCCCAGACAGCTCAAGCTAAACGCGGTGATCAGCAACAGGGAGGTGAGAAAAGGCAATCGGCTGCGCAGGCGGTTCCACATGTCCCTGGAGGCCAATTTGTCGACGCGCAGAAACAACAGCAGACCGATCAGCCCAAACAGAAAATTGGGAATCCAGGCAGCGATGACGGGATTGAGTGCGCCTCTTCGCCCAAGCGCCTGCATCCAAAAATACGTGCCCTGATAAAGACCGATGATCACCAATCCAATAATGATGCCCGTGGACCGATTCTTCGATCCAAACATCAAACTGACAGCGCCGCCCACAAGGACGAACAGAAAAGCTGAAAGCGGCAGTGCGAAGCGTTGATGGAGTTCGACAATGGACTCGTTGATCGGTAGCCCGCTTGTCTTGGCGCGTTGAATACGCGCCAGCAGCTCACGTATTCCCATCTCAGACGGAGATTTCGACTGCGACCAGATCTCGTCAGCGGTTTGTGCTACGGGGATCGCCAGCTCTTCAAATGTGCCCGAGTAAATCAGCATCCCTTCCCGATTGAATCCGTACATCCTGCCGTCAGATAAATTCCAATCATCTCCGGTCCAGGTTCCGGAGTCCGCAGTCACCATGGTGATTTGGGATTCTGCTTGTGGGAACAATCTGCCAGACACGTCATAGATCAGCACATCACGGACTGAGCCATCATCGGCATCGTATTGCCGCACATAGAAATATTGGTCATTCGCTCCAGTGAAGAATGTGTTCGCTGAGATTCGAGGAACGGATTGCGAGATGATCATCTCACGATACGTCCGCTGCGCCGCATTCTTGGATGCCGGCATCACCCAGTTGTAGACCCCGAATGTGATGAAGCAAAGACCGACTGAAGCAACCAATAGAGGCATCAGAACCCTTCGCAGGGACACGCCAATAGACTCCAGAGCCATGATTTCTCGGTCATGCTCCATGCGTCCCAACCCAAGAAACACGGCGAACAGCGCGGACATGGGGATGGCCCAGGCGATCAGTTCAGGCATCCAGAGGATGAGCAACCTGAGCAATTGAGAAACGGCGATTCCACGATCGACCATCAATTCAGACAGTTGCAGAATGAGGTTGAGCAAAATGAACAACGTAAGCCCTGCCAAAGCGAGGAAGAAGGGCCCTGGCATCTGGCGGAGCAAGTAGCGGTCACATCGTCGGAGGCTCATGGCTATTCAGAGTGTACTGAACTGCCCAAGGGTCAAACCAGGGCATCTGTCACATCGCAGATATGCGGCTCCAATCGTGAATGGATCACGGTTTTGGAATGGAGTATAGTCACCGCAAACCATGGGAACACGCGTCTGTATCGAAACTTGGGGCTGTCAGATGAACCTCCACCAGTCGGAGGTCATTGCGGGTGTGCTTACATCTGCTGGCTATGTGATCGTGGATAGTCTAGAACAGGCCGATGTGGTGATCTTCAATGGATGCATGGTTCGGCAGCTTGCAGAGGAGAAGGTGTTCGGCCGTATTGGCGCTGTTGCCGATGAAAAGAGGAAACGTCCTGTGCTGCTTGGCGTGGGCGGCTGCATGGGACAGATTCACGGTGACGCCCTGATTCGAAGGGTGGCGTCGATTGACTTCGTTTTCGGGGCAAGTGGCCACCACGCACTGCCCGCCTTGATTGAACAGGCGAAGGGGCAACGTGTCGCCGCGTTGGCAGAACCCATATTCGAGTCGGAATGGTCCGTTCAACGACAAAGCGCAGTCACAGGCATGGTCACCATCACTGAGGGCTGTTCGAATTTCTGCTCCTATTGCATTGTTCCCTATGCTCGGGGTCCCATGCGCAGCCGCCCTCGCGATCTCATTCTGAAGGAAGTCGATGATCTGTGTCAGCGGGGCTACAAAGAGGTGCTCCTTCTGGGGCAAAATGTGAATTCATATGGAACAGACCAACCTTCCTACGGGAGCTTTGCCGAACTGCTGACCCAGGTCGCGGCGACAGGCATTCGTCGTGTTCGATTCACGACGTCGCATCCGAAAGACATTTCAGAAACCATTTTTCTCGCGATGGCGCAATCACCCAACGTCTGTCACCATCTTCACCTCGCGTGTCAATCCGGGTCAGATGACATGCTTCGAGCCATGAATCGCAAATACGATCGAGATCACTACATTGCGATGACCGACTTGGGGCGGAAGATCATGCCTGATCTCAACTTTTCAACGGACCTCATCGTGGGATTCCCTGGCGAAACGGACGCGGATTTTGAAGCCACGATGACGCTGATCGAACGAGTTCGATTTGGCACCGTGTTTGTCGCCAAGTATTCTCCCCGCCCGATGACTCGCAGTGCCGAGCTTCCTGATGACGTGCCTGCATCCGTGAAGGAAGAGCGATTGGATCGTGTCCTTTCTCGGCAGCGAATGATCGCGTTGGAGGAAAACAGTCGGTTTGTCGGACAGGATCTTGACGTGCTTGTCGAAGGCGTGAGTCGGTCTGGCTTGATGTATGGCCGCGCAGACGATCATCGAACCGTCATGTGCTTGGGTGAAGCAGCGTTAGGCGATTTCGTTGTCGTTCACGTTGAAGGGACTTCCGTATCGTCGCTATCGGGGAGTATACTTGGCCAAGAGAATTTGGAGGGAAGCCATGATCGTCACAGTGACCCTGAATCCGGCCGTTGACAAAATGTATTGGGTAGAAGCTCTAAAAATCTGCGACACGACGCAGGAAGAATTCTTGACGCGTGCCATACGCAGCTCGACGTCAGCTGGCGGGAAGGGCGTGAACGTTTCCGTCCTCCTTTCTCGTCTTGGCATGGACAACGTAGCCATGGGATTTGTCGGCGGACATACGGGGCACGTCGTCGTTCGCGATCTTCGCGATGAAGGGGTCACTACCAATTTCGTTTGGACGCATGGAGAAACACGCGCCAATGTGACCCTGCTGCAAATTGGGCGTGAACACAGCCCGAATCTCATCAACGAAGCAGGTCCCAACATTCTCCCCGAAGAAGTCGACCGACTCATGCGCCGATACAAACGCATACTTGGCCGCGCCACTTGGATCGTGCTAGGAGGCAGCTTGCCGCCGGGCGTCGATCCAGGCATCTATGGCGAGATGGCCCAAATGGCCAAGGATGCTGGGGCCAAAGTGATCCTAAGTGCAGGAGGCGAGGCGTTGTCACGCGCCCTGGAAGCGTGCCCTTACATCGTCAAGCCAGATACGCGTGAACACCTGACGTTGGAGGGCAAGGGACTGACGACGGTCGATGCGATCATCGAAGCCGGGAGGCATGTGGTCGCGTGCGGTGCAGAAATCGTCATCATTTCACATGACGTTACCGGCGACATTGCGATCACGAAGGATGACGTCTGGGAGATAGAAGCGAAGGTCTCCACGTCGAAATTCAAGAATCTGGTTGGCGCGGATGATGTGTTCTTGGGAGGCATCTTATTCAAGCTCGCCCAAGATGCTCCATTGGATGAGAGTCTGCGATTCGGATTGGCCGCAGGGTTGGCGAGCGCGGAATCCGATGAGAAGATCTGCCGGGACCTGGCTGTGATCGAAGAAGGAATGAAAAGCATCACTGTAACTCGACTATGAGGAGGACATCGTGAAGGTTCGCGACATTATGACCAAAGATCTAACCGCAGTGGAGAAGGATATTTCCGTTCGCGAGCTGATCTTCATCCTCAACAACGCAGAGATGCCCAACGTGCCTGTCGTGGATGAGGATGGAAAGCTCATCGGATTCATTTCCGAGAAGGATCTCATTCGCGCTGCTCTGCCCGGGTACTTCGAAATGCTGCATTCCACCTCATTCATTCCCGACATGAACCAGCTGTCGAGAAAACTGACATCCATCTCCAATGAGCCGATCGAGAGATTCATTCAGAAGAATGTCATGTCAGTGACTGAAGATGACGATGACCTCCAGGCTGCCGACCTGATCATCCGCAAAGGTGTTAAGAATGTGCCTGTCGTGGATGCGAACGGCAGGCTCGTCGGACGCGTGCGAAGGATCGACCTGCTAAGGCACTTGCTCTAGTGTCGACGGTGTTCCCCTGGAAGGATCTCGGGTTCTCTCGCGTTTGGATTGACGGCGCTCTTGATTCCGTGTTTTTTGATCTTGAAAAGGGAAAATCTGTTCGGGCGACATCAGTCGATCAAGCCAGCCTGAGGATTCGCTACTCAGTGGATGACGTCGTTCGGCCCCCTGAAGGGGTGTTGGACTTGCGCATCTTGGCTCGCGCGCTACTTCCGACGCTCTCAGAACATCGCCTGGCCCCCGTCTGTGACTTCTACGGGATTTCTTCTGAGTTGTCAGAACCATCGAAACTCGCCCTGCTCCTTCATGCCTTGTTGAACGACGCGTTGGCAGTCGATCGTGAAATCATCGCGCTGCTCGCACGATTGCTGCCATCGCCCATATCGGATGTGTTGATGCACGTGCTTGTCCTACCCATTTCCGAGCCCGTATCCGAGCCATCCGTTGGTTCAGTTGGCGTGGCCCCGGGTGACTTGGAAGCGGAGCATCCAGAGGGAACGACTGAGTCCCCCGAGGAAATGATCTCCGCAGAGGCGGCCCTTTCCGATGGCGGACCGATTGCCGCATCGTTTGCGTCCTTCCAGCGACGAGACGGGCAGCTTGCCATGGCGGCGGCCGTTGAAGCGGCATTTCGGGATCGTGAAGCGCTTCTCGTTGAAGCGGGCCCGGGAACGGGCAAGACGTTCGCCTACCTGACGCCAGCCTTGCTGCACCTCAAGCAGAATCGCGGGGATCGAATTCTTGTTTCGACAAAAACGCGTCAACTCCAAGAGCAGCTTTATGCCAAGGATCTCCCCTTTCTGATCGAGCGACTGCAGCCGGGTGTTGAAGTTGCACTACTCAAGGGACGTGAGAACTACCTCTGTCTGCGGCGTTGGCAAGGATTGGTTGCTGAACTGACGGAAAGTCTGGAGCAGGATATGCTGCTGCCGTTGTTGGCTCCCCTGGTTCGGTGGATGGTCGAGACTGAGACCGGCGATATTGAGGAGAACAGTGCTTTCTTGTCTCAACCCGAGGCTCGCCAATTGTGGTACAGATTGTGTGACTCGGCCCATCATTGCACAGGCGCATTCTGCCCCTCTAGTGAGGAATGTTACTCGGTTCTCGCTCGCCGCCGCGCTCGTCGTGCGGATCTTGTGGTGGTCAATCATTCGTTATTGTTGGCCGATCTCGCAGTGGACAATGTCGTGCTCGGCAAATACACCCATTTGGTTGTGGATGAGGCGCACACGTTGGAGTCCGTTGCGCGAATGGCTTTCACACAGCAGTTGATGGAACGATTCTTCGTTCGATTGGCGGATGACCTGTCTCCAACTGGAAGGCGGCGCAGGGGGTGGCTCCAGCGAACGACATTCGTTGGAGGCACTGAAGCGACGCTTCGGATTGATTCGTTGCTCAGTCGACTTCGCGCCCAGATTGGGATCGTTTTCCGGCAGTTGTCTCAGCATCTTCCCGATGAAAAGCGCGCGGAATTCTCTGCGTTGACTGAAGCATCGGATGACGTGGGTGAGATGCCCATGTTGTTGACTCAACTGGAAAACGCGCTTGACGCGTTGTCAGATCACATCGAAGATGAGGAGTCGTTGAAAGAACTGGAGGGTCATATTCGAGTGGTTCAGGGGCTCAATGACGTCGTATCTACCCTGTCGAAGCCTCCTTCTGAAAACACGGTGCACTGGTACGAGCGGACGACGCACGCATTGGCGTTCCATGCGACACCCTTGGATATTGCGCCGTTCCTTGAGAAGTTGTTGTATCCACGACTCAAGTCGATCGTCCTGACGTCGGCTACGCTTTCACTGGCCGGGACGTTTGACTATCTCTGTCGGTCCATCGGACTCACCGAAGAAGCATTCCCCCTACAAACGATGGTCGCAGAGAGCCCGTTCTCTTATGACGCGCGTATGCGGATTCTCGTTCCTCGCTATATTCCGCCAGCTCATGGCGAATTGTTGTCCTACGCTGAAGCGCTCGCCCGCCTCATCGCTTCGCTAGCGAGCCGGATTCGCAAAAACGGACTGGCTCTGTTTACTTCCTATGCCATGATGCAAGCCGTCAAGGACAACCTGCCGCCAGATGTTGACACGCTGATTCAAGGCGAGCTGTCTCGCACGGCCTTGATCGACCAATTCCGCAGTTCTGAAAACCCCACATGGCTCTTGGGGACAGAAAGCTTCTGGGAAGGTGTCGATTTCCCAGGAGATGAGTTGGAGATTCTCATCGTCTCTCGATTGCCGTTTCCTGTTCCCACTGACCCTGTGTTCGCGGCGATGGGGGAACGCCTGGCGCGGACGGGGAGGGATCCATTCATGGATTTGTCCATTCCTCTTGCCGGATTGAAGCTTCGTCAAGGCGTAGGGCGTCTGATCCGCACAACGGGGGACGGCGGACTGGTTCTGGTGACGGATCAACGCATCGTCACGCGCGGCTATGGGAAGCTTCTCGCGAAGTCGCTTCCAGTGAGAATCGAGACCGTGTCAGACGAAGAGGAGCTTCTGGCTGAGGCCGTCCAGTGGTTTGACAGCCTGAACCGCTGATCGATTCTTTGGGATGGCTCCGGGAGTAGTTGGGAATTGACTTGCGGTGCACCACTGGCTAAAATACATACGAATTATCGGGGGAGTCAAAAGCACTCAAGTTCTACCTGCAAATCAAATGCGAATTTCCGTAGTGGTACCCGCATACAATGAGGCTGGGCGAATTAGCTCCGTCATACGTCCTGTCATTGCCAGTCAATGGGTTGATGACGTCATCGTCGTGGATGATGGCTCAGACGATGGAACTGCCGATGAAGCCAGGCTTTTTGCTGTTCAAGTGTCACAGATGCCACACAATAGCGGCAAGGCAGCGGCATTGGATCGCGGTGTGTCGTTGGCAAAGAATGAAACGCTCTTGTTTCTTGATGCGGATCTCGTCGGCTTGACGACAGCGCATGTGGATAAGCTCATTCAATGCTATCAGGATATGAAACTGGACATGGCTGTTGGTGTATTTGCCAATGGACGCAAGAAGACGGACTTCGCTCAGAAGATCAATCCGTATGCATCGGGTCAGCGCGTGCTCAGTCGGAAACTATGGGAACGTGCCAAGCAATGCGTGACAGAAGTGACAGAAGTTGATTTTGGCATCGAATTTGCTCTCTCCCGATTGGCAGCAAAAGAAGACTGGGTGACCGAATACGTTAAGCTGGAAGGTGTGACCCACGTTCTGAAGGAAGAGAAACGCGGCTTCAAGAAAGGCATGATTGACCGATTCAAGATGTACGGTCACATGGTGAAATGGCTTTTCAAGAAACTGAGAATTTGAAGAACTCGCTACTCCATCGGCTGAACCCTCGTGGTCACCTATCAGGTAGCATGAGAATCTCGATTTCCAATTTGATAGGAGTTCAATGATCGTAGACTGGCTCATTTTCCTGCTTTCCGCTTCGGCAATTGTCCTGGCGGGAATTCGCTTGGCTCCATATGGGGAGGCAATCGGAGATGCGACAGGAATTGGCCAGGGATGGATCGGATTGCTTTTTTTGGCGACATTGACGTCGATTCCGGAACTCACAACGACGGTCACAGGATCCTTAATAGACGCTCCCAATATTGCGTTGGGAAATGCGTTCGGCTCCAATCTGTTCAATGTGGTGATCATCGCCGTTCTGGACGTGCTGCTTCTGGGGCGAGGTCCCTTCCTGCTGAAGGTTCGCACCTATCACGTTCTCAGCGGAAGCGTTGCCGTGATTCTCACCTTGTTGGCAGCATTGGGTATCGTGATTGATTCTCCAATGACGTGGTTGGGAATTGGCCCGTTCAGCTGGCTCATTCTCGTCGGCTATGTTGCGGGCGTGTTCTTGCTCTTCCACGCTGAAAAGCAGCAAGTGCAAGTCGAGCAAGTATCCAACGAGTCGATGTCGCTGAAGAAGGCGATCGTCGGCTTTGTGATTTGTGCAATTGTCGTGGTCGTATCGGGCATCTTCCTCATTCATGCAAGCAAGCAGATATCCATAACCACGGGCCTGTCTGCATCGTTCATGGGTGCGATCCTGGTGGCCATTGTCACATCGTTGCCAGAATTGGCGACGTCGATTGGAGCACTGCGAATTGGCGCCTACGACATGGTCGTCGGCAACTTGTTTGGCTCCAACATGTTTAATATTCTGACAATCTTCTTTGCCGACGCTGCATTTCGATCCGGGTCCATCCTATCGAATCTGCGTGGAGGCGAATCAGATCAATTGATTGTCGCGATTTGCGGCGTCCTGCTAACTGTGATTGCCATGATTGCCATCGGGATTAGGTCTCGTCGAAAAATCTTTGGCGTTGGCGTTGATTCTGTACTTCTATGGGTGGCCTATTTATTAGTGACTGTATTGATAATCAGCAGAGGGATATGATTCGAGGTGATGAAGTATGGAAGTAAGAGAACTGCAAGGCAAAACGATTGAGGAACTGTTCGCGCTTGCCGAAGAGCTTGAACTGAAGAATGCAAAACACGCAGATCGTGACGACGTGCTACGTGCGATCATGGCTCATGTCGCGAAAAAAGGTGAGCTGCAATTCTCAGAAGGAGTCTTGGAACTACACCCCGACGGATACGGATTCCTGCGCGGAAAGACAAGCCTTCCGAGCAGAACCGATGTCTACATTTCTCCATCGCAGATCAAGCGTCTCGCCCTGCGCGCTGGTGACTTGGTGTCGGGAGGTATCCGTGCCCCAAAGAACGATGAGCGCTATTTTGCCTTGTTGAAGGCAGAGACTGTCAATGGCGGGGATCCAGACATCGCTCGCCGACGCGCTCGATTTGGGGACCTCACGCCGCTGCATCCTGACGAGCATCTGAAACTAGAGCATGATTCCGGAGAGATTTCGACACGCATCATCGACCTGTTCTGTCCGATCGGAAAGGGGCAGCGCGGCCTGATCGTCTCTCCGCCGATGGCCGGAAAGACAACGCTGTTGAAGCAAATTGCCAATGGTCTCAACGCGAACCATCCCGACATCAAGCTGTTCGTTTTGCTTGTTGACGAACGACCGGAGGAAGTCACCGATTTCACACGTTCCATTAAGTCGGGAGAAGTTGTCGCGGCCACGTTTGACATGGAGCCCAAGCATCATACGCGAATCGCCGAGCTGGT
>JAHITR010000084.1 GCA_018817505.1 Candidatus Bipolaricaulota bacterium | reverse complement strand
CGCAGTCACGATGCAAGCAGACAGGGGCTTTGAACCGTCTGCTTGGAAGGTCGAGAACCCCACCTCATACGGCCGATCCGCACGAAAAGTGAGACATAGAACAACGCTTGCGCCACTGCGATAGGGCTCGATGTGGATGATGACCCGTAGTGTCTCAACCCCCTCGTCAGAGCCGATCACTCCGCGAACGGGCTGCGTAGGATCGCTGGATGAGTCTGCATCCATTGAATCCGAGCTCCAGAATCGCAGACCCTGCTCCAAATCGAGTTGGCTCGTTTCCATCTCTGAGTAGCTTCGATAGAGAGTCCCTTGAATCACAGGTTCGATTGCGATGTAGTTGATCATTCGTTCGTCAGCATGCCCAAGATAGGGCGCGTAAATGCGGAGTAATCCGCGCGGACCTGCCAGCGGCCACAGGCCAACGCGCAAGCCCTCGGCATGTCCCCACACTGGCTGTGCAGGATATTGACTTGAGGGGCGAACCCAGGTGCTTCCCACGTCGGGCGGAGAAAGAGAAGCGGCCTGACACGATGCCGTGATCGCGAATATCGATAAATAAAGCCATACGGTCCATCCACGCCGTGACTGCCTGTTCATGCCTCACCCTCCATCGGGTCGTGCCGATTGAGACCCTAGCGCAGGTAGATCGAGAAATACCAATGCTCGCTTTCCGCGGACCTCAACAAATGTCAGTCCACAAAGTCGAGCGATTCCCATAGAATGGTGCATGTCTCGTGAAGCTCATGTACCTGCTGGCCTCTGTCTCGAATGCGGAGCACGCAATCTCCCCGCCCACGCATCTGCCTGCCCTTCATGCGGAGGAAAAACAGGCCATGCGATCGGGTTTCAGAACACCGGCGACCGCTTGCGTGTTAAGGCGTCTGTTGTCTTGGAGGAGCGCCGTCGCGTGGGACTGGAAGGCTTGATTGGCGGTCTTGAATTCATCGTCATCAACACGGAGCCACAGCATCAGCACGCGGCCGTAGATGAGCTTTTGTCAACCACGGGATTGGAGGTCGTCGACGCATTCGCAGACACCGAGTCGCGAACAGTCGTTCTGCGAACACACGAATCGGCAGATGTACTGATTACGTCGCGTGTAGCGGCGTCTCCCTATGCACGTTTCAATGATTATCCGAAGGCGCGTCATCTTCCTATGACTCGTCTCGAAACATTCGCCTTTGCGTGCGCAGATGTGGCAAGAACAGTCGCGATCCAGAGAGGTCGAGGCATCAAGTTTCAGTCTGATGTCCCGGTTCGTGGCGAACATGCGCAGTGGATTTTGTCCACCCCATCTGACTATACAGGGCTTTCCATCGGCCTCGTCGAGCGCTCGTCGGCTACGCGTTCTTACCGTGCCGAGGAATCTCGGGACCTCAATTGGCGCTTCAAGAAGCCCGATCGTCCTTTCCTGTCTTGCGTTGGGCATCTCGATCACGCGGCCACACGTGTCCAAGCCACGCAGCGCGATGCGGCCATTCTTGAATTCATGAACTTGACGAACTACGCATTCGACTTTGCCATCTACGTGAAGTCACTGAACTCCATTACCCATGTCGCTCGGCGATCCGCCGATGATTTCGCGATGGTGTTCACATCAGGCATCGCTGCGTTTGTTGACGAAGCAACATCAGGCCCTACCGAACGATTCATCCACAACTATGGTCCCCGAACCCATCACTTGGCGTGGGACACAAAGGAGATTGATCGGGTCTTTGATGGCTTGCTCGAACGGGGGGAGACATTCTTGCTTCCGTTGATCGGATCGCCTGAAGAGGGATTGAAGCAGACGTTTGGGGCGATGTCCTCACATACATTGCTGGTGAATGAGTACATCCATCGCTTCGGTGATTTTGACGGGTTCTTCACGAAGAGTAACGTGACCTTGCTGACTGGGGCTACGGGCAACCAATAACGCATGCGTTATTGGTTGCTTGGGGTTGGGCAACTCGGCGGTGCCGAGTTGTTTTAGAGTTTCGGCGTTGCCGTAACTCTTGGCAGCGTCTTCTGTAACAACCGGCTATTGAGTCGCTTGGGGCTTCGTCGGGGCCAAGTTGCTTGGAGTTTCGGCATTGCCGGAACGTCCCGGCTCTGCAAGCAGTGGCTCTCGTGGGAAGGGGGATCAGATGAAGCGAAGACGCCGAAATCGCCTCGTGGCCGGAATACTCGTTGGGCTGTCCGCTGTTTTCATCCTGTCTTTGGCGCTTGCTGCACGCACCCTCTATGTGGCGAAGTCAGGCAGCGACGCGCTGGACGGTTCTTTGGATAGACCGTGGCAGACGATTCAGCATGCCATCCAGCAGGCGCTTCCCAGCGATACCATTCTCGTTGCGGGAGGCATCTACAACGAGCACATTCAATCTGTCCGCAATGGCCAAGAAGGCGCGCCCATTGTCCTCGCGAACCTCAAT
>JAHITR010000083.1 GCA_018817505.1 Candidatus Bipolaricaulota bacterium | reverse complement strand
CCTTGTTGGCCGGTGCCTTCAAGATGGTTATCGCGAGAAGGTGAAATTGGCCACCAAGATGCCGTCATGGCTGATCAAAGAGGAGGCCGATTTCGACAAGCATTTGGATATCCAGCTGGCCAACCTACAGACGGATCACATCGACTTTTATCTGCTGCACGCTCTGAACAAGACCTATTGGCCGAATCTGAGAGATCTCGGTGTCATTGAGTGGTCGAAGAAGGCCATCGCCAGCGGCAAGATTCGATACCTCGGCTTTTCCTTCCATGACGAGTTGCCGATGTTTAAGTCGATTGTTGATGCACATGATTGGACGTTCTGTCAGATCATGTACAACTTTATGGACACGGATTTCCAAGCTGGGCGTGAAGGACTGCGCTATGCGGCCGCCAAAGGAATGGCCGTTGTCGTGATGGAGCCTTTGCGCGGCGGCTCGCTGACACGTCCCGCTCCTGAGGCTGTCGCCGATTTATGGGCCGATTCGCCCACGCGACGAACGCAAGCCGATTGGGCGCTGCAATGGGTGTGGAATCAACCCGAAGTGTCGCTGCTGTTGTCGGGCATGACGGAGATGCTGCATGTGGAGGAGAATCTTCGCAGCGCCATGAAGTCGGGCGTGGGAACACTTTCAGCTGCTGAATTGGATTTGGTCGACCGCGTCAGCGAGGCCTACAGATCTTTGTCTCCCATTCCCTGCACGGACTGCAAATATTGCATGCCTTGCCCAAGCGGCGTGGCGATTCCCAACATCTTCAGAATCTACAACCAATTCAAGATGTACGAAGATGAGGATGGCGCCAAGCGCTCCTATAACCAGTTCATGAAGCCGGAAAGCCGTGCCGACCAGTGCGTGGCCTGCGGCCAATGCGAGCGAGCATGTCCTCAGCAGATCCAGATCATCGATTGGCTGAAGGGAGTACACGCGGTCCTTTCGGAGACCCCTGCCTCATGAGGAATCAGCGCCTCGATGACATTGATCCTGAGGAGGAGAAGCTTCGAGGCGTGCGTTCTATTGAAGAGGACGAAAAGACTGTCGAAGAGGTGTTGCTCGCACATCTGGAGCCCTTGATCGAAGACAGGCTGATCGCCGAGGTCATACGCCCCATCAAATCGGGGAAAGAGGCAGTTGTTTACTGCTGCCGTGCGCACGAATCCTTGGGCGGCGAGTTGATTGCCGCAAAAATCTATCGCCCCGTCGAGCGACGCAGCTTCAAGAACGATGCTGTCTATCAACAGGGGCGTGAGCGGGGAGCGCGCCCCGACGCCCGGACATTGCGTGCGCTTGGCAAGAAGACGGCGCGCGGTCGGGTACACAAGTTCAGTGCGTGGATCGCCCACGAAATGCGAACGATGACCCTGCTGTACCAAGCGCACGCCGATGTCCCTGAGCCCATTGAGCGCCAAGGGCCGGTGATCCTTATGCAGTATTTCGGGGACGAGCGGGCTCCTGCGCCTGTCCTGGTGAATGTCACGCTGGACGCGGGAGAAGTAACCACGATCTACCAGCAGATTCTCCGGAACGTTGAGTTGTTCCTAGCTCAGCATCGCGTTCACGCCGATCTTTCTGCCTACAACATGCTCTACGTCGATGATCACATCGTCATCATTGACTTTCCTCAATCCGTCGACCCTCGGTACAACGATGATGCTTTCGATCTACTCGTTCGGGATGTGAAGAATGTCAATGGGTTCTTCAGGGATTACGATTTGGAGGTTGTTGATCCGTTCTACTACACCCTCGATCTGTGGCGAAAGCATGTCGATCCCATGCGGTGAAATGTGCTGTGCGCGTCGGCCTGGCGTCCGCCCCAGCGTTGCTTGTCGCCCATTCCTCGTCCTTGATAGAGGTGAGTTCGTTAAGCGCCCTTGAAATGGAACGCTCACGCCAAGCCAATTCTCTCCAGGAATCGTGGTCGTTCGATCACCCATTCTCTCGTGAGATCCGTGAGGGAATCGAACCGATCCTTGGGTGACAACCGCAACGAGTAGTCGGCGGGAGCGGGGTATCCAAGATCGACCCATTTTCGATGAATCGACAGAAGTCGACTGTAGAGATGCGCACAGGTGTTGACATCCCCGGTCGCAGAGAACGCCTCAATACCCCTGGCCGTCATCATCACAACACTGTTGCTTCCAGGATCTGCAAGGCCATATCCCCTGTTGTCGTACCACAATTCCCGTGAACAAAGAGCCAGGAAGAAATGGAAGCTCCAGTGATTGCCCGCGGAGATTGGATGATGGGCTGAGTCAGGTACGCTCAAGGACTCGGGAAGTGGACGACACCACTCAGGCTCAGAGGGCAATCCGTGAACGATAAACGTGCTCCAAGGGTTCCCCCATTCAAGAACACCGCGGATCTTCATGAACGCGGATCGATCCACGATGGTCCCGACAGCGCAGGTTGGATCGTGCGGGTCCTGGACAAGTTGAGTGAGGGGATCTGAGAACCCGTGGGTCAGAGGGATGAGCATGATGCCATCAGGTTTCAGCTGCTCCAGCCAGTGAGGAGAAATGTCCGAGCAGCCTACTGTAGCGATGAGTCGATCATAGGGGGCTCCTTCAGCGACTCCATGAAACCCATCGCCGCAAATCACATGAATGCCCTCATATCCCTCTTCGATCAGGAATCTTCTGGCCTTGTCGGCGACGTCTTGTTGGCACTCGATCGTGAATACGTTGGAGGCTCCGCCACTCAGCTCGGCAAGCAGCGCCGCGTTGTATCCTGTCCCCGTGCCAATCTCGAGAATGCGCATCCCAGGAACGACATCAAGATGCTGAAGCATGCCAGCAACCAGCGAGGGTTGGGACGTGGAGCTTGTCGGAAACACGCGGTCATGTGCAGTGACCAGGGGTTGATCTGAGTAGATGACCGACAATTGCTCGGCAGACGGCGCGTCCTTGTCGAAATCGACGCGAAGAAAAGTTGGCTGGGACTCGTCAAACTCCATGCGAAACCATCCATCGAGAAAGCGATGTCTTCGCACGGACAGAAGAGCATTCCGAATCGGTTCTGGCAGCGATCCAGGATTGGCCGTAATCGAACCTATGTAGTCACTTGGAACGGACACTCGGGTGCTCATGACCTACCCTACCTGGTTTGTGGTCGTCGTCCAACATGTATCGGAATGGAATTCCGCGTTTCCCCTAAACGTGAAGTAGGCCTTCGCGGGCTCTCCTCTGCGAGCCCACGAGGCGAACATTCTTGCCACTTCGCCTTCGCTATTCACGACTTCTGCACGATCCCATGATATGGCGCGTACGAGATAGGCTGTGTCCATCCTTAGGTAATTGATGCAATTCGTTGGGGACAGCACATAGAACCCGTACAGCGGGAGGGAACTGATATCTGCCCAGGACTTTGTGTCTCCCAGTGTCCGCTGCAAATGATAAGATACAGAGGATTGTGTCAATGGGAGAAAAACCACGTGTTCTTCGTATCCATTGACGATTCCGCTGAACAGTGCAACCTCCTCATAGTCGAAAGCGTCTCCACTTCCAAGAAGCTTCTCGACATTTGCGAAGGCCGTCTGCACCTTCTCAATGAATGCTGTTCGATCAAACAGACTCATGTTCGCCTCCTTCTACCCTTCCGTTTATATGGATTGAGCACACCTATGTCAAGAAATATGGAACGTGTAATACGTTGTCAATAAAGAAAACAATTGACTAGACGCCAGTGAACAGGTATTAGGAAATCTCAGATTGTCGATTAGGCTGACAACGGGAGTACAAAACGATGGATCGGGCGACAAGGCGCAGGAGATCCTCCTCGGGAGAGGGTACGACTAGGTGTAACGAATGCGCGGATCCAGCACGACCAGTAACAGATCAGCGATGAGATTTCCAACGATTAGAAGGCTGGAATAGAAAAGAAGTGCGGCCGTGAGCAAGTGCTGATCTTGGCGGGCGATGCCGTTGATGAAAACCATGCCAAATGAGGGAAGCCCGAGGATCCTGGCGCAGAGGATCGATCCCGTGATCAGGGTGGGCAGCATGATACCGGCGATGCTGATCAGCGGATTGAGCGCATTGCGTGCAGCATGTTTCACGACCACGCGAATTTCGGAAACTCCTTTGGCTCGTGCTGTCTCAAGGTACTGCTTGGGCAAGGCATCCATCATGTTCACCTTCATGTGACGCACGACGGTCGCGAACATCGGCGCACCGACAATGATGAAGGCAGGCATGAGATGGTAAATATAGCTGAGGAATTTCGTCAGCGACATCGGCGCGTTGACGAGATCGTAGTGAACCAATCCCCATACGCCACCGGAGATGATCAGCGGATTGATGAATTTGTACATGATCCAAAAGAACAGGTGAGCCATGGTGAATGCAGGAATCGAAATTCCCAAGTACGCAACGGCTGAAATGGCGATGTCCGACCACTTCTTGTGTTGCACAGCGCAAAGGATGCCCAGCGGAATTCCAAACGCCCATGCGAGGAGCATGCTACCGCCAGTGATGACCAGTGTCCATTGCAGCCCCGATTGCGGTGAGAACAACAGCCGGGTGACCGATGCCCCTGAGAAGGAGGCGCCGAAATCTCCCTTGGTGACAACGCCGACAAGCCAGATCCAAAACTGCACAATAAACGGTTTGTCAATGCCCGCTTGAATTCGAAGCGCCGTATGAACGGCCTGGGGATCCTGCCCTGCGAGCGCGGCCCCCATCTTTGCGATCGTAAAATAGTCTCCTGGGTATAGGGACACCAGGCTAAACGAGATGAAGGCAACAGCGATGAATACGGGAATGACTGCGAGAATCCGCTTGACGACATACTGAATCAACGGGAGTTCACCTCGTTTCAGCGTCTATTTTACACGGTATCCTTTCTTCCTACAAAGAATAGATTGAACGGGGCTTCTTGGATGCTATTGGATGGCTGCTGCAACTGCGTTTCACAGAGAAGTGTGTCGCGATTGGCCTGAATCGCCTCGCGTAGCGCACAGAAGCTCTAGGGTGCGATGAGCCTTGTTGCGTTGAGCGCGTGTGTGGATCCCCCGACATCCCAGATATCGTGAATATCCTCCTGCTCAATCCCCCACGGATCGATGCCCAAAGCCAAGTATCCACCGGAAATGGCTGTCTCGGCGAATGCATACGTCTTTCCCGAGATCGTCCACAAGCTGCGATCGGGGTGCGCTTCGATGAAGCAATCGGCGACACGAACGAACACGACGATATGATCCATCACTTGATCGCCATCTGTGTCTACAGATACCAGCAATGCGCCAGCGCTATAGCCAAACGTCCGGACGATACTGGCGTAGAGAATTGCGGAGTCTTCGCAGTCGCCCACGCGGTCAATGAGGGTCTCTACTGGATAGCGAGGGTATTCAAACCCTGCGGGGTCAAGTTGGTAGGAAACGGCTTTTTGGACAAACGCAAGTGCGTTCTCGATGGTGGCTTGATAGCTGTTGTTGAGGAGCAGGGCATCGCGAAGCTGGATCATGAGCGCATCATCTTTGGGGTCAAGGACGAATCGTGAATAGCCGTCCTCACTCCATACGTCGCGTGACAGACCCCGGTAGTAGTCAGCAAGACTTTGCGGGATCGAAAGCGAGAGAGATCGTGTCCCTCCGTAGTTCCATGTGTACTTGCACAAAATGGAATCCGAAGGATCGGGGTCGGGAATAGGCGGTGCAGTTGGGGTGCCCACAGAGATGGTTTGCACTGCGCTTTGCTTGGCTCCCAGATCATCCGTCGCTGTCAGCGTCACTCGATAGGTGCCCTCTGCCGCGTAAGTATGGCTGGCTGGAGTTCCTTGCGTGCGCGTTCCGTCGCCAAAATCCCACTCGTAGGACACGATCTCGCCGTCAGGATCGAATGATCCATTCGCACTACAGAGAAGGGAATCGCCGGGATCCAGGGCCTTGGAGGACACTTCAATCCGAGGCTGGGGCGCTTGGTTGGTATCAATGACAAGAATCTCCGATTGCCGCGTGCCGATAGCGCCATCGTCATCGACCACACGGAGAACCACGGTGTAGCTTCCAGGAGTGGCGTATGGATGATCCACTGACTGGCCTTCTGCTACGGCGCCATCCCCAAACTCCCATTGATACGTGGTGATCCATCCGTCTCCATCGAGAGATTCAGAAGCGTCAAATTGGACGGTTTCTTGGGGGAGAACAGCTGTGGGTGTGTAGGAGAAGACGGCGACTGGCGCCGAATTGGGCGCGATAACCTTCACTGTGATGGCCGCGGAATTCGAAGCTCCGTCGTGGTCGGTCACAGTCAGCATGACCGTATATTCGCCGGGCAACATGTAGACGTGTTTTGGGCGCATTGCTTGCGAGGGCAAGCCTTCGCCGAATGACCACTGATAGCTACTGACAATGCCGTCCTCATCTGTTGATTGGGTGCCATCGAATTGAACGGTGAGCGGAGGCTGACCCTCTAGCACATCGGCCAGGATTCGAGCCGTGGGCGGGAGGTTGGGAGCGAAGATGCAGCCAGTCAGAAGGACAAGCACACTCAGGGACAGACCAGCGATCGCGCCACAACGCGCCAACGAGTGATGCGCCCCTGAGTGTGTGTGACCTGTTCCTCGATTCATGCTTCCATGATCTCCTGATTCGGCTGGACAGCGTAGGGCATGGGAAGGGCTTCGAGTGAACGAGCGTCGGGCTCGGATGTGACAGACGTTACCACAGAAGCCATGTGAATGTGGGTTAAAATGCCGGTCTGCCGAGGAACGCATCGTAGGACGACTCTCTCGGAACACGAGAAGCGGCTTCTATGTCTCGATGCTCATCTCGTCGAATCCAGCTGTGCTGGACTCGGAGAACTGGAGATTGTGAAGCGCCGCATACAACCCGCCTAGATCGAGTAACTCGTCGTGTGTTCCTTGTTCTAGGAGCTTGCCAAGATGCAGAACGATGATATTGTCAGCCTCCCGAATTGTGGACAACCGATGCGCAATTACAATCGATGTTCGTCCTTGCATGATTTTGCGCAGCGAATTCTGGATGAGGCTTTCTGTATGTGAATCAATGCTCGCTGTTGCCTCGTCCAAGACGAGAATCTTGGGATTAAATGCGACCGCGCGTGCGAATGACAATAACTGCCGTTCGCCGACAGATAGGGTGACTCCGCGTTCCTTCACTTCGGTGTGATAGCCATCGGGAAGCGCTTCGACAAAATCTGCATTCACGAATCTGGCAGCCTCCATTGCCGTTTCCTCTGGGATCGCCGATCGCAGTTTGATGTTGTCCATGATGTCACCTGAGAACATGAACACGTCTTGCAGCACGACGGCCATCTGGGCTCGGAGATAGGACAGATCAAACTCTTCAAGAGGGACGCCATCGATCAGGATTTGCCCCTTTTGGATAGGGTACATGCGCAGAAGGATGCGGATGATGGTTGTCTTCCCGGACCCTGTGGGGCCAACTATGGCCACATGTTGCCCCGGCTCTGCGATGAACGAAACGCCCTTCAGGATCCAATCTTCGTTGTCATAAGCGAACCAGACGTCTTTGAATTCGATCCTTGCCCGGAATGACTCAGGGGTTATCCCGCGGCCGGGATCCTCCTGGGGTTCATCCAGTAGGCGGAAGATGCGCTCGGAGGAGGCCATCGCTCCCTGGAGGACGTTGTATCCTTCAGACAGGCGGAGAACCGGCTCGAACAACATCCGCACGTACTGAATGAATGCCGTGAGCGCTCCCAATGATAGGCTCCCACGTAGAACGTTAAATCCGCCATACCAAATGACCAGCGCGATGGCAAATGAGCTGAGGAAACTCATCAACGGGCGGAACACGGCGAACGTGATCAACTGACGCATATCCGCCACATATTTGGACTGATTGATCTCGTCGAACCGCTCGTTGGCTTTGTGTTCCTGGACGAACACCTGGATGATCCGCATGCCGGAAATGGATTCCTGGAGATAGGCGTTCAAGCGGGCGATTTGCTTGCGCACTTCGCGGTACGCCGTTCGAACTCGGTTACGGAACTGCCATGCGGCGAACACGATCACAGGGAAGAAGGCGAAGATCGCCAGAGCCAATCGCCAATCCAAGCGAAAGATGACGACCATGATGCCGAAAATGAGGAAGGCATCGCGGAACAAATTCACCAACATCGAGGTGAACATCTCGTTGATCGCTTGCACGTCGCTGGTGACTCGGGTCACCAGTCTTCCCACCGGGGCATGGTCGAAGAATTTGAGGGGAAGTCGAAGCACGTGCGCGAAGATCTCTTGCCGCATGTCGTACATCACGCGTTGCCCCGTATATTGCAGCAAGTACACCTGGAAGACACCGAACACGAACTGTGCAAGCAGTGCCAGCAAGAACATGAGTGCCAGCCGTATGATGCCGGCAATGGACGTGCCTCGCAGGGCCTCCAATTCGTCGATCGGCAGCTTCCCTAGATCGGCATCGGATGCGATCCAGCCGCTGGGAACTGGCGTGAATAGGTCTGGGAATCGCTCTGGATAGTCGGCGTTTCGCGAGGTTTTGGAAATGAATAGGTAGCGCTCGACAGACAGCGCATTGGCGTCTTCCCATTCGCGGCGCGCTTCAGCAGACACGTTCAATGTCTCGACCAAGTATTTGCCGTTTCCAAGATCAATCGGGAATCCTTCAGTCGGTGCCTCGGCAAGCTGGACAATAGAATGCGGCAAGGTCATGAAGCTGTCGATGGCTGTCTTTGTGAAGTAGGGGATGACCAACTGAATTCCAGCCAATCCAATGGTCAATAGAACGCATACGACGAACAACACGTGATACGGTTTGAGAAAGCGCAACAAGCGGCGCATCAATTGGGCATCGAACGCCTTCCCAAGAATCTCGTCGCCCTGGAAGTGGTCGCTCATGATGGGGTCACCTGTTTCTCAGCCTGTTGCAGTTGCCAGATGCGGCTATAGATGCCGCCTTGGGCGACAAGTTGTGCATGCGTGCCTTGCTCGACGATGCGCCCTCTGTCCAGCACGACGGTTCGGTCGGCATTCATAACTGCTGACAGACGATGGGCGACGATGATGCAGGTTCGCTCGCGGAAGAATTCGCGCAAGGAGCCGAGAATGAATTCCTCGCGCTCTGCGTCGACTGCAGATAGCGGGTCATCAAATACGACGATCTGTGGATCGAGGAGCAGCGCTCGAGCGATGGCTACGCGCTGTTTCTGGCCTCCAGACAGCGAGATTCCGCGCTCGCCGACTGTGGTGTCATATCCCTCGGGGAATTCTATGATCTCGTCGTGAATCCCTGCTTGTCTTGCTGCCTCTCGAATCTGTTCGTCCGACGCCAGCGGATTGCCAAACGCGATATTCTCGGCAATGGTCGCTGAGAACAAGAACGGATCCTGGGGCACAAAGCCAATGGAACCTCGAAGCTTGGCCATGTCAATATCACGAATATCAATCCCGCCAATGCACACTGTTCCCACCGGTGGATCGAAGATTCTTGGGATCAAATGGGCCAGCGTCGACTTGCCCGCACCGGTGAGTCCGACAACTCCCAGCGTTGTGCCCTGTTCGATGGTCAGTTGAAGGTCAGACAAGGCAGGCGTGTCGCTCCGTCCTTCGGCTGTTGGATAGGCGAACGTCAGATTTCGAATATCGATGCGTGTTCCTGAAAGCGAACGAGGCTTGATGGGATTGGCAATCTCAGGTTCCTGACTGAAGAGCTGATTGATTCGTCCCAAAGAAGCCTTGCCGCGCTGCAGCAAGTTGACGGCCCATCCCAGGGAGATCATCGGCCAGACGAGCATCGACAGGTACTGCGTGAACGCCACGAAGTCTCCCAGTGAAATGCTGCTTCGAATCACCGAGATGCCGCCAATCCATAGGACGATCGCCAGCGTTGCACCCGACATCAGTTCAATGAACGGATGAAAGAGCCCGTCAATGCGTACAAGGGCCATATTCTTCCGCAAATATTGTGCATTCGATTGCGCGAAATCATCCGCAGTTCCCGTCTCTTGAACGAACGACTTCAAGACGCGGATTCCAGCGATATTCTCACGGACTTTCTCCATCAGCGCGGAGTACGACGCCTGCAGGATCTCAAAGCGATGATGGATGGCGCGTCCGAACCCGAGCATGAACACGGTCAATATGGGAAGGGGCAGCACAGCGTACAACGTGAGCCGGGGGTCAATGCTGATCATGATGGCGACTGAAATCGGGATGATGAAAAGAGGATCGATAATGGTGAGAAGTCCAAACCCACACGCCCGTTGGACAGCATCGATGTCATTGGTGGCGTGCGCCATCAAGTCTCCGGTCTTCTTCTCATTGTAGAAGGAAGCTGACAAGCTGAGATAGTGGTTGTAGAGCTTTGAGCGAAGGGCGCGCTCGATACGTCGTGACGTGCCGATAAAGAAATAGCGCCAGAAGAATCGAAACACCATGACCACGAGCGCGAGACCGACGATTTTCAACCCACTGGCAAGAAGGTTGCCTTCACCTCGAGTGAGATCATCGATGGCCGTACGAATCACGAGCGGAACGAGGATTGTTCCAGTATTGACGAATAGGACTGAGACTAACCCCGCGAGAACTCTTCCTTTGTAGCGCCACAACCAAGTAGACAGCCTGTCCATAGAACGGTGATCATACTCGATCCGATTGAACGGAGAAAGGAATCGGAGCCAAACGCCTAGGGGAATGGAAAAACAGACCATCATTGGTCGATGGCCGTACGGCGGCTATAATCTTGCAGCGATTTGATCCTTGGTGAGGGGGCAAGATGAAACGAACTTCCGCAGTGGTGGCCATTTGTTTGGTCGTTTTTTCGATGGCTGTATTGGGGGATAGCCTGCCTAAACTGCGATTCAGTTTACCTCCTGTGCTTGAGGCATTGCCCATTGCTTTTGCTGATGCGTGGGGGTTGTTTGATGCCCACGGAGTGGATGTCGAGCTTGTTGGAATCACCGACAATCAACAGCGAAGCATTGCATTCTCGGCCAATCAGATTGATGGTCTATTCGCGGACGTGACTCGAGCAATCTACGATGCCTCCATCGGTTCTGACGTTCTGATTACCAGCGCCGCATCCCTTCGCTCTCAAACTGACAGCATTGGGCTAGCTCTTCTGTCTCCCGCTTCGTATCGCTACCAGACGTTCGATGCTCTGATCAGCGCGGGAGTGGCCATCGGGACGATCTATCGCTCGGACTACGAATACGTGCTCGATCAGTATCTTTCAGAGACATTGGGGCACGAAGCGAACGCTGTTCGCACGATGTATTTCAATGACATGCTGCAAATGGCAGTTTGGTTTGGCGCTCAAACGATTCCGTCAGCCATGCTTCCCGAGCCCTACATCTCCTACATTTCTACTTACCATCCCCCAGACCGCGCCCCGATTGCGCTGAACATCCTCGTGGACCTGTCAGACCTCGGACCTCTGCCCACGCTGGTCGTATTTCGATCGTCCTATGCGCAGAGTTATCCAGAGGCTGTCGAGGCATTCTATGCGGCCTATATCGAGGCTCTGGAGCGCATCAATAGCACGCCACGAGACGTGCTGATTGACGAGGGAATTGATATCGCGCTTGGACTTTTCTTCCAGGGGGCGGATCGAACGACAATCAACCAGGAAGTGCTGGATGAGCTGACGATCCCCTATTACGAGATGCCGTTCGCGCTCACGCAGGAGCTGTACGACTCCGTCGGGCAATGGATGCACGGAAAGGCTTACGTCTATCCTGCGGCGCCCGCGTTCGAAGACGTGGTCGATTTCCAATTCATCCCATGATTTCCATTCGCAACGTCACCGTGGACTATGGGCGGGGAGACAAGAGCGTTCGCGCTGTGGAGAACATCTCTCTTGAGATCGGAAAAGGCGAAAGCCTCGCACTGGTTGGGCCTTCAGGTTGCGGGAAGACGACGTTGCTGTTTTCGGTGGCTGGGCTACATCGTCCAGTAGCGGGGACGATTGAAGTAGGAGACGCTCCTGTACTTGGACCCCGCAAGGAGGTCGCCCTCATCCTTCAAAATGCTGGGCTTCTGCCATGGAAAACCGTGCTGCAAAACGCCAATCTCAGTTTGCTTCTCCACAAGGAATTCCCAGCCAACAGCGCTGACGCAGTGCTGGAGGACCTTGGGCTGGCGGGTGCCAAAAACCGATTCCCTTCTGAGCTGTCCGAGGGCATGAAGCGGCGAGTTGGCATCGCACGAGCTTTGTCCACGTCTCCCTCGGTGATGTTGATGGATGAACCGCTCGCGTCCTTGGACACGCTAACCAAGGAGCGCATTCAGGATTTGTTCCTTGAGCTGTGGAAGCGGCATCAATTCTCACAAGTCTTGGTGACACACGATATTGAGGAGGCAGCATTCCTTGGACAACGGATCGTTGTGTTGACGGAACGTCCGGCGCGCGTGAAGGCCGTGATTGAGAATGCAGACATGGGCGAACTCGCCTATCGGGGAACCGAAACGTTCATGAAGAAAGTCAGACAACTCCGGGAGGCACTGGAATCATGATCGATCCTCAGGCGCCTTCTCGACTGAACCGAATCCTGCGGGTCTTTCGAAGCCGCACGGTGGCCTGGCATATCGTGCGCTATCTGGTGAGCATCGGTGTGTTGCTGCTTGCCTGGTGGGGTGTGAGTGCGCTTGTCGAAGTCGTCAAGGATCGAGCGTTTCTTCCCAATCCCGTCCATGCCATCCATGAAATGTGGCGGCTAGGGCCGTCGCTGTTTCGCAATTTTTGGGTCAGTGCATGGCGGCTCGTCCTTGCCATTTCCATTGCCTTCACTTTGGGATATCCGCTTGGGTTGCTCATTGGCCATGAGCGGCGACTCGATCAATTGGTCTCGCCGATGATCTTTATCATCTATCCCATTCCTCAGGTGGCTTTCATTTTGCCGCTGTTTCTTATTTTCGGACTGGGCAATCCAGTCAAGGTCGCCATTGTCACCAGCGCGCTGTTCTTTCAGATCCTCGTTTCTGCTCGAGGAGCAGCCAAGCTGATTGAATTCGAGCACATCACCAGCGTGAGATCTGCTGGGGCATCGTGGTGGCAAATTTACCGTCACGTCGTACTTCCTGCGACATTGCCGTCCATATTGACCAGCTTGCGCGTGAGCGTGGGTCTAGGGATGGCTTTTCTTTTCATTGCGGAAACGACGGGATCGTTTGACCCGCGCCGTGGGGGATTGGGGTCATTCATCGATTCGAATATCTACTCCCCGCCGCAGGCGTTTGCGGGCATTTTGGCGATGGCCTTGCTGGGGTTCAGCCTATACATCGTGATCGACGTGATTGAACGCATTGTCTGTCGATGGAAGTACGTCAGCGGCAAGCCTTCTTGATGAGGATTAGATTGGTCGCTACCATGCGGGCATGAATGTCGCCCGCATTTTTCTCGTCGCCAACACGACCAAGCCCCGAGCACTGCAGACGCTGGCCGATTTGAAGCTTTGGTGCCAACAGCATCATATCGATGCCGTCCCCATCACGGCGCCGTTTTCCGGCGATGACGAGAGCGCTGTCGTCCTTGCCCTGGGTGGAGACGGAACGGTTCTGCGTGCGGCTGACTTCTTCTCCCACACAGCAATTCCAATCTTGGGAATCAATTTGGGAAGCCTGGGCTTCCTTACGCAGGCGACGATTGGAGATCTTCCCGATGTCATGAACAAGCTGTTGGGTGACCAATTCTTGATCGAAGAGCGAATGCGGCTTTCGTATCGAGCAGCGGATGTCGAAGGGACCGTGCTCAATGACATCGTCATTACCGGCGTGAAGGAATCGCCATTCTGCGAGATTGAACTGTCGTGGGGCGACGGTGTGGTCGCAGCTTTCCCAGGAGATGGCATCATTCTGGCCACAGCCACCGGGTCGACAGCCTATAGCCTTTCAGCAGGGGGGCCAGTGATTGTGCCCCCGGCGGCCTGCATCCTGGCGACGCCCCACGCCGCACACAAATTGGGACTGCGCCCGGTGATCTTCCCGCCTGACGAAGTCATTCGCGTGGTCGCCAAGACGGAAGTTCGATTGTTCGCAGACGGTGACTATATCTCCCATTTGCCCATGGGCACGGAGATGGTCGTTCGTCGAGCCGAGATCCCCACATATCTGATCCGATTGGCGGATTCCCCTCCATTCTTTCACGTGTTGAATGAGAAGCTCAACTGGGCGGATGCGGATCAGCGGATCAAGGACAACTGAGCCCATTGCTCGTTGAGTAGTCGTTTTTCCCCTTTCGCGCATTCCTGTCGCTCGGTATAATCGGCCCGAAATTCATGTTTCACTAGGGGTGAACGCGATGGACAAGAAGGGAACGTATCGCGTCAAGAGTGGTTTGGCTGAAATGCTCAAGGGTGGCGTGATTATGGACGTGACCACTGCTGAGCAAGCAAAGATTGCTGAAGCGGCCGGTGCCGTTGCCGTCATGGCTCTGGAGCGTGTGCCTGCGGATATTCGCGCGCAGGGCGGCGTCGCTCGCATGGCCGATCCGACCAAGGTCAAAGAAATCATGGACGCAGTGACCATCCCGGTGATGGCCAAGGTCCGAATCGGACATTTCGTAGAAGCTCAGGTTCTTGAGTCGCTGGGTGTGGACTACATTGACGAATCTGAGGTGCTCACGCCTGCGGATCCAGACTATCACATCAACAAATGGGGCTTCACCATTCCATTTATTTGTGGCGCACGGAATCTGGGCGAAGCTTGTCGCCGATTGGCTGAGGGTGCCGCGATGATCCGCACCAAGGGAGAGCCAGGCACAGGCAATGTCATCGAAGCCGTCCGGCATATGCGAATGATGAACGAACAGATTCGCGAAGTCATTGCGGCTCCAGAAGAAGAGCTCATGACCATGGCCAAGGATCTCGGGGCCCCCTATCAAATGCTGTTGGCCATCCGCGAACACGGACGGCTGCCAATCGTCAATTTTGCCGCTGGCGGTATTGCTACGCCTGCTGATGCGGCATTGATGATGCAGTTGGGTTGCGACGGGATCTTTGTCGGGAGTGGCATCTTTAAGTCTGGCGATCCAGCGACGCGCGCGCGCGCCATTGTCGAGGCGACGACCCATTTCAACGATGCAGCGAAGATTGCTTCTGTGTCTGAAGGTCTGGGTGAGGCCATGTCGGGAATTGCGATTGATACGATCCCCGAACACGAGATGATGCAGAACCGCGGACAGTAAACATGATCGTGGGTGTGTTGGGGCTCCAGGGAGCCGTACGCGAGCATGTCGCCAGTTTGAGTCGTTTGGGCATTGAATCGCGCGTGGTTAAGACAACAGACGGGCTCGACGGGCTCGACGGGCTGATTCTTCCTGGCGGGGAATCTACAGCCATCTCGCTGTTGGCAAGCGATGGGTTCATGAGCCGCTTGCGAACCATGGCGAGCTCGGGGTTCCCCATGTTCGGGACCTGTGCGGGCATGATTCTGCTGGCAACGGGTATTGAAGGACGGCAATCAGGGCACATCGGGCGGATTGACATCACCGTCTCTCGGAATGCCTCCGGACGGCAAGTGGATAGCTTTGAAACGTTCCTTGACATTGAAGACATTGGCAACGACGTGCCCGCAGTTTTCATCCGTGCACCTTACATTACCCGCTACGGGCCAACTGTGCGGCCGATGGCGAGTTACAAAGGACAATGCGTGATGGCGCGAGAAGCGAGCATTCTTGTGGCCAGTTTTCATCCAGAACTCACGGATGACACGCGCATTCATGAGTATTTTGTTGGAATGGTCAGAGACAACGAAATCTAAGGGAGGCATCGACCATGAAGAGAGTGGCAATCAATGGGTTTGGGCGAATTGGAAGGGCTTTTTTCCGGCTAGGATTTGGCAATCCGGATATTGAGATCGTTGCGATCAACGATCCATTCTTCAAGCTAGACATGGCGCGATATTTGCTGATGCATGACTCCGTCTACGGCAAGTATGGCAAGACAGTGGACGTGGTCGAAGGCGGCCTTCGCGTGGATGGCAAGACGATTCCCTTCTTGGCCGAGCGCGAGCCGGATCAGCTGCCGTGGGGCAAGATGAACGTTGACTTGGTCGTGGAGGCCACGGGCGTTTTTCGAGCCTACAGCGGACCCAAGGGCGCAAGTCGCCACATCCAAGCGGGTGCCAAGCGCGTGCTGCTTTCGGTCCCAAGCTCTGGAGAGGGTGCTGAGAAAATCCCGCAGATTGTCTATGGCGTCAATCACAAGACCATTGCCGATCAAGATATCGTGTCTGCGGCATCCTGCACGACGAATTCACTCGTCCCCGTCATGTATGTGCTGGAGAAGGAATTCGATATTGCTCACGCCTTCCTATCGACGATTCATGGATATACCGCTGATCAGCAGCTTGTCGATGGCATGGGCAGTTCCTTGACGCGCAGTCGGGCCGCTGCCATCAACATCGTTCCGACGTCCACGGGCGCCGCCAGTGCAGCGGCAAAGGTCATTCCGTCGCTCGCGGGGCGAATGCACGGAATTGCATTCCGCGTCCCTGTTCCTACAGGATCGGTCAGTGACGTGACGCTCGAAATGAATCAGACGGTGACAGCAGAGGAAGTGAACGCCGTCCTCAAACGGTACGCTGACAATGAGCTCGCCGGCGTTCTCAAGGTCTCCAGCGATCCTCTTGTCTCGACAGACATCATTGGCGAATCGCATCCGAGCATCGTGGATCTGACGCAGACGACGGTTGTGGACGGAACCATGCTCAAGGTGGTCGCGTTCTATGACAACGAGTGGGGCTACACCAACCAACTGCTACGCGTGGCTTTGCAGCTGTAGACTCTTTCGCATGGGGCGGCGGCTGGCAAGCGTATTGACAGCTGCCCTGTTCCCTCCGCGTTGTGCGTTATGCTCTCACGAGCTTTCTTGCATGGGCATCATCTGTTCTTGCTGTGAGGCCGCACTTCCTTCTCTCGCTGAATCCCGCTGTCAACGATGCGGCGAGCCGCTAGACGATCCCTCGATTGACTTATGTCTTCGTTGCGGTGTCTCTGTTCACGCCACCGATCGCATCATTGTCTTGGGGCCCTATCGCGGATCTTGGGGCGCCCTTGTGCGCATCTTCAAGTTCGAGAAGGAAGTGGCCGTTGGCAACTGGTTGGGGCGACAGATGGCGGCGACGCTCATGCGGCAGCAGGAGTTGCATCATTTCGATGCGGTCACCTATGTCCCAATGACGCGGAAAGATCGCCGTGCGCGCGGATTCAACCAGGCCGAGATTCTCGCGCGCGTTATCGCACGACAACTCGACCTCCCCTTGAAGCGGCTCTTGACTAAATCGCGCAACACTCGATTGCAGAGTCAGCTCACCGCCGCGCAGAGAAAGACCAACTTGCAGGATGCATTCCGACTGTTACCATTTGATTGTGAGCGAGTCCTTCTCGTGGACGACATCTTCACCACGGGATCAACGATTGAAGAATGTGCTCGAACGCTGAAGCGGGGTGGCGCGCAAACTGTCGTCGCGGCGGCTATCGCGCGAGCGTAAGGAGCCTGCATGCGCATATTGTCGACCTGTCTGGGGTCTTTGGCCACCAACTGCTATCTCATTGAGCTCGATTCGGCGACGTTACTGATCGATCCCGCAGAAGACCTGGCCGCATTGCATACGTTGATCCATGGACGCGCGATTGACTGGGTTGTGCTGACGCACGGGCACTTTGATCACATCGGTGGAGCCTGGGCCGTCCCCAAGGCACAGGTTGTCATGCACCAGGATGACCTACCGTTTGTTGATCATGCGCATCCCAATCATCCTGCGATTCATCGATTCATTGCCGATGGAGAACAGCTGCTTCCGGGCGTAGAGGTCCTGCATTTGCCTGGCCACTCTCCAGGTAGTATTGCGCTGAAGATTAAGGACGCCTTGTTCGTCGGTGACGTGCTGTTTGCTGGATCGATTGGGAGGACTGATTTGCCGCACGGTTCGATGAAGATGCTCGCCGACTCCTTGAAACGGCTCGTGGCCTTGTCTGGCGACTTCGATGTGTATCCGGGACATGGCGATTTCACGACGCTTGACTGTGAACGACAAATTAATCCCTACTTGCGTATGCTGAGGTGATCGATGCCAGGACAACGTGCTGACGTCAAGGAGCTCAAGGCTCGGCTAGACATGATTTCCATCATCTCACGATATGTCACGCTGGTGAAGTCGGGAACAGGCTATAAAGCTAAGTGTCCGTTTCACAAAGACGATACGCCCTCAATGACAGTCAGCGCCGAAAAGGGACTGTGGCATTGCTTCGGCTGTGGTGAAGGAGGGGACGTGATCGGTTTCGTCATGAAAATCGAGCGTCTATCGTTCATTGAAGTCGTTCGCAGGTTGGCTGAAGAAGTGGGGTTGTCATTTGAAGCCGCGGATGATGGCGCGCGCGACGAGCTCAAGTCACTCATGGCCGACGTGGCCAATGCCTTTGCCAGGAATCTGCGATCTGATGCGGGAGAGAAGGCGCGTGACTACTTGATCAGCCGTGGCTATCCAGAATCGTGCTGGCTGAAATATGGTCTTGGGTACGCAATGCCTGGATGGGATCACATCAAACGCACTTTTTCCAGGCGGGGAGAGGATGTTCTGCTGAAGCTCGGACTCCTCGTGCAGGGAGACAAAGGCACGTATGACCGATTTCGTGACCGAACCATCTTTCCAATCCTCGATCTGTCAGGCCGCCCTGTCGGTTTTGGCGGCCGAACCTTTGATGGAGATCCCAAGTATTTGAATTCCCCGCAAACACCTCTGTTCGACAAGGGACGTCTGATGTATGGCATCTCGTGGGCGAGGGATCGTATGTCTGAGACACGTGCCGCTGTGTTGGTGGAGGGTTACACGGATGTGCTCAGCCTTCATCAAGCGGGCATCACCCATGCTGTCGGGAGCATGGGGACTTCGTTGACCCAAGGCCAAGCCGATTTGCTGAAGCGATTCGTTGAGGACGTCGTGATTTGCTATGACCAAGACGCAGCAGGGAGTGCGGCATCTCTGAGGGGCATGCAGATTCTCTACAATAGCGGATTGGGGGTACGCGTCGCCCAATTGCCAGCGGGAGAGGACCCTGATGGATATGTGCGAACCCATGGTGCAGAGGCCATGCAGGCGATCCTTGACGAGGCACTACCCTTTCATCGTTTTTTCATCGAATCGCTCAAGGCTAGGCATGATGTCACGACGATTCGCGGCAAGGAGCATTTGCTCGAAGACGCTCGCGAGTTTTACGGATCCGTACGAAGCGCGGCACTGCGCGAGGAAATTGACCGACAAATCGCGGATCTAATTGGCTTGTCCGTGGAATCTGTTCGAAGGGAATTGCCTCGCCGCCCCCGTGCTCGCGATCCCGAAGAGCCGATTCACGAACCTGCCATGCACTGGGGTGTGGAGGAGCATCTGCTTGCGCTGGTTCTTCGCGGTCAGATCAGTTGGGAGAAGATCGCTTTCGAGGTGTCCGCAGATGACTTCTCAGAGGCCAATCGGCCCATCGCGCGGAGGCTGGCTAGCGGAATGACTGATCTGTCGGAATTGATAGGAGACCTGGACGAAGAGGGGGCTCGTCGTGCAAGCTACTATGCATTAGCACCTTTAGAGATTGATGTCGATCAGACTATCGAGGATGCGAAACGCTGGATGGGGCAGTTGCCGGCGATTGAGAAGCGCCTGAAGGAGCTTGATCCGATGATCAAGCGGAGCGCCACAGCTGAGGACTGGGAGTTGTGGGATAGGCTAGCAAGGGAAAAGGCTGAATTGCGCATTGCTTGGAGACGAGCGAAGGATGCGACGGGGGAGGGGATCCATGAGCAGCAAAGCCAAGAAGGAAGATCCGAAATCGAAGCCTCATAAACAAGATGACGTCCCCGAGGGGTTGTTCGACGAGCAGGATTCAGGGGAGATTCTGGATGACCTGATTCCCAAGGCCAAGGGTTCCAAGATCGAGGATCCAGACGCCGATAAAATCGAGATTCTTGACGATGACGATCTCACGGACCCTGAAGATCTCCTTGAGGATGACGAGGCTGACGACGAGACGGACGACGAAGAAGCCAAGCCCGAATCCAGAGTGGTGAAGCGCGCACGACAGGACTGGATCAATGGGAAGGCCAGTTCTCGCCGAGAAGACCCCGTCAAGACCTATCTTCGTGAAATTGGCAAGGTCCCCCTATTGACGAAAGAAGGAGAGGTTGTGCTTGCCAAGGCGATGGAAATAGGCTCCTATGCTGAGCTATCCATTGCCGTCTTTGTCGGCAAGCAGGCTGCGGGCAGGCTCAAGAAATCGAAAGACCTCCCGGTGATTGAGAGGACGCAATGCGAGGATCTGGTGGCCAAGGGAGAGGATGCGGCTGAACTCATGATCTCTTCGGCCTTTGAAGAGAAGTTGGGAGAGGAACTTCCCACCACGACCGATCGCACAGAACTTGACCGATTGATTGCAGCGGGTGTTGTCGCCCGCGAAAAACTGACGATTTCCAATCTGCGATTGGTGGTCTCGATTGCCAAGCGCTATATGAATCGCGGGTTGTCGTTCCTTGATTTGATTCAAGAAGGGAACATGGGATTGATGAAGGCGGTCGAGAAGTTCGATTTTTCTCGAGGCTACAAATTCTCCACCTATGCCACCTGGTGGATTCGCCAAGCCATTACGCGGGCGATTGCTGATCAATCACGTACCATCCGCGTGCCCGTTCATATGATCGAGACGGTTCGCGAATTGAATCGCGTCAAGCGCGAATACATCCAATCTCATGGCTCCGCGGCAACGTTAGAGGATCTGTCCAAGCTGACAGGGATGTCGATTGACAAGATCAAAAAAGTAGAATCTGTCTCACAGTATACGGCGTCCCTGGAGCGTCCATTTGGCGAAGAGGACGAGGATACGCTTGGTGATTTCATCGAAGACCCAGCTTCCCCCTCTCCGACCAAAGAGACGTTCCGCATGTTCCTCAAGGAACAGCTTGCACGTGCATTGGATCAATTGGATGAACGGGAGCGGGAGATTCTCAAGCTCAGATACGGACTGGATGATGGGCACCCACGAACGCTGAAGGATGTGTCCCTCAAATTCAACATCACGCGTGAGCGTGTCCGCCAGATTGAGATTAAGGCAATCGAAAAGCTGAAGCATCCGTCACGCAGGGCTGAATTGAAGCGATTCCGAGAACTCTTGCTGGCTGAGGACTAGTCGCATGGGTTCCCAGCAAGCCCGATTGCCGGTGCTTGTGATTCTGGGGCCGACGGCCTCTGGGAAAACGGCGGTTTCCGTCGAGCTTGCCCATCGCGTGACTGGGGAAATCATTTCAGCGGATTCGAGAGCGTTCTTTGCTGGCTTGGATATTGTGACAGCCAAGCCTACGCTCCGTGAGCAGGAAGGTATCCCCCATCATTTGATCGATTGTGTGCCGATTGACGGCGCGTATGATGCGATGACTTTCCGAATGGACGTCGAACGACTGCTCCCTGAGATAAGGGTGCGCCATCGATGCCCGATTATCGCGGGCGGGGGAACGTTGTACTTGGGCGCGATCCTTCGAGGATTGTTTGAAGGCCCTGACACCGACGAGACCCTTCGTGCGACCCTCAAGCAGCGGCCAAGTCAGGATCTGTTTCGCGAACTGGCAGCAGTCGATCCGAAGGCTGCCCAGAGAATTCACCCCAATGACCGGCTGCGCATGACTCGAGCTTTGGAGGTTTATCACGCCACAGGCAAGCCAATGAGCGAATGGCAGATTGAAGCGAAGGCGCTGTCTGAAGATTTCTCAGTCATCGGGCTATACATGGACAGAGAGAAGCACCGGTTCGTCATCGAACAGCGTATTCGCTCGATGTTGGATTCCGGGTTGATCAAGGAAGTCGAGCGGCTGCGCAAGGAGGGGCTTGCGCCGGAAGTTCAGGCCTATCGGACGATTGGTGTTCCCGAGGCGTTCGATGTCCTGGAAGGCAGGATCTCACGCGATGAGTTCGTTCCCATTGTGGCTGCGCGGACGTGGCAACTCGTCAGGCGACAAATGGCGTGGTTCCGCCGCGACAAGCATGTGCACTGGATCGATGTCACGAATCGCACGGCTCAAGATGTGGTCGACGAGATTCTGGCGAATGGCTTCCCAACGGCAAAAGAGGCGACTCGATGACACGATCATGGCCATGGATCGTTCAGGCTGCTCAGCAACGGGCTCTGGATAGCGCGTCGATTCATTCGGGGGTCTCGCCAGAAGCGCTGATGGAATCGGCGGGCGCCCATGCCGCGGAGTGGCTACTCGATCGGCTTGGACCGAGGGTCGCCACCATCCTCGTTGGCCCTGGTGGAAATGGGGGAGACGCACTCGTGGTCGCCAGATATCTTCTCCAGACTGGCGTGAGCGCTCACGTTTTGATCCGTCATGGCGCGGAATCTCTGTCCTCGCTGACGCAGCAGATGGCGGAACGACTCTCGCAGACTGAAGGTCCCGGGACCATTCGGGCTTTGGATAGCGCTTCGCTCAGTGAAGCACTCAACACATCGGATTGCGTGCTCGATGGGCTGTTCGGGAGCGGACTGTCTCGGCCGTTGACGGATGAGGATGCCGAGATCTGCGAGATCGTCAATGCGAGTCCTGCGACGAGAGTGTGTCTCGACGTGCCCTCTGGAATTGGCTCGGATTCAGGGGAGATTCTTGGAACGGCCATCAGAGCCGATTTCACCCTGGCGATGGCCTTCTACAAGCCCTGCCATTGGCTCTATCCTGCAGCGGCATTCTGCGGTGACGTTCAACGAATCGATGTAGATTACCCGTCGACGGTTCTTGCCCACATGACACCGCTGGCCTATGTGCCGGAACGAGCCTCGGTCGCCTCCATGCTGCCCATGCGCCCGCCAACAGGTCACAAGGGAACGTTTGGACACGTGTTGGCCATTGCTGGATCGCAAGGGATGACAGGGGCAGCCATCCTTTGTGCCTTGGGGGCCTTGCGTGCAGGCGCAGGGCGGGTAACAGTGGCTTTGCCTGAGACGATTGCGTCGGTTATCCAGACGGCCGTACCCGAAGCCACCACGCTGCTATTGCCGGATTGTGAAGGGCGATGGAGCGGTCTCTGGGGACTTGATTGCCTGGCGCCCGCACTTCAACAGGTCGACGTCATCGCGATCGGACCTGGTCTTGGGCGGGATGTGGCAACCCTTGAGATGGTGAGACACGTCTTTCGAAACTACACGGGACGGTTGGTGATTGATGCCGATGCCCTCTATGCCCTTGTGGATCATGATGACCTTCTGGCAACCGTGGCGGGGCGGAGTGTGTTGACTCCGCATCCGGGAGAGCTCGCTGCCTTGATCGGATCTGCAGCAACGGATGTGAATAGTCGCCGACTCGATCAGGTGGCTGCGTTTGTCGCCAAGCACAAGATCCATCTCGTACTGAAAGGTCGACCGACAGTGATTGGATTGCCCTGTGGTTCGATGATCGTCAATCCCACGGGAAACACGGGACTGGCCACTGGCGGTTCGGGAGACGTTTTGACAGGGTTGATGGCCGGATTGATTGCTGGCGGAAGCTGTCTGGATGATGCAGCAATCGTCTCTCCCTATATTCACGGGCTGGTTGCCGATCAATGGGCGATCGGACATGCTGAACGATCGCTGATGCCCTCCGATATACTGAACGATCTTCCACGCGTTCTGAAGGAGCTGGAGTCATGAAATGGATCGACAGTCATGCCCATCTGGATGATCATGCATTCGACTCGGATCGAGCATCTGTGATTGCTCGCTGTTCGGAAGAGGGTTTGGGAATTCTGTCAATTGGATCTTCGCTCCGCTCTAGCCTTGCGGCCATACAGCTGGCGAGACGGTATCGGAATATGTGGGCAACCGTTGGCGTTCATCCTCATGGCGCAAAATCTGTCGATGCCGAAGCTTTGACCGAACTCAAAGCGTTGGCCCAAGATGATTTGGTCGTGGGCATTGGCGAAATCGGACTCGATTACTATCGTGACTTGTCGCCAAGGGATCGACAGCGCGACGTGTTTGCGCAGCAATTGGATTTGGCTGCGGAACTTGCGCTTCCCATTTGTCTGCACAACCGAGAGTCCACCGACGATTTGCTTGCCATTTTGAAAACCCGCGGAGCCGCGCATCGCGGCGTGGTGCATTCCTTTCTCGGAGATTCGGCATTGGCTGAAGATTTCCTCGCTCTTGGGCTGCATTTGGGGGTCGGTGGCCCGCTGACCTACCCCAAGAACGGTGCGTTGCGAGACGCAATCAAGCACGTGCCGCTTGATCGCATTCTATTGGAGACCGATTGTCCCTATCTCACACCGATCCCCTACAGAGGTCGGCGCAATGAACCGACCTATGTGAAGTACGTTGCAGAAGAGATTGCTCATCTGAAAGGGCTTGAGATGAACGACATTGCCAGGCAGACGACCGAGAATGTCATTCGCGTGTTTGGACTGAGCGAGTGAGGGCATCGCGTCCGTTCGCGTTCGACTAATCGCCTACTGCATGGGGATCGTAGTAGGTCCAGATATCGACTAGCGCCGGAGGATCCACGCCGGGAAAGTCTCGATAGTAATGATCGCCGAGTGCGACACCGATCTGGTTCCCTGAGTCATCCAGATAGTAGAAACGGCTATCCGTAAGCGCGGCCTGGATCTCGTTGACGCCGTCTCCGTCGAAATCGCGGATGTCGAGTTGGGCGCATTTGGCGCGGATCCTCTCCGGATCAGAGTTGACGATCACGCAGTACCAAATCTCGGTTCCCTGGCCGAACGTCTTTCCTGCCTTCTCAGACGAGCCGACGTAGGGCGGGCCTTGACCGGCGATGTCGAGCCCTCGGAAAGCGAACACCGTCTGCGGATTCCACCACTCGGTCTTGATGGCGTTGTTGCTGGCGGTAAGAACCACGAGGGATTCTTCGGCCTCTCCAACCTGTCCGCAGGTCAGGGATCGTATATACCCTGGATGCCAGTACTCGGCGAGCAAGTTCCCTGATAAGTCAAACACTGCAAGCTTGCACGACTCGTGATGGTCATGCACAAACACGACGAACAGCTCTTGAGCCCCGTCGCGATTGACGTCACTGATGTAGATCACATCAACAAGAAAGCCATCGTAAACCTCAGTTTCAGTCGAGTAGATGCATTCGCCGTCCGGCACTGAGTAGGACCAAAGCGTCTTTCCGTGGCCATCGAGTAGATGGAATGCGCCATTTTGTCCGTCTTGGTATCCCGTGCCGACGGCGACGCGATCGAGCTCGCCCCCGGCTTGTGATGAGAACGCCTCGAAGCGGCGTATCGGCGTGCCGTACGACCGACTCCAAGTCGGCCTCAGGGTAAGCGCGTCAGCGTTTCTGGCGATGATCATGCTTCCGTCTTCGGGGACCTCGATCGAAGCCAAAGAGAAAAAGGTCGCGGAGTACAGGGCAAACCCTCCGAACGCTAGGGTTAGGGCAATCAGGGCGGCAATCAGGGAGCTGATCACGTTGACCCGATAGCGACGTTTCAGTCGTCTTAGTTCAGCCAGGCTGTCGTGGGATAGAGGTACAGCAACGGCGCTTCCTATGCCCTCGCGTTGCACCATACCCTGGCAAACGGCTGCCAACTGCCCGTGAACCATCAACGGGCTTCCGCTGTCGCCTTGAGAAACCCTAATATCCGTGATGATTGAGCTGCCGTCTCCCTGCTCGCGAATATCGACAACTGTGCCCGATGTGCTGGATTCAGGAGCCAGTCGCTGAAGAAGAATGGGCTGACCAGTGGCTAGCGGTACGCCTTTCCTGGGTAGCTGGGCCGACGATAGATCGTGCCGATGTTTTGCAGAAAACTGGAGCACGGAGAGATAGTCTCTCTGAAGCGCCGGCACAGGAAGAATCTTTGGACGATCGTGGACAACGCCATTGATTTGAATACGAGCGGATGGTTCCTGCTCGACGAGTTCAATCAAGTGGCTAGGGACCAGCAGTGTGAGCGGACGGCGCGCAATGACAATGCCAATTCCGGCATCTTGCCAATCCGCCGTTTCAATCGTGATCCGCGCGACGGATAGCCCGCCATCAGATTCGTTCCCTTGTTGCATTTGGCCCCTACGTCCTAGCCAAGCAAGCTCTTGGCTAGCGTTTCAAGTGCCCGTGCCAATCGGTGACGCTGTTTTGCGTCTGTCGCAGTATCTCTCAATGTCCGAATGGCTGCTTCCAAGGGATCCTCCGACGCATCAGCGACAGGAGGCTTCATGCCATCCTCGACGGCGCGTGCGGTTCGTTGGGATGTTGGCACACCGTCGATCCGGCGTTTCAGGCGTTCCTCACGCTCAGCTCGGGCCATCTTCCACAAAGCCTCTTCACTGGTTTGAAGACACGCAGCAAGAGCGGTCACGATCACATGCGGAGGCGCCGGTTTGCGCCCGCTTTCCAGCGCCGAGATGTAGGTGTTGGAGACACCTGTGCGATTGGCAACGTCCCACTGAGTCAGTCCTGCTCTCTGACGCAATTCTCGAATTCTGTCTCCAAACGGGTTCATGTTTCCTCATCCTTCTTCGGTGATCAACATCCAAGTATAGTCTGAAAGCTTGAAAAGATCTATGCTCCGGAATTCTACGTTCATGGTTGGATTCGCTAGACTTACTTGGTAGAATAGACCAAGCAGGTCAACAAGAAGCCTACTCCGTGAGGGAGCCGTATCGCAGGGTAACGACGGGAGACCTCTGGGACGATTGCGTTGGCATGAAAGGATTCATGTTCAATCGGAGGTCTCCCCCTCCTTCGTAGGATTCAGAAGTACTTCACCGGATTTTTCAGCGAAACGGTCTTTCATCCTATCGGAACTAGATCTCAGTGGTTCACTCGCTACCCCTGCCTTTCGAATCGAGATGTTGTTTGATATGATCCTGCCACTTCGGCGGTCCTTGAAAGGACCTCATGCAAGAGTGGGAGATGATGATGGATTTCGATAGCAGACTGGCCAAGCTTCTCGAGCAGGCGAACATCGTAAAGAACCCCGGTCGGGAGCAGTTGATTCGAGACGCCGTTGAGGGACGCGAAGCGATGGTCTCGGCAGGCGGAGCACTGGCAACGTGGACTCCCTCGGAATCTACGGGGCGCAGTCCTCAGGATACGCTAACGGTCAAGCGTCCTGCGAGCGCGAGCACGATCGATTGGGATTCCCCGAACAACATTCCAGTAGATCCGGACACTTTCGACATGTTCTTGGAGGATGCGCTTGCCGTGCTCAACGCAAAAAAACGCGTCTATGAATTGGATCGCGTCATCGGTGCGGATTCAGCGTATGCTCTTCCCGTCAAATTCATTTCATACCGCGCGGTTACGTCCCTGTTCGCAGACAACATGTTCCGCCCCATGCCTGAGGACATTGAACGATCCGTGTTCTTTGACCGCCCGTTCACATTGCTCGCTCTTCCCTATAACAAGCTTGATCCATCTCGGTATCAAGGGCGACTGAGGATCGATCCACGCATCAAAGGCACGTCAACCATGACCATTGCCATGGATTTGGATCGACGCATTGGCGTGGTCTATGGCTCGGCCTATTGCGGCTCTGCCAAGAAGCTGATGTTCTCGGTGATGAATTACATGCTGCCCGCAGAAGGCATCCTACCTCTTCACTGCTCGGCCAATGAAGGCCCAAATGGAGATATCGCACTACTGCTCGGGCTTTCTGGGACGGGGAAGACCACCCTGTCAGCCGACCCGCGACGTGCGCTGCTTGGCGACGATGAACATGGTTGGTCAAATGCTGGGATCGCCAACTTCGAGAACGGATGCTATGCGAAGCTCATTGATCTGGACGCCAACAAAGAACCGGAGATCTTCCGGGCCATCATGCATGAGGACGATTTCGAGAAGCATGGCGCGATCGTCGAGAACGCGATGATCTATCCTGACGGCTCCTTCGATTTGACGGACGATCGGCTGACTCCGAATTCCCGCGGATCCTATCCGTTGGCCTATCTTTCCAATATCAAGCCCTCCTCTGTTGGCGAGCATCCATCTACGATTCTCTTCCTCACCGCGGATGCGAATGGTGTGCTGCCGCCCATTTCCCGCCTCTCCAAGGAACAAGCGATGCTGTGGTTCCTTATGGGGTATACGAGCAAGCTGGCGGGCACTGAAACCGGTATTGTCGAGCCCAAGACGACGTTCTCACGCTTCTTCGGAGAGCCGTTTATGCCGAGGAATCCGGACATCTACGCACGCATGTTGGGAGAGAAACTGGCCGCCCATGGCACAGATGTCTATCTCGTCAATACGGGATGGGTGGGTGGCCCGTATGGTGAAGCGGGACGCGTCGATATCGATCTGACGCGAGCCATGGTTCATGCTGCTCTTTCCGGGGCTTTGAAGAACGTGGCGTATGACGAAAATGTCCAGTTCCACGTATCCATTCCTAAGACCTGTCCTGACGTTCCTACAAAACTGCTTGATCCGCGCAAGTCGTGGGACGATCCCGTAGCCTATGATGCGCGGGCAGTCAAGTTGGCGAAGGAGTTCTCAGCTCACTTTGACAAGGCCTACGGTAGCAAGGGGATTTCCCCGGAGGTTGTCGCTCAGTGTCCGGGCAAGTAACTGGACGATCATCACCCGGCACATGCGGCTGTCCAAATGCTCCAATGAGCCTTGCGGATGACGCCCCATTCTTCTGGCCCCAGCAGGGCAGCTTGGCTTCGCTGGGGCCACCTGGTTCATGGATCGGCAGGACCACCGCCCTCAGAATTTGGACGCATCCTTGGGTCGTGAATCATCGTGATTTGCTCCTGCAAGACTAGGAATCGGGGGCGTCTTCCTGCTCTTCATCCTCCCACTCAGGAGCTGTCTGCGTACAAAAAGCTTGAGCTACAGTAATCGCACGAGAAATCTTCTCTGGATTGAGGACAATTCTTCCCATCGTCTTCTGAAGCCATGGACAGTTTTCTACGGCGCGGCTTGCATGCTCGTCTCGGGCCGAAATCGTCTTGAGAACGGCCATTCCATCACGGAGTGCCACGCGTTCGAGGTTGATTTTTTCGCCCCACAGGAGCAGTAGTGTGATCGCAAGAACCGCATTACTGACTGCGGTCCGGCCACGTTCAGCAGTTTGGTGCTTGAACGCCTCCCAGTATCGCTTGTTCAAGAAGATGTATGGAGCAATCATTCTCGGATGGCAGGCAGACAAAAGCGCCTGCGGTTCAATGCCAAGATCGCTGGCCAATGCCAAGATCGCCGTGCGTTCTTCCTCAGGAATCCAGGCAATATCCTCGCCCTGATTCAAGGGCTTTGCTCCCAGGACTTGTTCGACATTCGCACCTTGGATGGCTTGAAATGCAGCTTGCCAGATCGTGGGATCATCCGATTCTGCCACAACGACGTTGTCGGCAGTAAGAACTAGCTTGAGTCGTGCCTTAATAACCATAAAGCCCTCCTAAGCATGAATAAGGTCATGTCTCAGTATAGCCCAAACATCCGCAAAAGCAATACCAGCAGGCACGTGCCAAATATGCCAGCACAATAAAGGGTTGACAAGATACCCTTAAAATACTAATATGGCGCTACTAACGACCTTATATGGCGCTTAAGGAGTGACTATGGACAGGCTGGCAACGATTCGTCCGTACCGTTTAGGACACGATACTGAAGAAGCATGTCGTCTTGAAGCAGCAGCTTTTACTGAGGACTACCGGCGGATGGGAGAAGATCCCCGCCTTGAGTCCAAGAGAGAACGAAACATGGAGAGGCTCATCGTGTGGATTTCTCGTGCTATCCCGGCATTGCGGTTGTCTCGGCTGGGATACGTTGTAGAGCAAGATCGACGCATGGCTTCGATTGTGCTGTTCGCCAGGGATGGGTTGAAGGGAACTTGCTGGAGTATTGATGCCGTAGGCACGCACCCCGACTTCCAACGACGAGGGTTGGCAAAGCGCTTGCTTGGGCGAGTCTTTGAATCGATACGAGAGCATGGCGGCGAATCCTGCACTTTGAAAGTGAGGCGAGACAATGCCGCCGCCTACCGATTGTATCAAGCGCTTGGATTCACGCACTTCCACACATCCCATCAGATGCGGCGCGTTGGCGGCTCGACGAAGAAAGGACGGGCTTCGCATGTCGATGGCTTGGGGTCTATTGATCAAGGCGCGTGGTATGCCCTGTGGCGTGAGCGGTTGGCATTGTCTGTGCGAACCACGCCTTCGCACGTGTTGGAATACAAGCCAGTTGCCGAGAGTGACTTTCGCAGATCCTGGCTCATTCGCGTTTTGGGACCGTGGGCCATGAAGCTTGGTGGATGCAGGTTCAGCCAATGGATTGTCCGCAAAGAAGGCCGACTAGTGGCCACGCTACGCACTCGCGCCGATCTCACCGGCAATCGATCACACGAAATTCGTTTGTCGATCGATCCGGATTGGCGTTCCGAACTTGCCGATCCTCTGGTTCAGATGGCCTGTGATTACCTTGAGAAGTTCGCCTCGAAGGGGACGCTGATTGAGGTTGGCGGACAGGAGACGGCTTTGTTGAATGCGCTGACAGACAAGGGCTTTGAAGACATTAGTGTCTGGCATTGGCTCGGCGTGAGCGTCGATCAAGCGATAGAGGCACTCAGGGAACACGAATCGGGACTTGACAACGTAACAGTGTGATGTTATATTGGCATGGAACGCTCATAGGAGGTGCAACACAATGAACTCGACGTACGAACTTCAGTTGCTGGCAAGACTTATTCACAAGCATTCTCTAGAAGAGGCACAGGAGAGGCGTTTCTCGCGACATCTGAAGAGAAGGGCGACGATCACGAGTGACGAGTACAGACAATTCGTCGTTCGAGAAGAACGACCCTGTCATTGCTAAACGAACAATGTGATGTTTTAAAAGGAGGCCTAGATGGAAGATGAGCACCTGATCTCGAAAAAGGATGTTCTCGAGAAGATGGGGATCTCGTACGGGCAACTCTATCGTTGGAAAAGAAAGGGACTGATCCCCGAGGTTTGGTTCATTCGTCGATCGACATTCACAGGACAGGAGACATTCTTCCCGGAAGACAAGATTGTTGAACGCATCGAGAGAATCAAAAACATGAAGGGAGAACACGCCCTAGACGATCTCGCGGATGTCATTTCAGAGCACGTGAATGCAAAAATCCAGATCGCGTTTGGAAAGCTCAAGCACCTGGGGTGGTTTGACGAGGATTTGGGCAAGGCTGCCGGGATCGTTATCGTCGAAAACGAGGATGGCACGCTTTCGCTTCGTGACGCGCTTCGGCTGGCGGTGCTGAAGAAATTGCGGCGATCGGCTCGGAGTGAGGAAATTGATCTCGCCAGTCGAACACTTGATGGTGTCATTGGCAAAGAGGATATCGATCCGTCAGTCGTTGATGGGAAGACACTCTATTTGCTACGAAAGCAACTGTCGGGTGGAGGCATATCCGCGGAGATTAGTGTCATCATCATTTCGGGCGGAGAGATCATTGTGGATCCCGAATTGCGGCGAATCGACTCAGTGGATCTGGCGGGCATGCTCCAGCAAGTCAAATTGGATCTGGCCGCATGCTGTGCTCCCGGGCAGACAACAAAGAAGAGCTCTGTCAATCAGGAAGAAGGGAGGAACGAGCATGAGTGAAGAGAAGAAATCCGTGAGTGTGACTGGGGCGGGCGTGATTACTGGGGGCTCCTATTCCCGCGTGTCCATTTCCGGCGCAGGCAAGATCGTTGGCGATGTGTATGCAGAGAATCTGACGATGTCTGGTGCAGGACGAGTCAGCGGACACTGTGAGGTCGTCTTGTTGACTGTCTCAGGGACAGGAACATTCGACAAAGATGTCATTGCCGACGAAATGAAAGTGAGCGGCGTCGCCAAAGTCAATGGGCAGGTGAAGGTCAAGGAGTTGAAGTGCTCGGGGACTTTCAAGGCGGCAGAGAGCATCTCATCGGAATACGTCAAGGTCAGTGGCATGCTCCATGTTAGTGGCGACGTGGAGGCTGAGATTTTCCGCGCCAGTGGCGGATTCGATGTGGGCGGCCTGCTGTCTGCAGATCGCATCGAGATTCATCCTGGCGGACGATGCCGCGCCCAGGAAATTGGCGGAGCAAAGATTGATATCCGGCGCTACGGATCGAGAGAGCGTGCGGGATTGTTGGACTCCCTGTTGCGAGCCTTGAGCAGCTCGTGGGGCGGAGACGTGGAGGCCGCCCTGATTGAAGGCGATGAAATCTACCTTGAGAACACACGGGCTGACGTCGTTCGGGGCAAGCAGATTCAGATTGGACCCGACTGCAAGATCGGGCTGATCGAATACTCAGAATCTCTCAAGATCCACGACGATTCGGAAGTCCAAAAGCAAAACAAGATCTAGTCGTGACTGAACCTCATCTGAGAGTTGGCGTACTCACCTGAGTACATCTACTTCCCATCAGGCGGTGTCGTTCTTGCGTGTCTCGTGTGGATTGAGGGCGCAACAGGAGCGAGTCGGACTTCGGGCGAGCTAGGGGAGGACATTGTGAGACAAACGATCAAGCAGGCCATCGCAGGTAGCACTGCGGATTATACGGAGATTCGCATTGAGCGACGCTGGCTCAATCGGGTGCTATTTCAGCGGGAGAAGCTGGAAACGCTTGAGTCAGCAACCGAATTGGGCGGTGTTGTACGATGTTTGAAGAACGGCGGGTGGGGGATTTCTGTTTTCAATGATACTTCCAAAATTGCGGAGCATATTCGCGAGGCGACGCAGATGGCGGCTGTGGTTGGAGAAACGGCCAGTCAACCTGTCATCCTGGCCGATGTTCCGACGGTGCAGGATGAGGTTCGAGTCGAATTGGAACATGATTTTCGGAACGTGCCTCTGAGAGAGAAGGTCGATCTGACTCTCTCTTACAACACGCTCATCATGAAAGAATCGGACAAGATCGTCTCAACCCAAGTCCAGTATGTTGATCGATTCTCTGAAATTACCTATGCCAACTCTGAAGGAACCTATCTCGTTCAGGAGCTCCCGGACATCACCATGATGCTTGGAGCAGCTGCCAGCGATGGGAAAGGAGATATTCAGCAGGGCATGGAGTACGTGGGAAAGGCAGGTGGATTTGAGTGGGTTCAGGGGATGGAAGATCAAGCACGCATGGCTGCTCAGCGTGCAGTGGCCATGCTGAATGCGAAGCCGGTGCCAGGCGGACAACATACGGTCCTATTGGATCCACGGCTCGCTGGGGTCTTCATTCATGAAGCGTTCGGGCACTTTTGCGAAGCCGACTTTCTGTTCAAGAACCCGCGCCTCGCGGAGATCATGGCTTTGGGAAACGAATTCGGACCGCCAGAGCTCCAGGTGATTGATGCTGGTTTTTTTGCCGGAGAACGCGGCAATGTTCCTTATGATGATGAGGGCGTGAAGCGAGCTAAAACGACACTTGTGAAGAATGGCCACCTCCATTCCCTGCTTCACTCCCGTGAGACCGCTGCCAAGATGGGCGCTCAGCCCACTGGGAATGCACGCGCTGTCAGCTATGAACATGAGCCGATTGTGCGCATGCGAAACACCTACATCGAGAATGGGCCGATCTCATTTGATGACATGATCAAGGATGTCGAACGTGGCATTTATGCTTTGGATGCCTATGGTGGTCAAACGGAGTTCGAGCAATTCTCGTTTTCTGCTGCCTATGCCTACGAAATCGTGAACGGTGAAATTGGCGACCTCGTGCGCAATGTTGTCCTCAGCGGGAATCTATTCGAGACGATGCGCTCGATCGACGCTATTGGCAATGATCGCGTCATCTCTGGGGGTGTGGGCGGCTGTGGAAAGGGAGGGCAGTTCCCGCTGCCCGTGACTGTAGGTGCTCCCCACATCCGAATTCGCAATGTCACGATTGGAGGCAAATAATGCACCCACTGCTAGAAAGGACACGCGACAGAGTTGATCAGGCAGATGTTTATCATCTGCAACGCAAAGTCCTTCCCGTTGTGTTCGATCCTGAAGGACTGAGCGTCATCAAAACCAAGCAGACCGAGGGAGTTGCGCTTCGCGTTCTCTGTGAGGGGCGATTGGGATACTCGACATCGACGGATCTCGCCCGTCCTGAGGCCGTGGTGGAAGCGGCGGTGGCGACAGCTGCCTATGGCGACGTTACGGATCTGACATTCCCTGACACCGCAATTGAGCGACTGGTCGGCCTGCACGATTCACAAGCAACGCCGCCATCTGCAGAGCAACTGGTGGCGATTGGCGCGGCAATCCAGAAGCGATTGCTTGCAGACGGCAGCAACCTTGAGGTTGGCGTGTCTGTCGAGATGATGACGGATCATATTCGCATTGCCAATTCCAATGGTTTGGATACTGAAGAGACCCGTTCCTCAATTGAGATCGGGATTGAAGCGACGAGAGCCCAGTCCGGCGACATCTTCACAGTGGCTGACAGCCATCATGTGCGAGCCTTGGGCGACGTGTGCATTGAGGATCTGACCCAGCGGATACGACGGCTCTTGGAATGGGGACGTGATGTCGTTTCGGCTCCGAGCGGCTCGTTGCCGGTGGTGTTCACGCCTTCTGGCACCCTCGCTCTGCTTCTTCCGCTGATGATGGGATTGAATGGAAAGTCCGTACTGCTGAAGCTGTCGCCTTTGACTGAGAAACTTGGCCAGGGTTTGTTCGATTCTCGATTGAATCTGGTGGATGACGGCCGATGCGTGAGGGGAGCATCCGCGGGGTCCTTTGATGATGAAGGCGTGCCCACGCAGACGACTTCACTGATTGACGAAGGCCAGTTGAGCGGATTTTATTACGATCTGAGAACGGCCCAACAAGCCGGTGTGGCTTCCACGGGCAATGGGTACAAGGGGGGGCTGATCGGGGCAAGCAGTTTTCGACCCAGTCCCAGTTCAACCATCAGCAGCCTCGTCGTGGGAGCGGGTGACGCGTCTGAAGCCGAACTCATTCGCGGAATCAAGAAAGGATTGCTTGTCGATGGCGTGCTTGGTCTAGGTCAAGGCAATTTGAATGCTGGCGATTTCTCAAACAACGTCGCTGCCGCCTTTGCTATCGAGAATGGCCGGATTGTTGGGCGGGTGAAGAACGTCATGCTGGCCGGCAATTGCTATGAGTTGTTGCGTGATCAGCTCATCGGACTCGGCGACACTGCGGAATGGGTCTATGGCAAACTCCTCTGCCCAGCGATTGCCGTAGATCACGTGAATGTAGCCGCCAAGTAGCGCATGCCAGAGGGTCGGTGCCTCGGCATCGGCCCATCTGGCAATCTACAGAAAGAGCACAGACAAGAAGGAGACACCGTGGAAGTGGGCAACAGAAAGTGGATGGCCCCATTCTTTACGATATGGACAGGGCAGCAACTGTCGATTGTCGGAAGCCGGGCAGCTCAATTTGCGTTGGTTTGGTGGCTCACACTTGAAACGGGCTCAGCCACTGTCTTGGCAACGGCATCGCTGGTGGCCTTCTTGCCCATTATTCTTCTGGGGCCTTTCGTTGGTGCATTGGTCGATCGGTGGAATCGTCGTGTGGTCATGATCGTGGCTGACTCGTTCATCGCGCTGGTGGGGCTGTGGCTGGCGTTCCTGTTTTGGTCTGGATCGATGCAAGTATGGCACGTCTACATCGTGATGCTGGCGCGATCCTTTGGTGAAACGTTCCATAGTCCGGCGATGGCTGCTTCCACGACCTTGATGGTTCCACAGAAACACTACACACGAATCAGCGGCCTGAACCAGACGATTCACGGATTGCTTAACTTGGTTGGTGCCCCGCTGGGAGCCTTGTTGTTGGCTCTTATGCCGTTGCACGGCGTCATGTTGTTCGATGTAGCGACAGCCGCTTTTGCGGTGATTCCGCTGCTATTCATTGTCATCCCCCAGCCGAAGGAAGAACATATCGCAGCCATCAAAACGAGCTCATTCATCAGCAATGCTCGTGATGGTCTACGATTTGTTCTGCACTGGCCAGGCATGCTCGTTCTGCTCGCCGGTGCATCCGTTCTCAAGATCGTCCTAATGCCTGCCTTCTCGCTATTCCCGCTACTGGTTCGCAATCACTTCGGCGGTGACGCTGCCGAATACAGCGCCTTTAGCGTGTGCGTTGGCGTGGGCATGCTATTGGGTGGCCTTCTGCTGAGTCTCTGGGGAGGCTTCAAGAAGAAGGTCTATACGATTCTTCTTGGCATGCTGGGCTTGGGTGCCGCCGCCCTGGTACTGGGACTGACACCTGCGAACCTGTTTTGGCTGGGAATGGTATGCGTGTTCCTGATTGGGTTCGCCATTTCCCTAACAGACGCTCCCATTGCCGCCATCATGCAAGCCACGGTGCCGCCGGAAATGCAGGGGCGTGTGTTTGGGTTGTTGGGAAGCCTGTTCTCACTTACCACACCCATTGGCTTGGCGATTGCCGGTCCTATAGGCGATTCGATGGGCATACCCTTCCTCTTCAAGGTTGCCGGCATCATTTGCATGGGAGTCGCTGTGACCAGCCTGTTCATCCCCGCATTTCGAAGGATCGAAGAACATGGTAATGACTTGCCTCAAGGCAATGCCGACGTGGGACTGGCTAGCGAACCCCAAGGCTCAATGGCTAGCGATTGACGGTATGAATAGCCCTTCCCAAGGCATTTTCTGCTGCCTCCTTCAATCCTTCGGGAAGGGTCGGATGCGGATGAATCGCATCGGCAATGGCCTCAAGTGTCAAATCGCTGTGCACGGCAACTGCTGCCTCTGAGATGAGGTCAGACGCTTCGGCACCAATGATCTGCACGCCAAGAATTCTGTGGTTCTCGCTATCGGCAATGATTTGGAAGAAGCCTTCTGGCTCGCGCATTCCCAAGGCTTTCCCAAGGGCAGCGAATGGGAATCGTCCGATCAGAATCTCCTGCCCTGATGCCTTGGCCTTGGCTTCCGAAAGTCCGACAGAGGCGATTTCCGGATCTGTGAAGATGGCTTGTGGAACGAAGTCGAAGTCGAGGGCATGTGATGCGTTCCCAGCCAAAGTCTCGGCCACTCGAATGCCATCTGATGACGCTTTGTGTGCTAGCATGGGCCCCAGTACGGCATCGCCAATGGCATAGATGTGAGGTGCCGTTGTCTGAAGCGCATCATCGACGCGGATGAACCCACGCTTGTCCACTTCCACGCCGCAGGCCGCTAAGCCAAGATCTTGAGTTTTCGGCCGTCGCCCCACTGCAACGAGAATGCGATCCACGACATGCTCTGTCCCGTCTGCGGTCCGCAAGATAACGTCCTCTCCCTGTTGTTTGAAGCTTTCTGCAGCCGTATTCGTCAGCACATTGATCCCGTTCTTTGCCAATGAATGCTTGAGTGTCGAGATCGTACGGCGATCAAGATCCACGGTGGACAAGACCTCAGGAAGAAGTTCGATCACGAGGACACGCGAGCCCAAACGATTGTAGATGGTGGCCAATTCCAAGCCGATAACGCCTCCGCCGATGATGGCCAGCCTCTCGGGGATCTCCGTGAGCGCAAGGGCATCGTCCGATGACCAGATTGCAGGATGATCAAACGGGAATGTCGGGATCTGGACCGTATCCGAACCCGTGGCGATGACAATGTGATCGGCAGACAGCTCTGCGCCAGTGGACAGCGCAACACGACCGTCGCCTGCCAACGTGCCACGTGCGCGAATGACGTCGATGCTGCTTTTGCTCATCAATGTCTCAATGCCGCCAACGAGCGTGCCCACGACTTGGTCCTTCCAGGACGCCAGTTTTTTAAGATCAATGGAGGGAGAAGCGTAGGTGATTCCGATGGTTTGGGCCTCTGCTGCTTGCGAGAGCAGCTTGGTGGCTGAAAACAAAGCCTTGGTGGGAATGCAGCCCCAATTGAGGCACGTCCCTCCCAGCGCCTTCTCTTCGACAAGGGTGACTTCCAATCCCAGTTGTGCGGCACGAATGGCACAGACGTAACCTCCAGGACCTCCGCCAATGATCGCCAAGTCTGTTTTCGTCATGATGCACAAACGGTAGCCGGGGACTCTGTCTCACGCAACTTGGCGCGCACGGGAAATGGTGCTTTCCATCTCGTATGGATACACTAGAAGGACAAGATTCCATCGTGAGAAGGAGGGTCCGTGAAGCTTTTCATTGACACCGCAAACATTTCAGAGATTCGGGACATGGCGTGGTTGGTGGACGGCGTAACGACCAATCCATCGTTGGTTGCCAAAGAGAGTCGGCCATTTCGTGACATTATCGCCGAGATTTGTGAACTTGTTGATGGCCCAGTGAGCGCCGAAGTCATTGGATTGAAGACTGATGAGATGGTTGCTGAAGGCAAGGAACTCGCTTCCATTCACGACAACATCGTCATCAAGATTCCGATGACAGAATCTGGAATGAAAGCCGTCCAAATCCTGACGAACGAAGGCATTCGTACCAACGTCACGCTCGTGTTTTCCGCCAATCAAGCGATGATGGCTGCCAAGTGTGGCGCCACATTTGTGTCTCCATTTGTCGGGCGATTGGACGACATTGGCGCAGATGGCATGGGGCTGATCGCAGAGATTCGTGAATGCTACGAGAACTACGTCTTCCCCACGGAGATCCTGGTGGCCAGTGTGCGTCATCCACGGCATTTGCTCGATTCCGCACTGATGGGGGCTGACATCGCCACAGTCCCGTATGACGTGCTCAAGAAAGCGTTCAATCATCCACTGACTGACTTGGGCATCCAGCGATTTCTCAAAGACTGGGAAGGAGTCCCCCGATAATGTTCACTACAATGCGCGGAACCCGTGATGCGTATGGCGAAACACTCGCCAAGTTGGGCTACGAGGATCCTCGAATCGTTGTGCTGACGGCGGATCTGGCAGGATCGACGAAGACAGACGCGTTTGCAGCCCAACATCCGGATCGCTTCTTCAATATGGGTGTGGCAGAAGCGAACATGATTGGAACGGCGGCAGGTTTAGCTCTGTCCGGATTTCGTCCCTTCGTGTCGACGTTTGCCATGTTCGCTACGGGCAAAGTGTGGGAGCAAATTCGCCAAGTCGTGGCCTATCCAAAGACCCCGGTTCGCATTGTGGCGACGCATGCTGGCCTGACCGTCGGTGAAGATGGCGCCAGCCATCAGATGTTGGAAGATATTGCCAACATGCGCGTGCTCCCCAATATGAGCGTGATCGTTCCTGCCGACGCGATCGAAGCATCCAGTGCCATTCGGTTTGTCGCATCCTTCGATGAAGGTCCAGTGTATGTGCGGTTGGCTCGCTCCCCGTTCCCAGTGATTCATGACGAAAATCACGCCTTCGAGTTCGGCAAGGCCGAGATCTTGGCTCAAGGTGCAGATGTGACCATCGCCGCCTGCGGCTTGATGGTGTCAGTCGCCCTGGAAGCACGTGAAGTGCTTGCTGCCAGTGGCATCGCTGCCGAAGTGCTCAATGTCTCGACGATCAAGCCGCTGGATCGTGACACGATCTTGGCTTCTGCAACGAAGACGGGCGTGGTTGTGACGGTCGAAGAGCACCAGATCGCCAATGGACTGGGAAGTGCCATCTGTGAACTGCTGTCCGAAGAGCTTCCCACTCCCGTTGTTCGCGTGGGCGTCGACGACCGGTTTGGCCAATCAGGCAATGCGGACGCATTGCTGGCTCACTACGGGCTCGATGTCGATGGCCTGGTGGCAGCAACCCGGCAGGCATTGAGCAAAGTTGCCAGATAGTTCGAACAAAACGCGCGCGACGTGTCCACTCGATACATCTATGCAGCGATGACGGTTCCGGCAGAGATCTGGGGCCCCTCATCTGAGCCAAGTTCGTTGTGAAGCGACTCGCCTTTTGTTCGCGCGAGGTTTGAACCTATCTAGCGACCGCTGAGATAGTCACACACTTCGGCGACCAGACGATCCCGGTTGCTAAGCTTCACGCGGAATAGCTTCAGTTCCTGACGAATCCGATGAACAAGCGGGTGGTCCAGGGTCGCATGTGTGGCAATGATGAGTGGCTTGTCCGACGCCAATGCAGCTTCAACCGCGGGAATAAAATCGATCGACACCAGTTCCATGGGTGCGAATTCATCGATGATAACCAAGTCCTTCGATTGAATCGCGGAATAAATGGCCGGGATGGCAAGACGATGAAGTGTGTCCAGATTAACCGTGTATTTTCCGATCTGGGGGCCTATTCGCTGATGAATGTGGGCAAGGATGCCTTCCTGGCCGGTGGCCACATCGATGAGACTGAAGCCTACGCGGTGGCCGCACACAAGAATCTCTTTGCCAACGATGCCGCCCGCAGACAAAGGCAAAGACTCGATGACGCGCTCGATGAGCGTCGTCTTCCCGACCCCCGGACGACCGGTGATTGCCACGCGTTCCTTGATCTGCATTTCAGTCGATTCTATCCTCATGACTATGAGTGACAAAGGGCAAGCGCAACGAACATGGCCCGGCATCATCGCGGATGAATACCAGCGGCATTCTCTCATGACCGCTCGCGATTTGCAGAAACTGGTCTACCAAGCCTGTTTCGGGTGTGATCATCTGTTGAGAAGTTCCGACAATTTCGTCAGGGATTTGGCCATGGAATGGGATGGGTTGACGGGTGCAGCATTGGATGGGACCGTTCTTCAGCGCATTCACCCGCTCAGCAAGGTCGCACGGCTCCACTTGGGCCCCTGCAAAGGGATGGGACTGTCGCACTACGATCTGTCGCGACTCCTTCTGGCCCAGCCGCTGAAGGCCGGTCACCGCGAATCCTATGAATGGGCTTGGGCGATGATCTTGCACAGTGCGCGTGCGAATGAGATTCCATTTTCGTTCGAACAACTCGCGTGCGTGCAACCTACGGATGACATCGGACATCACAGCCCTGAATACGGGCCTGCTGCCTATCGAATTATCAACAACCTGGGTCACGGCCCAACTGCGGAGGCCCTATGCCGTCTAGGAATCCTTCTGTGAATGTACCGGTTGAGCGATGGATAGGGCATCTGGATATGGATGCGTTCTTTGCGGCTGTGGAACAGCTGGATCATCCTGAGTACCGTGGGCTGCCAGTCATTGTTGGAGGCCTCGGGCCGCGCGGTGTCGTATCTACGGCGTCCTACGAAGCTCGCCCCTATGGCGTGCACAGTTCGCTGCCGACGGCTGTAGCCAGAAGGCTCTGTCCTGAGGGGATCTATGTGATGCCGCGTTTTCACCGCTATCGTGAGATCTCCGAGCACGTCCGAACGATCTTGAAACGCTTTTGCCCGACGATCGAAACGATTTCTCTTGACGAAGCCTTTTTTGATCTCTCGGAACGCGGCCCCAGTTTTGAGGCCATTCATCAGACAGCAAAGACCATCAAGCGAGACGTTCAAGCTGAAACGAAACTCACCTGCTCCGTTGGATTGGCGCCCAATCGCTTTCTTTCCAAATTGGGATCCGAAATGGACAAGCCCAACGGATTCAAAGTGATTGATCCTGACCAGATCCGCGAAATCCTGGACCCTCTGCCCGTGGCGCAGATCTGGGGAGTCGGCAAGGTGACGGCCAAACGGCTGACCAGCCTTGGCCTGCTCCGTGTGAGGGATCTCAGGTTGGCTCCCGCAGACTTGTTGGTTAGGGAATTGGGAGCGTCGGGGCGACGGTTGCAGCAATTGGCCATGGGAATTGATGAGACTCCGCTTTCGGGTGAAGTTGACTCCAAATCGATCTCGCGCGAGACGACGTATGCATTTGATGTCGATGATCTTGAGGAGATGGAATTGGAGGTGTGCCGTCTCGTGCAGCAGGTCGCCCAATCGCTACGGGCCGAGAATCTGATTTGCCGTGTCGTGCGGGTCAAGGTTCGCTATCCCAATTTCAAGACCATTACTCGGCAAACGCAGTTAGATACGGGGACGGATGCGCCTGAAGTGATTGAATCTCTGGCCCTAGACCTGCTCAGGAATCGTGTGCCTCTCAACGAAGGGGGGATTCGCCTCCTGGGCGTAGGGTTGGGCGGTATCGTGGAATCCATCGCGCGCCAGCTTCCATTGTTCCCTGACTGGCTATAGGGTTTGATCCGCATCATTTCGGAGTCCGTCTTTCCCAAGTTGGACAACAGGCACCCCCACACAGGAACGATTCAATGGATCTTTGTTCGCTTCGGGATACGGTTAGGTCGAGGTGATCTTGATGCGCCGGTCTATTGCCATTGTGTTGCTGGCACTGTGTGCCCTTACATGGACAGGAGTGGCTGTTCCTCTTTGCGACTACCGGTCCCCGAAAACGGACCTCTCCAATTTGATGCTGAACTTCTCGTATCAATACCACAATGATCCCTACGGACTAGAGAATCGCGACATCAATCAGGGGCAACTTGGCGTGGAGTATGTGCGGTTGTTCGACATTCCCGAGTATGGGTTTGACATCTCATTTGCCAATGACATGACCGTGACAGCTGACAGTCTGACGACCTATGAGATCAATGCAGACGGTAACTATAAGCGGTACTTCTCGACTGAAGAGAACTTGTTTGCCTTTGCCGGAGCCAGGTCTCAAAGCTCTTCGTCCTTCCAGAAGCTTGGGTTGGCATTCAATCTGGGCATCGGAACAGGGCGATTCGCGGATGTCACCCCGTTGGCGAAGGCGATGCGGATTAACGACTACTTGGTCGATCGAGGTTCGCTCAGTCATGATCTGCACCCTGTTGATCTTGAGATTCTAGCTCGGGAGATCGGAAGTTCAGCATCCTACGAATCATTGGCCGAGTTGCTGGCCGTGATCCAAGAGGTGATAGAGAACTCAGGATTGGTTCGATTGGGCGGCCTAGATGCCTTGGATATTTCCGAGATTACCCGGTTCATTCGTGAAGAAGGTTTTTCTCGCTACTGCGGATGGGATCTGAAGATTGGATTGGGGTATGAATTGCTCGATCCCTCAGGCGGCGGCAATGACCTTCTGTTCTCGGGAGCCTTCAACTATGCATTGGCCACGACGCCCACAGCGCAGCTACTGATGCAGGGATCATTCTCGGGCTCTCCCGATATCCTGACGACGCACCGCATCGACCTCAAAGGCTCGTACGACTATTTCATCTCCAGCTTCTTGTCTGCCAACGCGACGTACGATTTTGCCCGAGAAACCTGGGCAGGTTTGCCCACAGATACGCATCGGATTGTTTTGGAATTCGTGCTCTCCCCTGTAGATACGGCCAATGTGGTTGCAGGCGTGTTCCTTGAGTACAGACCGTATTACCTGGAATGGAGCGTTGACATACAGCTGTCCATTCAGATGGATCTACTCTAGGCGCAATCGTCCTGCGCTGAGAGACTCGATCACCTCGCGCATCAGGGGGTCGGCCAAGAGCCTGGCCCCCTTGTCGAGTTCGAAGAATCGAGCTTCGGCAATCTCATCCGGATCTGGAGAAACCTCACCGAGCAGTGTGACTCGATAGAAGAATTCGGTCCAATGAAGCAGCGTATGGTCACCCAATTTGGAGTGGACAGCCAGTAGATCCTCAATTTCCGCGTCTACGCGGAGTTCCTCTCGGATTTCGCGAAGCAATCCATCGACTGGCCCCTCTCCGAATCGAATGAATCCCCCGGGCAGTGTCCAAAGATCCTTGGTTAGGCCTCGGCTTCCCTTGAGCAGCAGGACCGAATCGTTCTGGACAACGACGCCTTCGGTCACCACGCGGGGCATGGTCGCATGAACGGCTTCGCGAACGCAAGGCGTAACGTTGGGATCCACAGGCACAACGTCCTTGCTCATCCAATGAGATGGGTGGGCCGTGAGATTTGGTACACAGAACACGACCTCTGAACACGGAGCCAGCGGAGCAACAATCTCGAATTCGAAGGGGATTTCGCTCTTTATGGGCAAATCAAGGCGTCCATCTCGCGAGACGAGGAAGATTCTGCCATCGGTCTCGATGTAGTAGCGCTGGGTCATAAGGAGCCATTGTACGCAAATTGCGGTTGATCAAGAAGTTGAGACCCCATGGCAGGTGAACGATAATGCGGCGCCGGCCGGCACCAAGGGCCGATTTGTGTAGTCAGGAGGAGCAACCATCGTGTACAAGATTCTCACGAAGCGAACGCTTGGACCCGGCATACGCGAGTATGTGATTGAAGCACCTGACATCGCTCGGGTGGGAAAGGCAGGCCAGTTCATCGTACTGAGGCTGCACGAGAAAGGCGAGCGGATTCCGCTGACCATCGTGAACGTCGATCCCGAAACGGGCGGCGTAACTTTGGTCATCCAGGAAGTGGGAAAGAGCACCCGAGAGATGGGTGAACAATTCCACGAGGGAGACAGCATCCTCGATTTCGCTGGACCACTTGGCGAGGCGACTGAGATAGAGAATTACGGAACCGTAGTCTGTGTGGGCGGAGGCGTAGGCATTGCCCCTCTTTACCCGATTGTAAGAGCGCTCAAGGCAGCTGGGAATACGGTGATCGGGATCATCGGATATCGCAGTCGTGACCTGATGTTCTATGAAGAGGAGTTTGCCTCATCCTGTGACGAATTGATCATCATGACCAATGATGGATCCTACGGCAAGCAGGGATTCGTCTCCGATCCGCTCAAGCAGATTCTTGAATCTGGACGAAAGATCGACCGTGTCTGGTCCATTGGCCCGGCCATCATGATGAAGGTTTGTGCTGACATCACGCGCCCGTTTGCAGTACCAACAATCGTTAGCTTGAACTCCGTCATGATCGACGGAACGGGTATGTGTGGCGGATGTCGCGTGAACGTGGGAGGCGTGGCGAAATTCGCTTGCGTCGATGGTCCCGAATTCGACGGGCATCAGGTCGACTTCGATCTGCTCATGTTGCGACAAGGCTACTATCACGATGAGGAGTCATGTTCCATGGATGCTTATATGGCCAAGCAGGCTGAAGGGGTGGAGAAGTGATCCATGCGAAACAGACACCGATGCGCGAGCAACCAGCTGCCGAGCGCGTCCACAACTTCAACGAAGTCCCCCTCGGCTATTCGCCAGACGAAGCCGTTCAAGAAGCGGAGAGGTGCCTTCAATGCCCGCATGAGCCGTGCGTCAAGGGGTGTCCTGTCGGTATTGACATCCCCAAATTCATTGAACACGTCAAGAACCGCGAATTTGGACAAGCCATTTCAGTGATCAAGACAGACAACTCGCTTCCTGCAGTGTGTGGTCGCGTTTGTCCGCAAGAGAATCAGTGCCAGGGTGTATGTACGCTGGCCGGGCGTTTCGAGCCAGTAGCCATCGGACGACTGGAGCGCTTTTGCGCCGATTGGGAGGCCGAGAACGAGACCCGCTACGCGAACATTGAGCCGGATACCGGCAAGCGCATTGCCGTCATTGGTGCCGGTCCTGCCGGGTTGACTGTAGCCGGAGAAATGCGGCGGCGCGGCCACTCGGTCACAATCTTCGAGCTGCTTCATGTGGCCGGAGGTGTCCTGATGTACGGAATCCCGGAATTCCGACTTCCCAAGCACATCGTTCAGCGGGAGATTAGCGCCCTCTGCGAGATGGGGGTGGAAGTCAAGGTGAATAAGGTCATCGGACGCACGCAGACCGTTCAGGATCTGCTTGACGGTGACTACGATAGCGTGTTCATCGGAACGGGTGCCGGGCTTCCGCGATTTCTCGGTGTGCCTGGCGAGAGTCTCAACGGCGTGTTCTCGGCCAATGAGTTCCTGACGCGAACCAACCTCATGAAGGCGTACCGATTCCCGGAATACGACACCCCGATCAAGGTCGGGAAGCGGGTTGTCACGGTCGGCGGCGGCAACGTAGCCATGGATTCGTCCCGAACTGCGCTCCGGTTGGGGGCCAAAGAGTCGTTCATCGTTTATCGCCGATCAGAGGATGAGCTCCCTGCTCGTGGTGAGGAAGTTCACCATGCCAAAGAAGAGGGAATTCAGTTTCAGTTGCTGACCAATCCCATCGAGTTCATCGGTGAGAACGGAAACCTAAGGGCCATTCGTTGCATCAAGATGGAACTAGGCGAGCCAGACGACTCGGGCCGTCGGCGCCCGGTTCCGATTGAGGGTTCGGAATTCGAGATCGAGGCGGAGACAGTTGTCATTGCTATCGGAAACGGGCCCCATCCCCTCATTCCACAGAGCACGCCCAATCTTGATCTGAACCGTTGGGGAAGCATTGTCGCTGACCCAGAAACTGGGCTGACCAGTATCCCCGGCGTCTATGCTGGCGGAGACATTGTCACGGGCGCTGCCACGGTGATTGAGGCGATGGGTGCGGGCAAGCGTGCAGCAGTTGCGATGCATGCTTTTCTTGCTGAGAAATAGTCGCGGAATGGGAACAACGCCATGAAGGGGAAGCCATCTTGGCTTCCCCTTCTTCGTTGTTGTGGCGAAATCGCGCACTCAAGATACGGTCTAAAATAGGAGTTGTGTCCCCCCTGCCATGGCTCGTTGTCCTCTGATTTGGGAACCAGTTCCAGGGTGAGGCATCCGGACATATGGCAAGATAATCGTACAGACAGCTAGCACCACCCGGTGCATGGCAAGAGGGGAGGCTCAGGCCTCTCCTTTTGCTCTTTGCTCTTGACGACTGCAAGTAGAATCGGTCTACCTAGCCGTTGACAGCCCATTCAGGCCACACATAGATGTAGTCAGGGACCGCACTCTCAATGCCACCGCACCGTTGATACAGTTCGCGTGCCGCTTGGTTATCTCCATTGGCTTGGACCCACATCTTGATCGCCTGAGCGTCACGCGCCACGAGTTTCATGGCTTCAACCAGTCGTTTGCCGATGCCACGCCCGCGATATGCTGGAGCGACCTCCAACTCATAGAAGCAAAGCATAGGACGAGGTGGGTCGATCCGATTCAGGAGGTACCCAAGAGCAAAACCAATGCCGACTTGATCCTGACTCGCGACAATAAGGACATGGGAGGGATTCTCCAGCCACTGCTTCATGTTGTCTTGGGTGAACGACGTCGTTTCATCCAGGGGATCGGCGTGCTTGACGGTGCGAATCGTCTGGCTTCCGAGATCGCTGTCTGAATGTTCGAGTCGACGGATGTTGATCCGGTCTTTCATGGATTATCTGTCCCGCTGGATGCATCAATGAACGTGTCAATTTGCGTATCGGCGAACAGCGCGGGGGTTCCCCCTGTGTGCAATAGCACGACGACATCGTCCGTGGTGTAGTCGCCAGCGCGCACGCGATCGATCAATCCTGCCATGGCCTTTCCCGTATACACGGGGTCCAGCAATACGCCTTCGGATCGTGCCGTGAGAAGCACGGCTTCCTTCATGGCTTCCGTCGGAATGCCGTACCCATCTCCGACGTAGTCGTCGAGAATGGCAATGGCCTTTTGGGGCACGGTCGATGCCAGCTTGAAGTAATCGACAGCCTCTTGCAGTTGTCTCGCGACTCGCTCAGTGAGCCCTCCTGATGCGTTGGCTACGCTAATACCGACGATTTTGAGTTGATCTTGGGTGAACAAATGGGCGCCAAGAACCAATCCTGTATGTGTGCTCGATGTGCCGATTGCCGTGAATACGGCGGTGGGGGCCAGTTGTCGATCCTTAAACTGGCTCACCATCTCCAAGACACAGCTGGCATAGCCCATGGCGCCGTGGATGGCGCGGCACCCATTGGGGATGAAATAGGGGACCTCACCCTCTGCGCGCAATCGCTCAGCGATCTCATTTGCCTTCTCATCCGCGACTCGATCCAGTTCTCCTTTGGCAGGGAATCCATCGGCTCCGACGTAGTGGATTTCCGAAGGCCCAAGAATGTGATCGATCAGCAGATTGCCGGAGGGCTTCACGGGCAACTTGCCGCGAATGACCAAGACGGTTTTCAGACCGAGCTTGTTGCAGGCTGCGGTGGTAAGACGCACGTGATTGGACTGGGGACCCCCGACGGTGATTACAACGGTCGCCCCCGATGCTGCCGCCTCGGCGAGCGCATATTCCAGCTTGCGCAGCTTGTTGCCGCCCAATCCTAGACCGGTCAGATCATCACGCTTCACGAAAACTCGCGGGCCGCCCAAGATGCGGCCTAGATTCTTCAGCTCTTGAAGCGGTGTCGGAAACTCGCCCAATGAAAGTCGCGGAATGCCACCCAGTTGCATCGGATCACCTCATTCAGATTTCAGATATCGATTGAACCAGTTGAGCATCTCTTGAAGCCGTCGTGCACGATGCTTGGGTTTCCCCGACCGTGATAGCTCGTGGTTCTCTTCCCTAAACATCACCAACCGGCTGTCCACGCCGTGATAGCGCAGCGCAGTGAACATTTGAAGGCCTTCAGCAAGCCAGCAGCGATAGTCCTGTTCCGAGTGAATGAACAGTGTCGGAGTGACTGCCTTGTCTGCGTATTTCAATGGCGAATGCCACCAGAGCTTGTCAGCGCCCCCATCGGCCCAGGGATCAGTTCCCATGGCGTCCTTGTTGAAGTAATAGCCGATATCCGTCGTGTTGAACTTGCTCGTCCAGTTGGCAATCGAACGCAGGGATACAGCGGCTTTGAATCGATTCGTGTGGCCGATGATCCAATTCGTCATGAACCCACCATAGGATCCCCCGGTGACTCCGAGGCGATCGGTATCGATGAATGGGAACCTCTCAATGGCGGCATCGACCACAGACATCAGATCGTCGTAGTCGATGGTGCCATATTTGCCCTGCAAATTGGCGAAGTCATTGCCTCGACCTGACGATCCACGAGGGTTGGTATAGATCAGGACATAGCCCTGAGCGGCAAAGAATTGCATTTCATGAAAGAAGACATCGCCATACGCTCCTCGTGGCCCCCCATGAATGGTGAGGATTGTGGGATACTTGGTGCCCGGGTCAAAGGCAGTGGGCTTGACGATCCACGCATCCAAGGTCGTGTTCCCAGACTTGACAGAAAACGGCTCGGGCATGGAAACGGTCTTCTCGGCCAGGCCATTCTCGTTCAGTGAGGTTAACTTGCGTGAAGAACCGCCGTCATAGATGTACAGCTCGTGGAGGGCATCTGCGTGGAGTTCTGCGCAAACGATACGGCCATGAGACACTGCAAACGCATCGACTGAGCCGTTGGGGTCAGCGACGACGGTCATGGTTCCATCGCGCGAGATCCGAACGACTTTGGAAGTCGCTCGTTCCGTGATGGTGACATACGCGAATCCCTGATCGACGCACAGCGTGGGGCCTCCGCCATGACGGCAATCTGAGGCTACGGAGTTCCCGACTGAGCGATCCCATCCTGGCGTGAGGCTTTGGCTTGTGCGATTCGGCAAGTTGTAAAGCAGCAATTCGCGATTCTGACTGAGTCCGTATTGAGCCATGTCTGAAGCCAACACAAGCAGAGACTCGTGATCCAGAAATCGAGCATCGCTCAACGCGAGTTCGTCCCTAGAGAGGCTCTGACTGTCTCCGGAGATGAGATCATGAAGCCACAATTCGCTGGTTGTGGCTGCAATGCCTGAGAATCGTCGTGCAACGTAGGTGAGGCGATTCTCCAAGCAATCAAACGATTGGATCTCCAACTCGGGCTCTGACAATGTCTTGGTCTCTCGCGTTGCTGGATCGCAAATGAACAGGCGAACGCGCTTTCGGCTGGTGAATCCCTTGCTGTTCTGCCAGAACGGAATCTCTTCAAGCACCTCGTAGTCTCCTGCATCATCCTGGTCCGGCGCTTCGTCGAGTGGAACGCGTGCAGTGAACAGAATGCGACCATCCGGGAGCAGCTGAAACGCTTCAGCTTTGTGTGGAAGCTCGACGACGAATTCGGCTTCCCCTCCCGTTATGCGTATGCGATAAAGCGCAGTTCCCTTGACGTCTTCCTTGCGCTTTGAGGCGAACAAGATGACGTCTCCCGCTGCCTCCCAGATAAAGGGTCCGTCCTTGCCCGAAGTCGTAAGCCGCCGCACCTCACCCCCTGCGAGTGGGGCGAGGTAAATGTCGGCATCGTAGCCCTTCTTTGCAGCATCCGCGGACTTGACCACGAACGCGGCCCAGTCACCACTGGGAGCAATCTCTACTGAAGAAAGGAAACGATAGTCCAAGAGATCTTCGATTTGAACGGGTTTCATAGGAACTCCTTTCGACGTCAGTCTATCCTGTCTTTGTGCGTGCATCACTATCTGGCATGTCGCTCGGGTTGCGCGTAGGATTGGCCCGACATGGATTGGAAACCGTATTACGACGCGGAGCTGAGGGAAGCATCGACACGGGCCAAGATCGTAGAGTGGCTACGGATTGCCGATGAGAACACGACAGCCGCAGGAGTGTTTGACCCTCGGATGATTCTGTCATTTCCCCACACAGCAATCGATTACTCGGGGCCCCTCCAAACGCGTGTCGCATCGTGGCTCTATGGACATGGATTCAAACGGGTCATTACCTTGGGAGTGATGCACGGATCCCTCGTTCCCTTGTACCGGATTGCCGCAGACGACTGTGCGCCGCACGCCGAACGCGAGGCCGCCTATGCGAACCTATCTGGGGCATTTCTTCCGGCAATCGATCGAGTGATGACGCCTTTTGGGACGCTCTCTGTGACCGACCTCGGTGACGCCCCGGAATCGGCAATCCGGTTCGATCATGCCAACTTGCTCAAGGATGAATTCTCGCTGGATACGTTCCATGCCATCCTGCGCTTGGCTGCCGATGTCTATCGTCTGGATCCGCTGCCAGTCACTCCCATGTATGTCGGGATGACACGGCATCCTCTGACCAGCTCATTGGATTCTGCTGAGAGGTTGGGGCGTTGGTTGTATGACCACTGGGACGATGAAACGGCGATTGTGACCACAGCGGATGTCGTGCACTACGGGGCATTCTATGGATCCAAGAGCGACGACGGGGCAGCGAGTTCCCTAGAATCAAGCTTTCTGAGACAGCTTGAGACTCTTCTGGAGTTGGCATTTGAAAGGGGGAATGTCGAAGATGCGTTTGTGATGGCCCGGGACGATCTTAAGGCCGATCACCGAGAGATTCTCCCTCCGCTTGTGTGTCTGCTCGGCAAGGGTGCTCCGTCTGTGGTTGAGGCATTCTCGCTGTCTGACTACGCGGACATCCTCGACACCGCCCCCCCATGCTTGGTTGCGTCTGCCCTAATCGCGTATAAACGCCGAAATACGGAATAGAAATAGAGGTCGAATGATCCAATACAAAGGACAAAGGCCAACCAAGACAATCGGGATTCTTGGGGGCATGGGACCCGCAGCGACGATCGAATACTTTCGACGCCTGGTGGCAGCGACGCCTGCTGCTTTTGATCAGGCTCATGTTCGTATTCTCATTGACAACAATCCGCACATTCCTGATCGTACGGACGCCATCTTCGGTAGCGGTCCAGATCCTAGCCCAGTTCTTGCGTCGATGGCCCGCGGACTGGCTGCTTCTGGGGCTGATTTCCTTACCATGCCGTGCAACACAGGGCACTTCTTCAAAGACGCGATTCGCTCAGCTGTGGATATTCCGTTCATAGACATGATTGTGGAGACCGTCCGGGCGCTCACGGTTCACAAAGTTGGCCTGCTCGCGACCACAGGAACGCTCCGAACAGGGCTGTATGCTGCGGCCTGCGCGATGAGAGACATCCAACTGATTACCCCCAATGAAACGGATCAGGAATTGGTGATGGACATCATCCGCCGCGTGAAGGCAGGCGGATCTGGTGCCTCAGTCCAACGCCATGCTGCATCCATTACGGCTCGCCTGGCTGACAAAGGCGCAGAAGCCGTCATTGCCGGTTGCACAGAAATATCACTGATATCGGGCAAAGACATGCCGGTTTGCTGGATTGACGCGCTGGATTGTCTCGTAGCCTCAGCGCTACGTTTGGCGTTGAATACTTGAGAATGAGGAGACCCTATGAGCAATCGAGAACCTCAGGTTCGTGACGCCGTTGATCGAATCGAGAGCCAGCTTCGAGTTGTCAGCCAACAGATCTTTGAACATCCCGAAGTGAAGAATGAAGAAGTCTTCGCATCCAAGCTGTTGGCGACTGAACTCAAGAACGCAGGGTTCCACGTTGAACTGGGTGTGGCTGGCTTGCCTACTGCCATCCGTGCGGTGCATCCCGCAGTGTCTGACGGCCCGGTGATTGCCATTCTTGGCGAATACGACGCCTTGCCAGGAATTGGCCACGCGTGCGGGCACAATCTTATTGCTGCCGGTGGGTTGGGCGCAGCGCTGGCTGTCGGTTCGATGAAAGCCCAGCTCCCAGGCAAGCTTATCTTCTTGGGTACGCCAGCAGAGGAAGGTGGCGGAGGCAAGGTCCTGATGATCGATGCCGGACTGTTTGAGGACGTCGATGTTGCCATGATGTTCCATCCTGCCTGCAATACGATGGTCGGTCGTGGGAGTCTGGCCATTACCGAAGTCAACATTGAGTTCTTCGGCAAACCATCCCATGCCTCGGCGTCTCCGGAAAAAGGAATCAATGCGCTGGACGCAGCGATTCAGACTTTTAATGGAATCAACGCGCTTCGCCAGCACATCAAGGATGGTGCGCGGATACACGGCATTATCAGTCATGGCGGGATCAAGCCGAACATTGTGCCGGAATACGCGGCAGCTGAGTTTTATGTTCGTGCGCAAGAGAACGGCTATCGCGACGAACTGCTAGAAAAGCTCCGCCATTGCGCAGAAGGAGCCGCACTGGCCACGGGCGCGAGGATGACATTCTCAGAAGTGGGGATCTCCTACAAAGCGATGAAGCCAAACAAGATTCTCGGAGAGCTGTTCCTCAAGCACCTCATCGATTGCGGCATTCCTCACAATCCGCAACGGGACGATGCTATGGGATCAACTGACATGGGCGATGTCACACAAGTGGTTCCCGGAATCCATCCCTATGTGCAGATCGCCGAAGACAACGTGGCTGGGCATTCGCGCGAGTTCACAGAAGCATCCGGTTCGGAGCGGGGAGCCAAGGCCATGCTCGCTGCAGCCAAGGCCATGGCCATGACGACGGTTAACCTCCTGGAGGACTCGGAGCTTGTATCCAAGTTGTGGGAGGAATTTAAAACCACGTAGTCTTCTCACGGATTGCAGAGGGGGGAATGTTGGCGCGTATCGTGGTGCTCATCAAGCAGGTTCCGACGACGGAATCTGTTCGCTTGAACGAGGAAACGGGCACGATGATACGTACGGGAATGGATTCGGCGATCAATCCCCTCGATCTTCACGCAGTCGAACAAGCCGTACGAATCAAGGACAACGCTCCTGATACCACCCATATTACCGTCCTGTCCATGGGACCATCACAGGCCCGATCAGCGATTCGTGAAGCTTTGGCCATGGGATGTGATGAAGGCATCCTGCTCAGCGGACGTGAGTTTGCCGGAGCGGATACCTGGGCCACTGCCTACACGCTTGTGCAAGGATTGCGAGGGCTCTTTCCGTTTGATCTTGTCCTGTGTGGCGAACGAGCCACGGATGGCGAAACAGGGCAAGTCGGGCCGATGGTGGCTGCCCTGTGCGGCTTGCCCCTCATCACCTACGTTAACAGGCTGACATGGGACGAAGGGACGATTACGGCCTGCCGTGCGATTGAAGGAGGCACGGAGATCGTATCATGCCCCCTCCCCGTATTGGCCTGCGTACTGCGTGAACTGAATGAACCACGCTTGCCGACGTTGGCGGGCAAGGTGAGAGCGCACGAATTGGACATCACCGTCCTGGATGGCGAGGGCATTGGCGCGGACAAATCCCTGCTTGGATTGGCTGGATCTCCGACGCGTGTGGTCAAGGTGATCTATCCATCCTTTCAGCGAAATACCCAGCTGTTTCTCGCGAATGACGAAGGGATGGAGGCTGCCTTGGATCACCTGGAAACCTCGTTGAGAAGGGCTCCATGACCGTGGCACGAGGGGTTTGGGTTCTAGGCGAACAACGCAACGGCCGTATTCATCCGGTTTCCTACGAGTTGTTGGCGTGGGGACGAGCTTTGGCAGATGACCTTCACGTCTACCTTGAGTGCGTCATGGTCGGGACCGGCATCACAGCCGCAGCCAAGAGCCTAATCGCCCATGGGGCAGACCGAGTTCGCTGCCTTGAGCACAGCGAATTGTTGACCTTTCGAGTTGATCCTTATGCCCGGATCGTAGAGAGCCTGGTTCGCGAACACCAACCAGAAATCCTGTTGGCAGCGGCAACGACGATGGGACGCACCTTGATGCCTGTTTTGGCAGCCCATTTGCATACGGGACTAACGGCCGATTGTACTGGGCTGAGTATCGATCCAAACGAACGTTTGCTGCTTCAGACACGACCCGCCATAGGCGGCAATGTGTTGGCCACGATCAAGACCCCGGAACACCGCCCTCAAATGGCGACTGTGCATCCCAAAGCACGTCGCCCGCTGGCTGCAGATCCTTCCAGAGTTGGCGAAATCGTGGTTGAGACGATCGATGAGAGCCTTCTCGGTTCGCGCGTCCTCCGTCTTGGATTCGAAGAGGACCTAACGATGGCGTCTTCTTTGCAGGATGCAGAACTGATTGTCGCTGGCGGACGGGGGCTGCGGACAGCCAAACGCTTCTCCGATCTGTTTGAAATCGCAGCACATCTTGGAGGTGTGGTGGGAGCCTCCCGCTGTGCTGTCGATTTGGGCTGGGCCTCGCATGCGCATCAAGTAGGCCTAAGTGGCAAATCGGTCTCTCCGACGACGTACATCGCGTTGGGCATTTCCGGATCGCCCAATCACTTGGCGGGTATGTCTTCGGCTGAGCGAGTCATTGCCATCAACAGCGATGCTGATGCACCGATCTTTCAGGTGGCCGATGTCGGCCTTGTCGCGGATCTTGCCGACTTGCTGCCACGTTGGCTGGATCGGCTGCGCGCGAGGAAGCGGCGAGACGGACAAGGAGGATTGGGTGGTTGATCGATTCAGTTCCGTGACCCGCGAAGACATGATGACGCTGGCTCGCATTGTGGGCGAGAACAACATTCTATTCGATGATGCGGATCGACTGGCCCCCTATAGCAGGGATGAATCAGGGTCGGGACACTCAGCCAAACCTGACATCGTCGTCAAGCCACAGAACACGGATCAGATCAGTCGCCTCGCCGAGTACTGCAATCGTCGGCACATCCCGCTGACTCCGAGGGGGGCAGGCAGTGGACTGGCGGGGGGGGCCATCCCCCTGTTTGGGGGTGTGGTTTTGTCGTTTGAGAAGATGTCCGCGATCCTTGAGATCGACACAGAGAATATGGTGGCTGTGGTTGAACCAGGGGTGGTCACCAACGACCTTTGTCTCCGCGTGGCCGAGGATGGCTTGTTCTACGCTGGATATCCGATGAGTGTTCAATCGAGCTTCATCGGCGGGAATGTGGCCTGCAACGCAGGCGGAGCCAAGGTGATCAAGTACGGTGCGACGGATGCCCATGTGCTCGGACTTGAGGTCGTGCTGGCATCAGGTGAGGTTCTGCAACTGGGCGGCAAGCGCCGCAAGGATTCCAGCGGATATAGTTTGCTTCGATTGATGGTCGGATCTGAAGGCACATTGGGCCTCATCACCAAGATTTTCCTTCGACTGATCCCGCAACCTGGACCGACGGCTGATCTGCTTGTGCCCTTTGCCACAACTGAGGACGCAGTGGCTGCTGTCCCACGAGCCATCATGGCATCTCAAAGTATGCCCGTGGCCATCGAATTCATGGATGGTGCGTCCCTGCGACACGCCATGGCGTACACAGGAAATGTTGTCAGTCAAGTTGACGACGCAGAGGCCTACCTGATCATTCAAGTCGAGGCAGCCGGCAAGGAGTCACTGCTTGACACCTACCGCCCTGTGGGTGAAGCGTGCATGGAAGCCGGTGCACTCGAAGTCTTTGTGGCAGACAATCCATGGGCTTCAGAGAAGATCTGGTCAATACGACGCAATTGCTTGGAAGCCCTTCGCGTGATTGACCCGACCGTCGAAGGCGGGGACTTTGTTGTCCCATCCACTGAGATTCCGACCATGATGCGATTCATCCGCGGCATGGCCCAGAAGTATCGAGCAGAGATTCCATGCGCTGGCCACGTAGCTGACGGCAACATCCATCCCCATCCACTCAAACCAAACGATCGAACGGATGCGCAGTGGGAGGTCCAGCGCAGGCAACTACTTACCGAAATCGCGCTCAAGGCGGTCGAACTTGGGGGGGCAGTCAGCGGGGAGCATGGCGTAGGCTTTCTGAAGAATGACATTCTCGCGCAATCCAAACGCGACGAATTGCGCGTCATGAAGGCGATAAAAGATGCGCTTGATCCGCATGGCATTCTCAATCCCGGGAAGCTGTTTCGGCTTGGAGAACACAAAGCCGAGTGAAAAGACGTCGCGTTGCATAAACGATTGTGTGTAACAGCAGGTCAACGCCCTGACGATGTCCTTCGTAGGGAACCCGGCCCCGCCATTAGGTTAGGGTGATACCCAAATCATCGAGGAACGAGCCGATCCCCCGAATGATCTCTTCCTTGTTCACATGGTAATAGCGGATCTGCGCGTCCTGCTTGTAGGTGACAAGATCCTGAATACGCAAGAGCTGTAGATGACGTGAAATCGTGGGGACGCTGACTTCCAAACGCGATGCCAAGTTGTCGACCGTCAGATCATCGTTCTCCAGAAGAAGCCTTAGAATCCTGATTCTTGTTCGTGAAGACAGCAGTTTGAAGAAGCCCGAGTGAGTCTTGATTGGCATGTCCATCTCCTTTTGAGGGACCCTCTTGACAAGGGGAATGATTGAAGTATAATGCTGCTTGTCAAATTAGTCAATTAGGAAATTGACAAGTTAGGCAAAGGAGTGAATGATGAACAAGACGCGACCTGGGACGAATCGAAGGACGGTCTGCCCATCATGTAAGACGGCCATACGTTTTCGTCCTGAGAGGGATGATCTTGGAGTGTGCCCAAGTTGTGGCGAGTGGCTGATAGGGCATGGCCGACAGAACCAGTACCTGGAGAGATTGGATCCTAGGAGTGAGAAGGATATCGAAGAAACTTCGGGCTTTGGAGCGAATTTTGCCAGACGGCTTAATTAATATACGCATTACATCCTGTCCTAACCAAGGGAAGGAGGTGGCTCACATGACGACCAAGAAGAACGTAACCAAGGGCCCCAGCAAGCCCACCAAGAAGTAACACCATGGAAAAATCACAGCGACCGCCCTGCAGAGCGGTCGCTTGTTTTTTTGGCCCCCGTTTGCAGCATGCCCATGCCGCCACATCTTTGGTTATCAATAGTCATCGGAAACTGATCAAGCATCCTCTGCCTGAATCCCAAGATGACTGAAGAAATCCGTACAATACCAAGGGCTAGCTTTCCTGCTATGAGAGAGAGCTTGCTCGACTTGCTTGAGTTGCCTATTGTGTTCGCGAGAGCTTGACATCTGACACGAATGGACTGTGATGTGCATGCGGCTTCTGGGATTCCAACGGTGGTACGTGTCGCTGATTCTGGCGAACCTCGTCATGGGGATGTCTTCTGTGCTGATTCCACTGAGGATCAGTCTGGGATTTCATCTTGATGCGCAGCAGCTTGGCCTGGCCGCCACACTGGGAAGTTTGGCTGCAGTGGTTGGCAGTCTCATCTGGGGACGTCTTTCTGACGCTGCCCATCGGCGGAAGATCTTCGTGATCGCGAGTTATGTGATGGTTGGGTTCGCTCATGTTGGACTCGCGTTGACGCGGTCCTTTGCGGGCCTGCTGGTCTACAACGCGGCACTGAGCTTTTTCTGGGTTGCCAATGCTTCTGTGGCCGTATTGCTTGTCATTGAGGGGGCAGATGAAACTCTGTGGGAGTCGCGCATTGGTTCGCTGAATCAGTCCGGGGCATTTGGATGGCTGTCAGGCTTGATTCTCGGGGGCACGATTATCGGATGGACTCTTGCACGAACCTCAATTCCAACGGGAATCAGCCTGTTGCTCGGCTTGCTCGCCTTGATTGCGTTTGTAGCTTCTGGAATTGCCGCGGCAACGATCACTCCCGTCGCGGCAACGTTCACTCGACGGCGTTTCCGTGGAATTGCCATTGCTGAAGGGAATCTGCTTCCCGAAGCGTGGAAGTTCAGTCCGCTTCACTTGTACCACCGGCTTTCTCCAAGCCGTCTGAAATCCCTTAGCAGACGAGTTCGCGTGTTCTTGCTGAGCACGTTCTTCGCGTTCACTGGAATCGCGTTCTTTGCTGTCCCCCTGCCTTTCGTTCTATCGCAACAGCTTGAGTTCTCTGCCTCCCTGGTTTTTTTCTGCTATGTGGCTCTTCACGGAGGCATCGTGATCACGTATCCGTTCGCAATCCAGCGAGTGAGAAGCCGTGGCGGGGAGCGAGCGCACGTTGGGGCGCTGCTGATTCGGTCATCCCTGTTCATTGGCGCTGCTGTCGCTCTAGGGTCGGGTGTTCACATTGCCTGGTGGGCTGTGCTTCCATTTATGATGCTTGTCGGAGCCACGTGGGCCGTTTTTCAATTGAGCGGCGTTGCGTTGGCGGCTCGATTTGCGAAGCCTGAAAACCGCGGATTGGCATTGGGAAGCTATACTGCTGTCGCGGGTATCAGTACATCCGCTGCCGGAATCTGCGCCGGGGCGCTCTCCCGGGGGGTCGGCTATCACGTTTCACTACTCGTATCTGTCGTCTTTCTTGTAGCCGCAGCGATCGGCATTGCCACGCTTCGGACAACGAATGATTGCGAATTGCCAGCCGCAATCATCCCAGGCGAAGGGCAGTAGGGTTGGCTACGTTTTCGTTTGGCAACACGTGCTGTGGCTAAGGAGGAACCTCGTGTTTGAATTGGAATTTGCTTCTCTTGGGAAGCTGCTTGTGTCGATCCTGTTGGGCGGACTGATCGGCTTGGAAAGACAGATGCATGGACGTCCTGCAGGTCTCAGGACGCATATCCTCGTGTGCATGGGAGCCACGTTGGTCATGATGGTCGGCGAATCGTTTACCGGAAGTGTTGATCCCGGGCGGGCCGTTGCCGGAATTGTGACCGGAGTGGGCTTCCTGGGGGCGGGGGTCATCGTCAAATCTCATGACGTCGTGCGCGGCCTCACGACGGCTGCTTGCATTTGGTTTGCCGCGACGATTGGAATTCTTGTCGGGCAGGGCCTGTTTGTGCTTGCGGCCGCTAGCTCTGGACTGTCAGTCGCTGTGTTGACGCTGCTTGCGAGAGTTGTGCGGAAATTGCCGAGTGTGAGCTACTACACGGCTGTGGTATGGACACAAGGTAACAGCACGGCCGTATCGGAGAAGAGGAGTCACGAGGTCCTATCGAATGCAGGCTTTCGCGTGGTCGGACATTCGCTCATGACCAGGAGTGAGGATCGCACGACTCGAGTCACCTTTCGCCTACGAACGCGAGTTGCCATTGATGCGATGAGCGTAGTCGATAGCCTCTCCAACCTCGAAGGTGTCACTGAAGTGGAGTGGGAGTGACAGGGACTGGCAGGGCACGAGAGTGAGAATGCTTCATGGTTGACTGAAAACACCAGCCCTCGCGCGCATTTAAAACCAATGGCGGCGTCTGAAATAGACAAGCATCCCGCCACCGATCGACGTCATCAGCCCCAGCGCCCAGAAGTACCCGTAACGCCAGTGCAGCTCGGGCATCCAGTCAAAATTCATGCCATAGAGTCCGGCCACGAACGACAGCGGGATGAAGATGGTGGCGATGATCGTCAGCACCTTCATGACTTCGTTCATTCGATTGCTGATGCTGGAGAGATAGAGGTCCATCAGCCCCGAAACCATATCGCGGAACGTCTCTACGGTGTCGATGATTTGAATGGTGTGATCATAGACGTCGCGAAAATAGGGAGCCGTCTCCTCGTGAATCGAAACTGCGCCATCCCGCTGCAACGAACTGAGCACTTCGCGCAGTGGCCATACCGACTTTCGCATGAACAGCAGCTCTCGTTTGAGATGGCGAATGGATGTCAGGTCCTTCTTGTTCGGATCCTCTGCCATATGCTCGCCCAGCACCTCAATCCGGTCTCCCAATGTCTCTAGGATCACGAAGTAATGGTCGACAATGGCATCTACCAGTGCATACAACAGGTAATCTGCGCCCATCTTGCGAATGCGTCCTCGATTCGTCTTGAGTCGATCACGAATCGGATCAAAGACATCGCCTTTGCGCTCCTGAAACGACAAGACCCACGAAGATCCTATGGCGAGGCTAACCTGCTCGTCGTCAATCTGGTCGTCTGACTCGTTCCATCGAAGCATGCGAAGTACGAGAAGCGCATGACTTCCATAATCCTCTACTTTCGGCCGTTGTCCTGTGTGGGCGATGTCTTCTATGGCCAATGGATGCAATCCAAAACGGGTACCCATCTCTTGCACGAGATCGACGTCGTGAACGCCATCGACGTTGACCCACAACGTCTTGTCGGAATCCTGCGGAGCTTGTACGTCGTCCAATGACACGGCCTCAGCACAATCCAAGGCCTCGCCATCGAACTCGTATGTCTCGATAGCCACGGCCTCAGACTTGGATCTCCCGACGTAGACGGGCGTACCGGGCAGCTGTCCTGCCTTCTCCGAACTCTTGTGAAAGAATCGCGCCATGATTCACCTCGACGACACACTAGCCCATTCCACAGATAGAGACAATCACGGTGGGCACGGCTCGTCTCCTCCCACAGATTCGATCGTTTGTGTTGGTCGTGAGGCAGAGCCGGCGCAAGGCCATGAATCGGTCGTCGCCAGATTGGCAGGAGCGATATTCTCATGGTATGGTCGGGGAAGGAAGGCGAAGGGGGAGCAGCATGAAAGCGTTGATCAGGAAGCGTCCTGGATTGAGTTTCGCAATCTTTATTGTCCTTTGGACCTGGGTTCTCATGACGGTGATCATCGCCATTGTCCCTGTCGATCCGATTGCGGGACCCCAGTTCGTGCATGTGGCGCTCGTGTTCTTCGTGGCCAGTCCGAGTGTGTTCGGATTCATCTTTACGCGCTTTGTCGATGGCAAGGCAGGCGTACGAGAGCTGCTTTCTCGAGCTGTGCGATGGCGAGTGAATCCAATCTGGTATCTTGTCTCGCTGTTCTTCATCCCTGCGATCATCGGTGTGAGCGTCCTCGTTCGTGGCCTGTTCGGTGCGGATCTCTCACAACTCGACATCCTGGGGCAGCTTGCCTTCGCCCTTCCGATCGCGCTCTTGGCAGGAGTGATGGAAGAGTTCGGCTGGCGAGGATTCATGCTTCCCAAGCTGCTCAGGAAGCACAACGCGCTGAGCTCTGCCATCCTGCTCGGCGTGGTGTGGGCGCTCTGGCATGCGCCCATTAACTATATGGGCTTATCCAAGTATGGATGGGATGCAGTGCCCATCTTGCTCGTGTTAGCGCTACTTCCCATCGTGCAAACGATCCCTATGGTGTGGATCCATAACAGCGCCAAGCACAGCATGCTGATGATGGTGTTGACCCATGTCAGTATCACCGGCGGATTCATCATCTTTGCGCTGCCCAATGCCAACGCGGCAGCCGAGATGAGGGGCGACCTACTCACCGTAGGGACACTTGCGTTGGCATCCATCAGTGTCATTCTGGTATTTGGGGCCAAGCGTTTAACGCGATCCCGGCTCACGGGCGAGCACCAGGAGGCAACGTGAAGATCGTCGCAATCATGGGCAGCTATCGCAAAGCACGCACGATCGACACACTCGTCGATCGTGCGATCGAAGGCGTCAAGAGCGTGGCCCCCAATGCCCAGATTGAGAAAATCACACTCGTCGATCGCGATATTCAGTATTGCCGCAACTGTGGCGTCTGCCGAAAGGACGATCCAGTCAAGCCTATCGCCCACTGTGCTATCCAAGATGATATGCAGGAGATTCTCCCGACGATGGCTGATGCGGATGCTTACGTCTTCGGTGTGCCCATCTTCGAGGGAACCGTCAATGCCGTGACCAAGACCTTCTTGGAGCGCATTTGCTGGACCATGGCCAAGGCAGGTCGTTGGCCCGTGAAGGGATGTCCAGAGCCTCGGAGCCCCGTGAAGAGGCAGGCGATTGCCATCCTCAGCAGCGGCATCATCGTACCGGCTCTGCGTGTGTTCTGTGACGACGCCACTAGCCTTATCAAGTCCACCATTGGCGACTCACTCAACGCCAAGCTCATTGGCACACTGTATGCCGGCGGTGTCGAGAAAGTGGGCATTGATCGATATCTTGAGCAGGCTCACAAACTGGGGCAGAAGCTGACGTCGTAGCAGACGATGCGTGCCCCGCAATCAGAGATGAGATAGCGGGGTTCGAGTCGTTCCCTCTGATCGTCTGTCGCGGCTGAGTTGCTCTGCGCTACGACTTCACGAACGCGAGCAGTTCTGCCAGACTCTTTCTCGCTACGCCATCGACCGGATGCTTGATCTGATTCTTGATCTCTTCGCTTCGCAGCACCACAGCCCCGATTCGCATCATTAGCTTGTGCATGCCGTTTAGCTCCGCGAAGTTGAACCGCCCGGCGAGGGGGAAGACTTTCACCTTGCCCTTCATGCTCTCAGGCAGCGCCTTATCAATCCAATCCTTGACTGGCTCAGAGGCTGGATCGGCACCCGAAGTTGTGAACAACACAATCCGCTTGCCGCTCATCTTGTCCCAGTTCTTTTGCATCCAGCTCACGAGAAACGGCTTGTTCGCCAGAACGGGACATCCAATGACAACCGTATCTGCATCCCATGGGATGGCCTTGTCGCGGCTGTCGAACATCGGAAAGCCCGTCTCTTCGTGGATCCAATCTGCGTACTGCTTCGTGCTGCCGTAGCTGCTTCTGTAGACAATGATTCCGCTCATAGTTCTCCCTATTTGCATACAACGGTGATGATCAGGCTGGGAGTTGATACGCCAGCCCGGACCTTTGCTGCTCAGCATACAAAAGCAGAGCGGAGCTAGACAAGCAACAACTCACTCACACCCGAAGGAGTGTTGCCCGCGCTCACCCTCACGTCCTGAACATGCGATGCACACGAATCCATCAATCAATTTTCTTAATATGACGGTATTGTCCATTTAATAGGAGGATCGATGCTCAAGCATGCAATACCACTCGCCCTGATGCTTCTTTCCCTGGTAGCTATCTCCGCCTTGGGTGAAAACGCAGCCGGTGACGCTGCCCTCGGCCTCTTCAATCCGCAGGTTGATGGCGTGATTAGCGATGGCGAGTACGGACACATGTACCACGATGAATTGATTGGCATGGTGCTGCACTGGCAAGCAGTCGGCGATGTGATGTATATCGGTATGGTAGCTCCAGGAACGGGATGGGTTGGCCTGAACTTCATGCCGAACAACGGGACAATCCATGGCGACACGGTGATCGGCTATGTGGACGGCGAGATCCAAGAAACGTTTCTGTCAGACCAGGTTGCGCCTGGAGATGCTCACTTCCCGCATTACGACGATCGCCAACATGGCGGTGAGCGTAGCTTCATTGAGGTCGCAGGCAGTGAGATAAATGGGGTCACGATCATTGAATTCTCTCGAGCGCTGAATACGGGCGAGCCTACAGATGCCCCATTCATGAACATGGGCCTGATGACCATGATCTCGTTCCATCCGACGGCAGACGACTATATCTCGTATCACAGCAAGTGGTACAACGTCATCACCATCAACTACATCTCCGGTGGCGTGATGGAAGCGATGGATGCGAGCCACACAGGACACGACGAAGACGACACTCCGGGAGGGTCCGATGACTGATAAGGCAATGCCGAAAATGGATCGAAGAAAGACTCTGGCCAAGGGGCAAATCAAAATGGAGCGAGTGTTTGTCACAATCGATCGATATGCTGCCTGGCTGTCTGCCATCCTATTGTTCTTGTTTATTGCAAGCGGTTACGGAATGACCAAGCCGGATTTCGTCCTCCGAGCGACGGGTGGGCTCATCACCTGGCGAGTGGCCTATGATATGCACAATCTGTTGATCCTGCCGATTATTGGGACCTTCATCCTGCATACGTTCTACGGCCTTCGCCGCGCTCTCATGCGACGGACCAAACGACGACGAGGTTCGACCTGGATAGCCATTGGAGTTGGCGTAGCTGTCCTCGCCTACCTGCTTGTTCTCGTCTTCGCTCCGACAGGTTTTTAGAAGTCCTATGGATCAAAGCGAGCGCGAATTCAATGGCAGTCGATTAAAAACACACGCCTCCGGTGCACACAGATTCTGGTTTGTCAGTTCGATTGGGGAGCAAGTATGTATCTCCCCATTCATAGCTCAAGCTGACACGATACGAGAAGCCGCCCGCCCATGTGGGGAGGAGTGAGCCCGATATGGTCAACCCCCATTCGGGCACGGTCACAGACAGGACGAGGGAAGAAAACGCCTCATACAAACCT